>DASVQU010000142.1:0-56896 GCA_036388995.1 Pyrinomonadaceae bacterium | reverse complement strand
TCAGGGAAATAGCAACGAATTACGAGGGCGACCCGGCGCTCTATTTTTACGGGATCGCCCGGAAAGTCTCCCTTGAAGCCCACCGGAAAAAGCCGGAAGTCCCCGC
This sequence comes from Pyrinomonadaceae bacterium, assembly GCA_036388995.1. Classification (GTDB taxonomy): domain Bacteria; phylum Acidobacteriota; class Blastocatellia; order Pyrinomonadales; family Pyrinomonadaceae; genus JALZCH01. The sequence continues at coordinate 56,790 of DASVQU010000142.1, read as the reverse complement.
AACCCAAAATCCGTTTTACCTGCCGGTTTTCGATGAGGATTCGGAGGAAAATTATCAGAGGCGTAATTGCCTCAACCGGTGTTTGGTCGAACTACCGAATGACGACCGCAGCATAGTCGTTCAATATTATGCTTCCGAAGAGCGAACCAATATCGATCATCGCCATCAACTTGCTCTGGAATGCCGGCTAACTTTAAACACGCTCCGCGTCAGAGCGCACCGCATTCGCCAGCGGCTGCAAAAATGCGTCGAGGCTTGTTTAGAGAAAAATAAAACTTGAGTGAAATGTTTTTTATCATTTCGGCATACATATTTGTAGCGCCGAATTTCAAACGCGAATGAAGCAAAGCCAGGAACGAGAAAATATCAAAAGGTATTTGCTGGGCGATCTCAAGAATGAAGAAGCGCAGCAAAATATCGAAAGGCGTCTAATGACCGAGGATTCGTTTGGCGAGGAAATCTCGATTTCCGAGGAAGAGATGATTGACGACTATCTTGACGGTCGGTTAAACCGGGATGAGCAAGTCAAATTTGAAAATCATTTTTTGGCTTTGCCTGGAATGCAGGAAAGATTTCTCTTCGCCCGCGTTTTTAAAGCGCATCTCGGCGAGCAACAGCCAGCACTAAAAAAGCAAAACGAGAAAAAAAGTTTATTGAGCAGGCTGCGGCAGTTCTTGCCGGCTCGCGCAACGACCGCTTTGGTCGCACTAATAATTATCGGAGCGGGCTTTGCGATCTGGCATTTCGTTCTCCGGGAGGGGCGCCTTGATCAAGGACTAGCTGCCCTCAAACAAGTTTACGGCGAAAAACGCTTTATTGAGCCGCGCATAGTGGGATTTGGGTATGCGCCGTTAAATCAAACCCGCGCACCGGCTGAAGATTCCGGCAACGTCCTTGAGCGCGAAAGAGCGAAATCCCTGTTGCTCCAGGCGGTCAGCGAAAACAAAGATGCCGAATCGCTGCACGCTTTAGGAACGCTTTATTTGCTTGAAAAAGATTTTGATAAAGCCATTGAACAGCTTGAGCAAGCCGCCAAGCTCGCGCCAGGCGACGCGAAAATGCATGCCGATCTTGGGGCGGCATATCTTGAAATCGCCAAAAGATCTTCAAACAACGGGTCAAAACGGTTGGAATCACTTGATAAAAGCCACAAACATCTGGAAGAGGCAATCAAGCTTGATCCTCGATTGCTCGAACCGCGCTTTAACCGCGCTTTGAATTTAAAGGATCTTTACTCCGCCGAACAAGCACGACAGGCGTGGCGCGAATATCTGGAATTGGACCCGAATTCAAAATGGGCGGACGAAGCGAGAAGAAATCTGGAAAGTTTAGAATCACAGAAATTTCAAAACCGCTCGGCGGCAGAGCTTGAACGCGAATTTCTGATTGCCTTCCGGCAAAATAACGATGAAGAGGCTTGGCGCCTGGTGAGTCGAAACAGAGAGTTGATTGCCGGAAAATATTTGCCGCAACGCCTTGCGATGTCTTTTCTGGAAGCGCCGGAGGGCGAAAAAGACAGCCTCTCCAGGGCTTTGTCTTATGCCGGAGAGCTTGAAGAGGGGCGCACCGGAGATCCGCTGGCGAGCGAAATTGCCGAATTTTATTCTGCCTTATCGGCAGATCAGACGGCTTTGCTCAAACAGGCTCAGCAAGCTGTTCGCAACGGTAACAAATTATGTTTGGAGTTAAGGTACCGTGAGGCATTAGCGGAATTTAACCGCGCGCGCAATTTTTTTTCCGAAGCCGGAGACGTTTGGGAAGCAAAGCTTAGCGAATATTTTATCGCTTATTGTTTAAGAAATGATAATCGAATCGCTGAAAGTATAATCCTGTTTGATGAGATCGCAGAGTATTGCCGGATCAGAAAATATAAATGGCTTGCAGCCACGTCGCTTTACTGGCTGGCGGGAGGTCTTAAAAATTCAAAGCAAATCACGCGATCAAAAAAAAACTACGAGAAAGCTCTGGCTTTGGCTGAAGAAATCAAAGATTCTTATGCATTGCAGAGAAATCTCCTGGAACTGGCTAAACTGAACTCATTCTTCGGGCAAAAGCAGGGAGCACTCCGTTATCTATGGCGGGTTCTGGAAGAATCAAATCTGCCCGAGGTCAGCCCTCGACAGAAATATCGTAATTACGCGGAGGCTCTGCAAATATTAAGTGGTGCGAAGCTTTACAATGCGGCAAAGCTCACGGCGCTCGAAGCCGTCCATTTAGCGGATCAACTCAAAGACCCGATGTTTATCGTGATTTCGCGAAGTCACGCGGGAATTTCCTACGCTCAAACCGGAGATCTCGCCCGTGCGCGGGAATGGCTAAACGAAGGGCGGGAAAAGGCTGAAACGATAGAGGACGAATCTTCCCGGAAAAAGATGATTGCCTATTCTTTCCTTAAACTCGGCTATTTGGAAAAACAAGCAAACAATTACGAGAGTTCATTCCGGTTTTATGACGAGGCTCTCAAACAATACGAGACTCTGGAAGTTCCGCTTAGCCGGTATGAGGCGCATAAAGGCAGATTGCTGGCGCAGTTAAGTTTAGGCAACGACGCGGAAGTCGGGAGGGAAATACCGGCAATTTTAGAGGAAACCGAGAAGTACCGCGAACAGATTTTAGAAGAGCAGGCGCGGACGGGGTTTTTCGACGCGGAGCAAAGCGTTTACGATCTTGCCGCCGATTACGAATTCAGACGCGGAAATTACGAGCGGGCTTATGATTACGGCGAAATCTCAGCTTCCCGTTCCCTGCTCGACTGGCTGCACAAGGGCGCGGAGATTTCGGGCGAGAGGAACAGGCTGGAGATTTTATTAAAAGACAGCGCCGCGCCGCTCCCACTTTCTGAAATCCGCCGGCGAATGCCCGAACGAGTCCAGTTGCTGCAATACACGGTTTTGGAAAACCGCATCCTTGTCTGGCTTGTTTCGCGAGAAAAGTTCACAGTTGTACCGGTCGAAATAAGCGCCGAAAAATTGCGCGAAAAGGCTGAAAATTATCTTCGGGTTTTGCCTCGTCGAACCGGGGCGGCAGAGCGAGATGCCGAAGTACTGGCGCGCGAGCTTTACAACTTATTGATTAGCCCCATCCGGCGCGAGCTTGACCCCACGCTTGAAATCCGTTTGATCCCAAGCAAGATCCTGTTTTATCTTCCTTTCGCGGCGCTTTTATCCCCGGGCGAAAAGCCGTTTATAACGGAATTTGACGTTTCTTACGCACCGAGCGCCAATGTTTTCTTATCGTGCACCGAAAATGCGGCGAAAAAAAACGGAACCGGCGATGAAAGCCTGTTAAGCATTGGGAATCCCGCTTTTGACCGGGAGGTTTTTGATGATTTAGCGGATTTGCCGGATGCAAAACGGGAGGCTGAAGAAATCGCCGGTCTTTACGACCGTCGGCAAGTCCTACTCGACAGGGAGGCGACCAAATCCGCTTTCCGAAATTCGTTGAAAAATGCGGATGTTATCCATTTTGCCGGTCATTACGTGGTCACGGAGGGCGCTCCCCTGCTGTCGAGTCTGGCGCTGGCAGCGGACACCAGCCGACAGGATGACGGCGCTTTGACCGGCTCCGAATTGATCGGGGAAAAACTGCCTCGTGCAAAGCTCGTCATCCTCTCCGCGTGTCAAACGGGCGGAGAGCATTATTACAACGGAGAAGGCTTAATCGGTTTATCGCGGACGTTTTTAGCAGCCGGAGTTCCGTTGGTGGTCGCGAGTCAATGGAAAGTGGATTCGGAAGCGACGGCTGAGCTGATGAAGAAATTTCATTTTTATCGCCGGAAGGAAAAACTTTCGACCGCCGCCGCTCTGCGCCGGGCGCAGCTTGAAATGCTTAACGCCCCGGAGCTTGAGCGTTTCCGCAAGCCGTATTACTGGGCGGGTTTCGCCGCCTTTGGCGGTTATGCCGAATTTTAGTTTTACTGAAACAAATAAGAAAAGGAGAAAAAAATATATGGCAATGAATGTAGAAATCTTGATTAAAGGACTCGCCGCTTGTTACAGAGAAGGCAATTTCTGGAAAGTTGTTTTTATTTGCGATGGAATCCATCCGGTTAATTTCCTCGTTCACGGGGAGATTCACGAACAATCGCCCCTACAGCGTGAATTCAGTGACCGAAACATTTCTTTCACGGGGGTGTCTGATTCACCGCTGTCAACGGGACCTGCGTTTAACAGCATTTTTAATATGGCAGCCGAAGATTACGCTCACGGTCACGATAAGCTGAAATTGGCAAGAAACGGAAGTACTAAAGTTATCTCGATGCTGATTCCTTCGGCGATACTTGATACATATTGTTTGACGCGCAGAAAATATTTTGTGCAGGAGGATCGTCGCGGAGCGCCTGTTCGGATTATTGATCGCGTGGCAGCCGTTATCAGCGCAAAATTTGATGTGACCGCAATGCCGGGACTAACCATGATAATCAAAGAGAAGGGTGTCGACGACATTCCGGTTCATTTCCCGTTTGTGGATGGAACAAAACTAACTCTCACCTTTGACAATGATTGCGGAGAGTTCTGCCACGAGAATGATTTTTATTTATACTATGATCTTGTCAAAGATAAAACCAAAAAGAAACTTATGGCTGGACAGGTATTAAACAGCCATATGATTCGCTTTAGCAGCACGGCGAAAATTGGAAACCTTGTGACTGATACGACAATTCCCATTTGTGATGATGGCAGTGACCCATCTCCCGATCTGGGAAATTGCGACCCGGTCGTCATTGAACCGCCGCCGACTCCGCTGAAACCCTAATCGCTTACTTTAGATTTAACCTGAATTTTCACCTATTAGGTGAAAATTCAAATCTGAAATGAAAACAGGCGAGAAGAGTTAAAATTTTCCGCCTGTTTTATTGCTTGTTGAAGTTTTAAGAGTCAGGCAAATAATTGCTCTTCATTGGGCTGACGCGAATATTATCCGTCTTTTAGAAATGTTCTTCTCTCTAAAATACCTGAGTAGTATTGAGATGAACGTTTTGAGAACTTGAGCTTTGATCTGATATGGCTTGCCAGTATAAAAAAGTGAAAAAATTAGCCGGAGGGGCTTTTTTTTATATTTAAGTGGGAATTTACCCGGACTTAGTTTCTAAAAGATCAATAAAAAACGCGTAGTCATCACAGAAGCAAAGATTTTCTCGCGACATAGTAACTGAAAACCGGGCGACAACCGGGCGAGGTGGAAAATTGCATCAGCTTTTTCCGCCTCATTATCTACGAGCTACTTTTTTCTTTTCTAGTTTTCAGTTTTAACCTTTAATCCCCAAGTGACCCTGCCGACTTCAAAATTTTCATAGACTTGTCTAATCGCAATTTGATGAAGTCCGTTTTCATATCCTTTGCCTCCTTTAACAACAAATCTACATTTATACCTGGCAGACTTCGGCAAATTGAGATCGCAAATGCCGAATCTTCGCAAGGGGGGCAATAAAACGGAAACTTTGTTTCCTTTTCGGTCAATGTTGGTTTCGATACCTTTGATCCGCGTAAAAGCAAAAAGGTTAAAAGGCATTTCCAACCAGAGACTCGCTTCTTCCGGCAAAGCCCTGATTATCTCGAAATCGAATTTTCTTGCCTCGTCCGGTGCCCCGACTATATTAAACGGCAGCGTTGCGTTCGGGTCGCTTGGGTCAACATCATCAACCACATTAAAATTTTTCCAAGTTACGTTGTTATGGTTTCTGATAAGGGCAATAAAATCATCCAAGTCGAAATTATACGCGCTCGGAACCGGCGGACCATCGTCTTGCGCGTGCCGCAATATTCCGATAAAGCTTTGATGCGTGTCAGGCGGTAGAGAGGCTGCACCCCACGTGAGCGCAGGCGCAACCACCAGCGTATCGCCGACGGGGACGTTGACCGGTGCGGTCGTGCCGATAAAATTCCAGAGATTCGGCGTAACCAGCGTCGAAACTTCGCTCCAATAAATATCTGCCTTTACATCATTCGCCGCGCTGCCGCCGCGGTTTTTCATCCGCACGTAAATGAAATTATCCTGACCTGGTTTGACTGTGGATCCGAGCGTTGCGGAATTTTCATTGCCGCTGCCTTCGCCGAACTCGGCTGTCGGGTTGGCTGCTTGGGTCGGTCTGACGATGATGTCGGGGCTTGTGCTGATTGCGCCGGTGGTCGGCACTTGTCCGGTGTCTCCTGCAAAATCGCGCAAATAAACGTCCGGCACTAAAATGAGCGAGGTTTCGATAATTACGCGCAAATCCGGCATAACGCCGATGTTGCCCGCTACGCCTCCGCCTTGCGGCGTTCCGTTTGCCGGGTGGGAAAGCAAGGCACGCATTTGAAGCGATGAAAGCACACTTTTAGTGACGGCTTTATATTTTCCCTGTATTATTAACGCCGCGCCGACAACTATCGGCGAAGCTCCGCTTGTGCCGCCAAAAGTTTTGGTGTAATCGTCGTTGCGAGTTCCCGTGGTGCTTCCCGCTAAATCTCCCTTGCCGGTGGTAACGATATTTTCACCATAAGCGTAACAGTCAATCCGGGAGCCGAAATTCGCCCACCTCATCCGATTATGAGGACACGCTGACGTTGCCGCGCTGACCATTATTGCTCCCGAATCGCGAAAATCATTGTGCCCTCTGTTGAGACGAAATTTTCCCATATCCGTCCACTTATCGAGATTTCTTGGAGTGTCGATTCCGTTACCGTTTCCGGCGGCTTCAACGACGATTATTCCATTGGCGACGGCTAATCTGATGGCGTCGAAGTCAACGGCGTCCGTTTCGGTTGGAAGCTCGTCTCTGGCGACTTCCAGTAACAAAACATCGCCGGCATTCATATGCTTAATCGCCGCAACAATTGCGTCGGCGACGTGCTTACCATCATTAGCGACTTTATAATGCGACACCATTCGCACATAATCTACACGTGGAGCAATCCCGACCACGCCGCGATTGTTATCTACGCCGACGACTACGCCTAGTACGGATGTCCCGTGATTGCCGATATATGTGCCGTAACCGTGCCGATTATCGTTAAATACGAGCGTCGGGGACGCAGCAGCTAAGTCCTCGTGGGTCGGTATCCAACCTTGTTCCAAATCAATAAAACCGACACCGACGCCTTGACAGTTAAGTTGTGTCCAAGCCCAGCGCGCATCAATTCCCCTTGGCGCGCGGTTCAGATAAAGTTGCTGAGCGACGAATGTATCATCACTGGGATCAATGGTTGGATCGGAGGCAGACATCTCTTTATAAGCTAAATCTACTTCGTGCAATTCCTGAAACCTTTCGACTAATTCGTCGAGATTCCCGTCATAATTCCGGTAATCCAATCGCCAATAACTGGAGAGACTGTGTAGAGGCGGAAACTCCGACCGCTCGGCATTTTCTTCCAACTCCCTCAATTTTTCTACGGAAACGCTCTTAACGCTGCTTCTGATATTTTGAGGTTTGTGAGTTTCCAGAATTGATAAAAGCCGCGTCAATTGATGCTTCTCGGCTAGCTCTTGCAACTTATCACTATCAAAAAAAGAATGTTTCTCGGACAAGCGAATTATAATAAATCCGCTAAACGGTTTGACATTTTCCTCGCGATTGAATCTTCGCCTTTCGTCTTTTTCGATTTTTTGACAAAGATTATTTTCATTAACCGGCTGGTTCATACTTTTCTCCTTAAACTCCCGGAAAGCGATGTGTTTACTCTTTTGCTTAAAGGCGTGCCGGTTGTCCGTGGGCAACCCTCGTGCAATCTTCTGCCGCAACGAGCCTCGCTCCCTCTTACAAGATTGTCCGGTTTAATTCTTTGAGCGTCAATGCATCCGCCGGATATGTGATAAGTGTTCAATTTTCTTGATGCCAATGCCGACATCGGGTGTTTGAGCACTTGCGAATATTGTTAAGGAAAAAATCAAGGACAAAAACACAATTAACTTTCCAACATTGTGAGACATTGCTTTAAAACTCCATTTGTTTAAGAAATTTAGTGCCAGGATTCTTTATTCCCTTTTTTTATTTTCGAAAATAATACAAATGCATAATTGTCTCAAAAAAGGTCATTTTTGAGACAAAATATATCACTTTTGATTGTCACGAAAAGTGGCAATTTTGGAATTGTTTCTGCACTCTGCATCAAATGACTTATTCAATTGCGATAGAGATGTTGTTCGTTTACATACAAAATTACATACAAAAAACAAAGGCGAGCATAGCGCTCGCCTTATTACTCCGATAAATATTGGTGGCGGGGGGGAGGATCGAACTCCCGACCTTGGGGTTATGAATCCCACGCTCTAACCATCTGAGCTACCCAGCCACAGCAAATTACCTATTATAAAGTCTTTACTTAAAAGGTCAAGTTAGGTTTTCCAGGCATAAATCAGGCTCAATGCGTCGCTCAAAGTGTTCTTAAATTAAAAGACACAATGAGAGAAAAAAGTGCATGAATAAATCCGATTTTTGACGGATTCGCTCCCGGTAATTTTGAAAATCTAAAGAAACCGGCAAATTTAAAACAAAGGCAATCCACCACATCATCTACTTAAAAAATTAGCTTCAATTCGCCATTTTCCTCTTTAACCATAACTTCGCCGCCATGTTCCAATTTGCCGAACAAAATCTCGTTGGCAAGCGGCTGTTTGATTTTTTCGTGAATCAAACGAGCCATCGGACGCGCGCCGAATTTCGGATCGAAACCGTTTTTCGCCAGCCATTCACGCGCTGCTTCATCAAGTTTGACGACAACATTTTTCTCGGCAATTTGGTCGTTTAATTCTTTGACGAATTTATCAACGACGAGCTTGATGTTTTCGATGTCGAGAGCCTCGAAAGCAACCCAGGCGTCGAGGCGATTGCGGAATTCGGGCGAGAAAGTGCGTTCAATGGCGCCGCGCCCTTTGCCTTTTGATGATGCAGCGTTGCGGAAACCGACCCCGCCCGACGATAATTCAGCCGCGCCTGCGTTCGTGGTCATAATCAAAATCACGTTGCGGAAATCGGCTTTTTTGCCGTTGTTGTCGGTCAAAGTCGCGTTATCCATCACTTGCAGCAAGATGTTGAAAAGGTTCGGATGCGCTTTTTCGATTTCGTCCAGAACTAAAACCGAGTGCGGTTTTTTGTTGATTTCATCAGTCAGCAACCCGCCCTGATCAAATCCGACGTAGCCCGGAGGCGCGCCTATCAGCCGCGAAACAGTGTGCGATTCGGCGTATTCGCTCATATCGAACCGCAGGAATTCAACGCCTAACTGTGCTGCCAATTGTTTCGCCAATTCGGTTTTTCCGACTCCTGTGGGACCTGAAAAAAGGAACGAGCCGACCGGCTTGTTCGGTTGTCCGAGTCCGGCACGGTTGATTTGAATTGCCTCAACAACCCGGTCAATCGCGTGGTCTTGCCCGAAAACGACTGACTGCAAATCTTCTTTGAGCGTGTGCAGGCGTTCTTTTTCCGTTGCGACAACGGTTTTGGGCGGAATCCGCGCCATTTTTGCCAGCACGTTTTCGACCATTTCGACCGAAATTTCTTTCGGTTTTTTATTTTCAGGCATTAGCTTAACGCTCGCGCCCACTTCGTCAATTACGTCAATGGCTTTGTCCGGCAAAAAGCGGTCATGCAGATATTTGGCGGCTAATTCCGAAGCGGCTTTTAACGATTCGTCGGAATACGTTACGCCGTGATGTTCTTCGTAAAACCGTTTCAAGCCTTTCAAAATCTCATAAGTTTCTTCTACCGAAGGCTCGACAATATCAATTTTCTGGAAACGTCTGCCCAGAGCGCGGTCGCGTTCAAAAGCGGCTTTGTATTCGCTGTAAGTCGTCGAACCGATGCAGCGCAATTCGCCCGAAGCGAGCGCGGGTTTTAAAATATTGCTCGCATCCATCGCGCCGCCGGAAACCGCGCCCGCGCCGACGATGGTGTGAATTTCGTCAACGAACAAAATCGCGTCTTTGATTTTTTTCAGCTCACTGATAATCGCTTTAAAACGCTGCTCAAAATCGCCTCGATAGCGCGTTCCCGCCAAAACCGCGCCCATATCGAGCGAATAAACACTGGCGTTTTTCAAAATTTCCGGCACTTCGCCGTTGTGAATTTTGAGCGCCAGACCTTCGGCAATCGCGGTTTTTCCGACGCCGGGTTCGCCGACATAAAGCGGATTGTTTTTGCGGCGGCGACAGAGAATTTGAACGGTTCTTTCCAATTCCAAATTTCTGCCGATCACCGGATCAATCTTGCCTTCGGCGGCAAGCGCGACGAGTTCGGTCGTGAAGTTTTTGAGCGGGTCTTTGCCCGCCTGGCGGTTGGCGGCGTCTTCGGCAAATTCATCGTCAATCTCCGGGTTGTCGCCGAAAGCGGCGGAGAAACCATCGTCAACTTTCGAAATGCCGTGCGCGATGTAATTTAAAACGTCGAGTCTGGTGATGTTTTGCTGCCGGAGCAGATAAACGGCGTAGGAATTATCCATTTGAAACAGCGCCGCTAAGATATTGCCGCCGTCAATTTCCTTTTGCCCGCTGCCTTCGGCTTGCAGCATCGCGTATTGCAAAACGCTCTGAAACGCAGATGTCAATTCGGGCATCTGCGTCAAACCGTCGGGCAGAGTTTCCAGCCGTTCGGCAAAAAACTTTTCCAGCTCATTGCCGAGCTTTTCCAAATCGCCGCCGCAGTTGTAAAGCACATCACGCGCGGTCGAATCGTTGAGCATTGCGAACAGCAAATGCTCAAGCGTGACGTATTCGTGCCGCCGCTGCACGGCTTCTTCGACAGCCGCGCTTAAAGTTTCCTGTAATTCTTTCGTTAACATTTCAATTCAATTTTTAAGTTTACTGCGAAGCAAATTGCGTCCGTTTCGTTGTCTATTCTTCCTCAACCGTGCAAAGTAGCGGATATTCGTGCGTGCGCGCGAGATTCATACATTTTTCGGCTTTCATATTGGCGATCTCATAAGTGTAAATGCCAGCGACGCCGACGCCCGCGCGATGGACGTTCATCATAATCAGAAAAGCGTCAGCCTCGTCTTTGTGAAAAACCGTCCGCAAAACGTAAACGACAAATTCCATCGTCGTAAAATCGTCATTATGAAGCAAAACTTTAAAAAGCGGCGGCTTTTCCAGCTTTGTCTCGCTTTCGGTCAAAACCGCTTCGTCGCGTTCAAAATCCGGCATAACTGAAATTGTAAATGGTTAGTTGTTAATTGTTAATCGCCCGCGAATTTTTAAACGAATCATTTACAATTAATGACTGAATTGTTTCAGATTTTATCCGCCTTGCAGCTCGATTGTTATTAAAACAAAATTGCTCTACACCGCTTTTCGTCTCGCCGCCGTTTCTTCAAGCATTCGGTTAATTTCCTCATCTCCGCCTTCTCCGGCTGTTTCGATCAGATTCTTACCGTTTATTTCCACATTCGGATCGGCTCCCGCCTCCAATAATACTTTGATGACTTCGCGCCGCCGTTCAATTAAATCTCGTTTATTTCTTTCGGCAGGAATGCGCGCAATCGCAGAGAATAAAGGTGTTCCGCCGCCGCTGAATTTAGTGTTGACATTTGCTCCTTCCGAAATCAAGCGACGAACATTTTCAACTTCCGCCATATAAGCGGCGGCTTCTAAAGAACCTTCCAAAGCGTTGCCTTCACGTTTTTGCATTGCTTGTTCGCGCGTCTCACAGCCGATTGTGACGATTAAAAGTGCAAAGCAGAGAATTAAAAACAATTTCATTTTGTTCTCCTTTCACCGGCGAACCTTCGTTTAAATTTGACAGAATGTCTTAATCACCCCCGACGCCCCACCATTTAAATTATCGAACATTTGCCGGAAATTTTCGATGCCGTTGACGGGATGCGTCAACATTTTATCGAGCCAATCCGAATGCATCGCTTCGCACAAAGCCAAATCTTTGACTCCAGCGGCGAAATGCTCTTTTCCCGCATTGACCGTGCCGAACATCAATTTGTTGCCCAGCACAAATTCAAAAACGATTTTGTCCGAGGCGATTTCCGCCGTTCGTTCGCCGCCTGTCACGCTCGTTAAAATTAAGACGCCGTTTTTCGCCAATGCGCGCGCCGCGTCCCAAACAATCGGCGAAAATCCGGTAGCTTCGAGAATAATGTCAAAACCGCCGATTGATTTGCCTATTTCTGAAACGGGCGTTTCCATCGTCGAATAATATTTCGCGCCGATTTCCTCACATAAATCCGCGTTTTTATAGCCCGCTCGCGTGTCTTTGCCGAAAGCGTGAACTTCCAGCCCGCGCATCTGCAAAGCCATCACCGTCAGCAGCCCGACGCTGCCAGTGCCGATCACGGCGGCGCGTTTTGCACGCCAGATTTTCGCGCGTTCCTGAATTTCATACGCTTGCTGCAAACCCTTTTCTACAATAGAAAGTGGTTCGAGCAGCACGCCGACTTCTTTCAGAGTCGGCGGCAATTTGACCAGAAAATCCGCCGATTCGACATAAAGCTCGGCGAAATAACCGTGGAGACGCGAAATGCCGCGCTCGAAATATTCCGAATCGGTCGTCATATCCTGTTCGCCGATCAAGTCGTAAATCGAATGACCGGGACGACGAACCGAGGCAACAACATAATCGCCCGGCGCAAATTCCGTGACGTTTTCGCCCGTTTCGACGACTTGCCCCAGATTTTCGTGTCCCAAAACGAGAAAATCCGAGCCTTCCGGCGCAGTGCCGTATTCGGCGTTGTTGATTTCCCTGTCCGTCCCGCAACCGCCGACTCGCAAAACTTGCACTTTCACGCCGCGCCCGTTCGGAATGCTCGATAAATTCGGCTCATCCATCTCGACCAGATGAACGCTATCTTTAATTCCCGGTTTAACCGCAACTGCTTTCATAGATTATTTCCTCGATTATTTCCCCAAAAAAGGATATAGTTTCCGGTAAAGGGGCAAAGCTTGCAACCAATATTTGAACTTTAAATATCAACCTCAATCTCAATGATGAATAACGTAATCAAATTATGGAAGCAATTTTTTTCGGGCGCGATTAATGGATTTATTTTTGGCTGTATTATTGAGCTTTGTATATTTCTATTCAATCTTATAAAGGTTGGAGGTGATTTCAATTCTTTACCGCCAATCGTCTATTTCGTTACGCCATTACACTTTTTTCTCGGGGTTGGAATCGGAAAAGTTTTGGCTTGCAGGTTTTTTCGTATTTGTGAGCAGCATTCAATAGTTAGCTGGCAAATTGTTTGGTTATTTTCTTTAATTCCTTTATATATTATCGGTCAGATTCGAGTTTTTATTTTAACAACATTTTATAATGTTCAGTTTATAGGTGAAGATGAGTCTTCATTAATAAATTTGATTATATTCCTTCTTATAGTTGCTGCTTACAACTTCTTCTATTCAGTCGTAATAAATGCGGTATTTACTAAAGCAAGCAAGCTAAGGTAAATGGCGTTTCGGTCAAACTCATTTCTATTCTCCTTTCACCGCTCAAACTTTCGTCCCGTAATCGCCCATTTGCTGCAAAATTTTTGCCACAAGTCCCGTCCAGCCGGTTTGATGGCTCGCGCCGAGTCCCGCGCCGTTATCGCCGTGAAAATATTCGTAAAACAGAACGTAATCGCGCCAATTTTCGTCCGTTTGAAATTTTTCAACGCCGCCGTAAACCGGGCGATGATTGTCTTCGCCTTTCAAAAATATTTTCGTTAAACGTTTTTCCAATTCCTGCGCGACTTGCCAGAGCGTAAGCATTTGTTCCGAGCCGGTCGGAAACTCGATTTTAAAATCGTCGCCGTAATAATAATCAAATTTTTGCAGCGATTCGATCAGGAGATAATTGACAGGAAACCAGACGGGACCGCGCCAGTTTGAATTGCCGCCAAACATCTCCGTTTTCGATTCCGCCGGTTCGTAATTGACCGAATGCGTTGTGCCGTCGAGCTGCAAAACGTAAGGATTATGTTTGTGAAATTTGGACAGCGAGCGAATGCCGTAATCCGACAAAAACTCGGTTTCGTCGAGCATCACGCGCAAAATTCGCCGCAAGCGTTCACGGTTAACGACTGATAAAATCCTTCTATCGGCTTGTCCCTCAGTTTGCAGACATGAAATCCAATCGGTCAAATCCGGTCGGTTTGTCAAAAACCATTCGACACGGCGTTTAAAACCCGGCAATTTTTCAAAATCCGCCGCTTCCAACGTTTCCACCGCAAACAGCGGAATTAAACCGACCATCGAGCGCACCTTTAATTGAATCTGCTCGCCGCCGGAAAGCCGCAGCGCGTCGTAGAAGAAACCGTCCTCGTCGCTCCACAGCTCGATGTTTTCTTCGCCGATGTTGTTCATCGCATCGGCGATGTAAATAAAATGCTCGAAAAATTTGGTGGCGACATCTTCGTATGCTGCGTTTTGCTTGGCTAATTCGAGCGCAATCGCCATCATATTCAGGCAATACATCGCCATCCAGCTCGTCCCGTCGGATTGTTCGAGATAAGCGCCGCCGGGCAATTTCTGATTGCGGTCGAAAACGCCGATGTTATCCAAACCTAGAAATCCACCCGAAAATACGTTGTTGTCTTCCGGGTCTTTGCGGTTTACCCACCAGGTGAAATTGAGCAGTAGCTTGTGAAAAACTTTTTCGAGAAAAACATAATCGCCCGCGCCTCTGCGTTTTCTTTCGATTTGATAAACGCGCAAGGCAGCCCAGGCGTGAACCGGCGGATTAACGTCGCCGAAATTCCATTCGTAGGCGGGAAGCTGCCCATTCGGGTGTTGATACCATTCGCGGAGCAGTAAAATCAACTGCCGTTTAGCAAATTCCGAATCAACAATCGCCAATGGAATGCAGTGAAAAGCCAAATCCCAAGCCGCATACCAAGGATATTCCCATTTGTCGGGCATCGAAATGACATCGGCGTTGTTCAAATGCCGCCAATCTTTGTTGCGCCCTTTTTTTCTGATTGCAGGCGGCGCGGGCTGAGCCGGATCACCGACGAGCCAGCGGTTTACGTCAAAATGATAAAACTGCTTTGACCAGATCATTCCGCCGAGCGATTGCCGCAAAACGCTTTTGGCATCGGTTGATAAATTCTCCGGCGTTATTGAAGCATAGAATTCATCTGCTTCCTGTTTTCGCTGTTGCAAAGTCTGCTCCGCGAGAAGCGCAAAATTTGCCCGCTCGCGCCGAATCAAAGGCTCTTTTGTCAGGAGTAAATAAATTGATTTACTCTCGCCCGCTTCGATATTAAATTCATAATGCGCGGCGGCTTTTGTCCCAAAATGCTCAGGATTAACCGCGTCTGAATTTCCATTAACGATTGCATCGTTAATGCCGTCTTTGGCAAAACCGGATTTATTTTCAGCGTTATAAAGTTTTTTGAGATTCGTTTCGTTTTCGCAAAACAACAGCGACGGCTTTTCCGCCGCGTAAAGCAAATATTCGCCGATTTTTTCTCCGCTGATTTTTATGACGGAAAGATTGTCGTCTGAATCAACCTTTTCAAGGCGCGGCTTTTTCGCATCGCTTGTCCATGACCAGGTATTGCGAAACCAAAGCGAAGGCAAAATGTGAAGCGGCGCGTTTCGGTCGCCGCGATTAAATGCTTCGATTTTAACGAAAACGGTTTCAGCCGAAAATTTAGCGTATTCGATGAAAACATCGAAATACCGATTTTGGTCAAAAGCTCGTATATCCAATAATTCAAATTCCGCGTCATGTTTTCCGCGTTTGCGCGTTTCTTCTAAAAGCTGTTGATAAGGAAATTCGGTTTGCGGATATTTGTAGAGAAATTTGGCGTAAGAAGCGGTTGGCGTCGCGTCCAGATAAAAATAATATTCTTTTACATCTTCGCCGTGATTGCCCTGATTTCCGGTGACGCCGAACAAGCGTTCTTTCAAAATCGAATCGCGCTCGTTCCACAAGCTCAAGGCAAAACAAACGCGCTGGTTGCGGTCGCAAAAACCGGCGATTCCGTCTTCGTTCCAACGATATGTCCGAAGATGCGAGTGTTCAAACGGAAAATATTCCCAAGCCGCTCCGTCGGAAGAATAATCTTCACGCACCGTTCCCCAGGCGCGTTCGCTCAGATATGTTCCCCATTTTTTCCACAATCGAAGCCCGGCGCGCGATTCTTCGAGCCGCTGTTCTTCCGCGTTCAATTCGATTTCTCCTGCAATTTCGGACAAAATAAAAACATTTTCCGTGAGTCTGACACAACAAACTAAAAAACGTCCAGAAAATTTAGAGGGGTAGAAGGTCAGTGTGCGTGGCAGAGACGCACATCCAAATACAAATAAAGCCTCGTCTTTGTTGCCCGAACCCGGCAACAAAGACGAGGCTTTGAAGATTTGTCAGCTTTTTACCGAAATTCGCTTTTTAAGCGGCGTTTTTTGTAACTATTTTTTCTTCGGCGGCAAGCCCGTTTTGCGCTTCGGCGGGTACGTTGCCGTTGGAATAATTTTCGGCTTGCGCGGCGGCGGCGTGGCGTTTGTCCATTTCGGCTTTTTGTCTGACCATACTGCAATTGCCTTCAAAAATCGCGCCCTGTTCGATGCTCAAGGAAGGCGTTTGAATGTTGCCGACAACTTTCGCCGTGCGCCCAAGCTCGACGCGCTCGGTGGCGACGACATCGCCGTTGACGATACCGTGAATGACCGCGGCAGCGACCGTGACATTGGCGTCGAGCTGACCGCCCGTGCCGACGACCAAAGTGCCTGCGTCGGACGAAACGATTCCCGTCAGATGACCGTCAACGCGGAGCATCGCTTTAAAACTGGTTTCTCCGGTCAAAATCGTGCCGCTCCCGACAAAACCGCTCAGACGCCCTTCTTTAATATCGCGCGCCATTGATTCGCTGTCGGTCATCGCGCCCTTTTGCGCCGACGCGGTTTCAAACGACGGGCGAAACGAAGCCGTTTCGGACATTTGCGGCGTGTAGCCGAAAGATTGATTCGGGGTTGAAAAGTCTTTTTGAGGTGTTTCAGATTTCATCGGTTCGGGTTTTGAGCTGTTGCTTCTGCCCATTCTGATCATAATTTAGTTGTCTCCTTTGGGGTTTTTCGACGGTTAACGGGACGCTTTTGTGACAAAAGCGTTTTTTATTACCACGTTTGCGGAGCCGTCTATCTGAATTTTGTTTTTTAGGAAAGACGCGCTGAACGTTTGTGTCTGGCAAATTTCCCGGTTGCGTCGTTCATCATAAATATTTTATCGCCGGATGTCCAGACTTGGCACGAATGTTTTTGCTGTGCAATGCTGTTAAAGGAAGGATTTATCATAAATTGTTTGTAGAAAGTAAAGTTAAAACCAAATTGCTGCGCCAAATGGGCGAGGCAATCAAAGATTTTTCGATGATCGAAGACGGCGACCGCGTGATGGTCTGTCTGTCGGGCGGCAAGGACAGCTACACTTTGCTCGATTTGCTGCTCGACGTGCAAAAACGCGCGCCCGTCCGTTTCGACATTTTCGCCGTCAATCTCGACCAGAAACAGCCGGGTTTTCCCGAACACATTTTGCCCGATTATTTAAGCTCGCTCGGCGTCCCGTTTCGCATTGTCGAAGAAGACACTTATTCGACCGTCACCCGACTCGTGCCGGAAGGCAAAACCTTTTGCTCGGTTTGTTCGAGATTAAGAAGAGGAATTTTGTATCGCACGGCGCTGGAAGAAGGCTGCACCAAAATCGCGCTCGGACATCATTCCGACGACATTATCTCCACGTTTCTTTTGAACATCTTTTTCGTCGGACAATTAAAAGCGATGCCGCCGACTCTGCGTTCGGACGACCGCAAAAATACGGTCATTCGCCCGCTCGCTTATTGTCGCGAAAAAGACATCGCCAAATTTGCTGCGGAAAAAGAATTTCCGATTATCCCGTGCAATTTGTGCGGCTCGCAGCCGAATCTCAAACGCGCTCGCGTCAAGCGTTTAATCAACGAGCTGGAAAAAGAAATTCCGCACGTTCGCGCTTCGATTATGACGGCTTTGGGCAACGTCAATCCGGCGCATCTGCTCGATACGGATTTGTACGATTACAAAAACTTTCGCTCGCTGCTCAAAGAAGCCGGTACTTTGCACGGCAGCGTACAGGACGAGCTTGACGCGGTTTTCAATCACTCCGAGCCGCAGTTTAACCCTGCCGGTTTGGTGCAGTTAAATTAAAACCCCGTCAGAACGCCGAAAATAAAAAAGAGAGGCTTTATAAGCCTCTCTTTTTTATTTTTAGATTCGAGCAATGAATTATTTTTTTCGTCCGAAGACTTTATCATCAACCGGGACATTGTGTTTGACTTCCTTTAAAATCGTCACGGTGTCGCCGTTGCCGATGTTTGAATTGACCATCCGAAACGGGACTTTGATGCCGTCAATCGTGCGGTAATCGCTGTAAGTTTCGGTAAAAGGCAAATCAACGCCGCGCGTCGAAGATGAAACGACCGATTCGAGCTTAATCGGCAAAAACGTTTTTGTTGAAAAATAGATTGTGTCTTTGTTGCCTTTTTCCGGCTCGAAAACGACAACGTAAGCTTCTTCGTCGCCGACTTTTGCCATCGGTTTTATTTCGGTTTTTTTATAATTTGTTTTCCAGTTTGTCAGACCGTAAAAATCGGCGCTGATTCTGGCGTCTTCCAAGCTTTTACCCGTAGCTTTTTCAAACGTGGAAAAACTTGCTTCTTCGCCGCCTTCCGTGCCGTTGAAATATTCGTAAGCGGTGGCAATCGGTTTCCCGACTGCGGTAAAAGTAGATTCGGTAGCAGTCAGATTCGGCGCTTTGGCGTATTGCGTTCCATAACCTTTGATGCCCTGATGTACGAAATCGAGTTCGTATTTAACGACTCGGGAATTGAATTTTCGCCAGTTTGCCTCGCCGCCGAGCGCTTCAATGACTTTCGGCATTAATTCGTCAATCGTCATCTGCGGAGCGCTCGCGGCGGCGGCTTTTGCTTCGCCTTGCCGGTTAAAGGCAACGTCGCCCTGCGGCTGAACCAGAATGATTCCGACAAGTTTTCCCTGCGCATCGCGTTTTGCTTTGACGCTGTATTCATCGGGCAAACCCGGCGAACTGAAAACATCTTTCGCCTTTTCGCGCAGCTCGTACGGCGATTGTCCTCCGACGACGAGCGAGACTTTGCCGTCTTTTTCCACCACTTCAACCGTTGCAGACGGATTTTTCTCGTTTTCATATTTTCCGACAAGCTCTTTCACCGAAGCGCCAGCCGGAACGGTTTCGAGCTTGGCGTCTGCTTTAACTCTCGGCAGCGTATAATTGCCTTGCGGTTGTTCGAGATAAGCGTCGCCGTCACGGAAAGTAATAAAAAATCCGTCGGGCGCGCCGGTTAATTTATATTTTCTGCCGCTGACGTTTTCCAGAGTGTAATTCGGCTGACCGGGAGCGAGTGCGACCAGCCTGCCGTCTTTCATCACGACTTCAACATCGAATCCGGCGGCTTCAAAGCGATATTTGCCCACTTCCGTTTCCGGTTTAATCGCGGTCGGGGCATTTTGCGCGGTCACTTCGGTTTGCGGCTTGCCGATTAAATTTTCCCAAACAACCGACATCATTCCCGCCGGAAGCGGCGAAGCCGAGACGTTTGTCAGAATCACGAAACCCGTTTTCTTTTCGGGAACCATCGCCACGAGCGCGTTAAAACCGTCAATATTGCCGCCGTGCTGGACGACTTTCATCCCGTTCCAATCCTGTAAAAACCAGCCCAATCCGTAGGTAGTTTTACCGGCAATCTTCATTTGCGGCTTTGTTAGTTCGGCGAAAGAGGCTTCGGAAACCAGACGTTTGCCGTTGACGACTCCGCCGTTAAGCATAAATTTGAGCCAATTTGCCATATCGCGGGCGCTCGAATTGATCGCTCCGGCGGGCGTCATCGTCGGGAAATTGCGGAAAGGCTTTTTGATGGTTTCTTTTGTGTCCGAATTAAATTCGTAGCCGAACGAGTAATCTTTCGATTTTTCCATTTCGGGAATCGAGATGTTCGAGTTTGTCATTCCGAGCGGTTTCAGAATTCTGTTTTCGACAAACTTTTCCCAAGGCATTTTTTGCGTCTGTGCGACAATTTCGCCTGCCGCCGTAAACATTACGTTTTGATATTGAAATTTTTCCCGAAACTTTGCGTTCGGCTTGGCTTCTCCGGCAACCCGGATAATGTCTTCGCGGCTCAGTTTTCCGGTAATCCACGCCAAATCCGTGCGATTCAAACCCGAACCGTGAGAAAGCAGATCGCGAATCGTAATTTTAGAATCAATTTCGGGGTCGTTGATTTTGAAATAAGAAAGATGTTTTTTAGGCGAATCGTCAAGATTCAATTTGCCTTCGTCCTGCGACATCATTACGGACAGACCCGTAAACGCCTTTGTTGCAGAACCGATGGCAAACTGCGTGTCGGGCGTGACGGCAATTTTGTTTTCAAAATCCTTGTAGCCAAGTCCTTTAAGATAAATAATTTGGTCGTCTTTAACGATAACAATTGATAAACCTGGAATACCGAGTTCGTTGCGGCGCGTTTCAAGTTTTTCTTCGATTTTAGCGAGCGCCGCCGCGTATTCCGTTGCGACAATCGCAGAACCGATTTGCGCCGGTTTAGCGGCGGTTTGCGCCAAAGCCGAAACCGGCAGCGAAACGGCAAAAAGCGCGAACGCCAGCCACAGAGCGGCGAAGGAACTGGCAAAGTGTTTGTTTTTCATAAAATTAAACTTCAAATTTTGGAAAGGTAATCTAACTTGTCGGTTTATTTTACGATTGCTGAATGCATAATGTTTCTTACGGCGAAAACACTTTATCGGAAAAGTTTTCCACATGTGGAAAACTTTTTATAAGTTGAAAGTTTCGTTTATTTGATTAGAATTGGCGATGAGGTGCGCGACAAATGGTTTTGCCGAAATTTAAAGCTCAAATCAGCGTCGAAGAATATCTCGAAGGCGAAAAAAACAGTCCGGTCAGACGCGAATATTTTTACGGCGAAGCTTACGCGATGGCTGGCGCGACCGACAATCACAATCGAATTGTCGTGGAAATGGGAACCTTGTTAAATATGCATTTAAGAGGCTCGCGCTGCGAACCGTTTGTCGGAGATATAAAAGTTCGGGTAAATCCAAACGTTTACTATTATCCAGACATTCTCGTTTCCTGCGAAGAAAAGCCGGAAGACGCGCATTTTCGCAATGAACCGATTTTGATTGTCGAAGTTACTTCGGATTCGACCAGAGAAATTGACCGCCGCGAAAAACGAGCCGCTTATTTGCAGATGCCGAGCGTGCAGGAATATGTCATCGTCGAACAGAAAAAAATGCTCGTCGAAATTCATCGTCGCCAGCCGGACGGCAGATGGCTGACGCATTTTTACAATCGCCCGGACGAAGAATTCGAGTTTGTTTCGATTGATTTAAAAATGACCGTCGCCGAAATCTACCGCCGCATAGCTTTTTAATAAAAACTAATTGGCGAGCGGCGACATTTCCCTTAATTTCCAAACTATTTCCGGCAAAATTTGTAAAGTCGTTTCAATTTCCTCCTCGGTCGTGTAGCGCGAAAGCGAAAACCGAATCGCGCCCATTGCTTCTCGATACGGAACATTCATCGCGCGCAACACGGTCGAGGCTTCGTGCGTTTCGGCATTGCAGGCTGAGCCGGTCGAAACGCAAATTCCTTTTTCGTCCAAATGAGCCAGAATTGATTCGCCTTCGATTCCCGCGAAAGAAATGTTGGTGGTGTTCGGCAGACGATTTTCCCGGTTGCCGTTTAAACGAGAAAATGGAAAAATCTTCAAAATTTCGTTTTCCAAACGATCCCGCAAAGTTCTCATTTTCGGCAGCGCTTCATAATTTTTAATTAACTCGCAAGCCGCTCCCAAAGCGATTGCTTGCGAAACGGCTTCAGTTCCCGCGCGTCGGGCGTTTTCCTGATTTCCGCCGATAAAAAACGGCGGTAAATCAATGCCTTTTCGCACGAAAAGCGCGCCGACGCCTTTCGGAGCATGAAATTTGTGACCGGAAATCGAAAGCAAATCAATTTCTGTTTCTTTCAGATTAACCGGAATTTTCCCGACCGCATTAACCGCGTCGCAATGAATTAGCGCGTCGCTGTTTTCTTTAACAACGCGGGCAATTTCCGCGACGCGAAACAAAACTCCGGTTTCGTTGTTGGCGAGCATCGCCGATACAATCGCCGTTTCGTCGGTTAAAACTTCGCGCAATTGGTCTAAATCGAGCAAACCCGTTTCGTCAACATCGAGTAACGTAATTCGGCATCCGCGCCGTTCCAATTTTTGGCATAGTTTGAGAACGGCTTCGTGTTCGACGCCGGTGGTGATGATGTGTTTTTTATCCGGCTGCAATTCGAGCGCGCCTAAAATCGCCCAATTATTCGATTCGGTGCCGCACGAAGTGAAAACGATTTCGCTCGTTTCGGATGCGCCAAGCGCCTCTGTAACTTGTTCGCGTGCCTTCTCGACGGCTTTGCGGCTTTCGCGTCCGAGCCGGTGAGACGAGGACGGATTGCCGTAAAAATCGGATAAAAACGGCTGCATCGCCGCCACGACTTCGGGCGCGACGCGAGTTGTCGCATTGTTGTCGAGATAAATCATATAAATTTTATTTTCCGCAAAATTTAACTCAAAATTTACCAAAAACTACTATGCAAAATTGCGTCGTGCGAGTACAATAACCGATGAAAAATCCCCTTTCAAAAATGAGGGAAAACTCTCTGATTTCGGTCACTTAAAGTTTTTTAGAGGTAAACGGTGACATTCTTAAAAATAACCGATGCGAGCGGGCGCGAGTGGGAGCAGGAGCTACAACCGCGCCGGACGTACAGCATCGGGCGCGCGCC
Source organism: Pyrinomonadaceae bacterium (assembly GCA_036388995.1). Classification (GTDB taxonomy): domain Bacteria; phylum Acidobacteriota; class Blastocatellia; order Pyrinomonadales; family Pyrinomonadaceae; genus JALZCH01. The sequence continues at coordinate 34,040 of DASVQU010000142.1, read as the reverse complement.
GGATAATCAAATCGTTCTTCACGACCCGCGCGCATCGCGCCGTCACGCGCAAATTCGCTGGAGCGAAGCCGCCGGATTTATTGTCATTGACGGTTACGAGGTCAACGGCGAAACGCGGCGCTCGGTCAATAAAGTTTTTGTCAACGGACAGCCGCAGCTTGAAAAAACGCTTGTCAGCGGCGACCAGATTTTAGTCGGCGGAAGCAGGCTCGTTTTCGTTTACCCGAACAGCGTATCGGGCGAGCTGCTGTTTGAAGACAAACCGCTCGGCAACACGCAGTTTTTAATGTCGGCGGAAGATGTGATGCAAAGCGTCAGCCGCCCGCGCATTCCTCAATTCAGCAATGCGCCGAAAGGCGAAATCGAAGAATTGCGCCGGAAAGCCCAAATTCTCGGTCTGCTCTACGAAATGAGCAAAACGCTCGGCTCGGTTTTCGATTTGAAAACTCTCTTTGCCAAAGCGACCGAAATCGTTTTTGAAGTCACGCCCGCCGACCGCGCCGTCGCGATGCTGGCGGACGAAAAAGGCGAATTAAAATCAATTGCGTCCAAAACGCGCGACGAAAGCTTGCGCGTTTTGACCGACCGACTGCCGGTCAGCCGAACCGTAACGCGCAAAGCGATGACTGATAAAATGGCGATTTTATCGCAGGATGCGCGGCAGGACGCGCAATTTTCCGGCTCGGAATCAATCGTTTCGCAAGGCGTGCGCTCGACGATTTGCGCGCCGCTCGTCGCTGAATCAGGCGTTCACGGCGTGATTTACGCAGACCGGCTCGATCCGTTCGCCGCCTTTTCCGAAGACGATTTGGCTTTAATCAGCGCGATTGCGGCGCAAACAGCCGTCGCGGTCGAAACCGCGCGGGCGCATGAACGGCTCGCACGCGAAGAAGTCGCCCGCGCTAATTACGGCAGATTTTTGCCGCCGTTTGTGGTTCAAAAGTTGCTGGAAAATCCCGAGTCGTTTACACTCGGCGGAACGAATCAGCTAATCACCGTTTTGTTTGCTGATATTCGCGGATTCAGTCGAATCGCCGAGCGCGAGCGACCGGAAAAAATAGTCAGGCTTTTGAACCGATTTTTTTCCGAAATGACCGAAATCGTTTTCGCGCACGGCGGAACGCTTGATAAATACATCGGCGATGAAATAATGTCGCTTTTCGGCGCGCCAACCACGACGCCGGACGACGCTTCTAACGCCGTTAGAGCCGCAATTGAAATGCAAAAACGCTTGATCGAGCTGAACGCCGAATTGAAAACCGACGGTTTCGAGCAAATCGGAGTCGGCATAGGACTTCATACGGGCGAAGCGATTGTCGGTTATGTCGGTTCGGAACGTCGTTCGGAATACACGGCAATCGGCGACACCGTAAATTTGGCGTCCAGATTGCAAGCCAACGCGCTCGCCGGGCAAATTTTGCTGAGCGGCGTCACGGCGCAGGCAGTTGCCGGCAAATTTTCGCTTCTCCCGCGAACGCCGATTACGGTTAAAAATCGCGTGCAGCCGGTGCCGCTTTTTGAGGTAAATTGGAGTTAAAACAGCATTTAAATATGAGTCAACAATCGAGAACAATGTCTGCTCCCTCTCTTTCTTCGGGTGAAAAACCGAAGCCTTCCGGCTCGTCGTTTTTCAGCAAAACTTCGTCTTTTCTCGGCTTAGGCGCCCTGCGCAATCTGGTCACCGATTCCATTGCGATTGATATGGGAACTTCGAGCACGATTGTCGCCGTGTCGGGACGCGATGTCGTTCTTGACGAACCGTCCGTAATCGCCGTCAACGAACTGACCAACGAGATTATCGCCTACGGATCGGAAGCCGCGAATATGCGCGGGCGCGAGCCGCGAGATGTTAAAATCATCGCTCCGCTTGTCGGCGGCGTGGTAGCCGATTTTGAGCGCACCCGGCAAATGCTTTCGTATTTTGTCGGAGAAGCGCGAAGCGGCGTTTCGCAGTTTTCGCGCCGCGCTCTGATCAGCGTCATTTCCGAAATCACCCACGTCGAGCAGCGAGCGATTCTCAATGCGGTCGAAAGCGCGCATATCGGTAAAGTAATGATGATGGAAGAAGGCTTGGCGGCGGCGTTCGGCGCCGGAATCAGCCCGCGCGACCGGCGGGCGGCGGCGGTTGTTGATATGGGCGCCAGCACCACAAACATTGCCGTTATCGCCAATGGCTCGGTCGTTCATTCGCGCTCGGAACGTATTGGCAGCAACGACATCAACTCGGCGCTCGTTAATCATATTCGCAAAAATCGTGGTTTGACAATCGGCGACGAAACCGCCGAAAAGCTCAAGCTCGAATTTGTCAGCGCCACAGTTCCGAAAGATTTGGCTCAGGAATTTACGGCGCGCGGGCGCGATGTGCAGACGGGAAGTCCGGGCGCCGTTGAAGTGACGACGGGCGAGCTTTATCCGGTGGTCGAAGGAATCGTCCGCCGCATCAGCAACTTTATCAATCAGTCTTTGACCGAGCTTCCGGCAGAAGTTTCAGCCGATATTTACGAGCGCGGCATTATCATGACGGGCGGCGGCGCGCTCTTTAACAATCTGGACACTTACCTGCGCGCGCAAACAAAGCTGCCGATTACCATCGCCGATGAACCGCGCTATGCGACCGTTCGCGGTTTGCTGTTGATGTTTGAAGAACCGCTTTTGCTGCGCCGCGTCGCCCGCAACGAACCGCATTTATTGCAGGACGCTGATATTTCTTTTGAAACCTAATCGGGGAATAGTGAATCGTAAATCGTGAATCGAAGTTGAGATTATGTGAAAATTCAATTTCGATTCACGATTCACTTTTTAGGATTCACTAAAAAAGATGTCAATTACAGGTTTTTTCAAACAGCAAATCGAAATCGCCCGCGTTCTCGGAATACCCGTGCGGATAGATTACCGCTGGTTTTTCGTCTTTGTTTTGATGATGTGGCTGACGGCGGCGAATATTCCGAAGGAATTCGGGCTTGCTCCCTTTGCAGCGCTGATGCTCGGCGCTTTAACGACCGCCGCGTTTTTTCTTTCGATTTTCGGTCATGAACTGGCGCACGCGATGGCTGCGCGGCTTGAAGGAATCGATACGCGCGAAATTGTTCTGCACCCGTTCGGCGGACTTGCACGGCTGGCGCACGAACCGGACACACCGCGCGCCGAATTTCGCATTGCGATTGCCGGACCGGCGGCGAGCTTTTTAATCGGCATTCTTTTTCTGATTGCGACTTTAATCAGCGACCGAGCCGGAGTCGGAATTGCCGCCGCGCTCTTTTTTCTGCTTTTTTTCGGCAACGTGCTGCTCGCCATCTTTAATCTTTTTCCCGGTTATCCGCTCGACGGCGGGCGCGTCTTGCGGGCGTTTTTGTGGAAACAGGGTTACGATTTAAATGAGGCAACGAGATTTACCGGACGTTGCGGTCAATTGATCGCACTCGCTCTCGTCGCTTTCGGAATATTCGTCGCTCTGTGGCGCGGCGATCTTTTCACCGGACTGTGGACGGTTCTGGTCGGTTTGTTTCTTCTCGATGCGGCAGTAGGAATTGTCGGACACACTTTAAAAATCGAAAAAGTTACGGTCGGGGAAGTGATGACGCCGCCGGTTTCAATCAAACCGGAAACAACCGTCAGCCAATTCGTTGACCATACTTTGCAACTGCATCGCTACACGGCGTTTCCAGTTGCGCTCGATAAACGGCTATACGGAATTTTAATGCTCGAAGATCTAAAGAAACTGCCTCGCTCCAATTGGCATAAAACCTTTATCCGCGACGTAATGCGCCCGATCAACGAAGACCTTTTCGTCTCGCCCGCCGTCCGGTTGAATGACGCGGCTGAGCTGATGAAAGAAAACGGCGCCGGCGCGCTCGCCGTGGTTGATGAACGCGGTTTTTTGATCGGATTCTTACAGCCGGGTAAAATCCGTAAAAAAGTTTAGAGTTTATCAAGTTTATCGAGTTTGTCGAGATTATTCGCAACTCGATAAACTCGATAAACTTGATAAACTCGATAAACTCTTGACTATTTTCCTAACAGGTTTTCCCGGCTTTATCGCCGGGCGTCTCGTCGAAAGGCTGGCGCGTTTTGAGACTAGCTTTTTTCTGCTCGTGCAGCCCGCTTTTTTGGAAAAAGCGCAGCGGGAATGCGAGAGAATCGCCGCCGCAACCGCTGCGCCGCTCGAAAATTTTTATTTATTTGAAGGTGATATTACCAAAGATAATTTGGGCTTGTCGGCAGAAGATTTGGAATTTATCAAACGCGAAGCTTCGGACGTTTTTCATCTCGCCGCCGTTTATGATTTAGCCGTCGAGCGCGATTTGGCGATGCGCGCTAACGTCGAAGGCACGCGAAATGTGAACTCGCTCGTTCGACAAATTAAAAACCTGAATCGCTACAACTACGTTTCAACCTGCTATGTTGCCGGAAAACGAGCAGGAGTGATTCTTGAAACCGAGTTGGAACACGACGCCGGATTTCGCAATTTTTATGAGGAAACGAAATATCTCGCCGAACTCGAAGTTGAAAAATTAAAAGGCGAAATGCCCGTCACGATTTATCGCCCGTCGGTAGTCGTCGGCGATTCAAAAACCGGAGAGACGCAAAAATACGACGGAATTTATTATCTGATTCTGTATCTCAAAAAGTTTCCTTCGGTTTTATCGCTTTTCAATATCGGCAACGAGCGCGTCCGGCTTAATCTCGTCCCGGTTGATTTCGTCGTCGAAGCAATTGCCGCGCTGTCAAAAGATGAAAGCGCTTGGGGCAAAACTTTTCAACTCGCTGATCCGAATCCATTAACGACGCGCGAGCTTTTCGACGCAATTTCGGAAAAATTAACCCGCCGCAAGTCCGCCGTGACAATTCCCGCCGGAATGGTCGAATCATCGCTCAATTTGTCGGTTTCGCCCAAAATAACGGGCTTGCCGACGATTGCCGTGCCGTATTTTTTCATCGAACAAACTTATGACACCAGCCTTGCAAGCGATTTCCTCGCGCCGCACAAAATCGATTGCCCGCCGTTTCCTGCATACATTAATAATCTGATTGATTTTGTCGAGAAAAATCCGAAGCTGTAGCCGATTATTTTTGTTTCACGTTGAGGCGAACAAACAACACGGCGGGCTGATCGACAGCGGATTTGACGCGATAAATGTTTTGCGGCGGCGGCTCTTCTCTAGTCAACTGCCTGGTTTTGGCGCACGGTTCGGATTTGACTCGCTCAAGCTGTCTGGTTTTCTGATCGCAAACCGCTTCCGCTTCCGCTTTGGTGTAAATCTCGCCTGGATTTCCCGCTTTTGAGTACATCTCGACTTCGGTATTCTCTTCCAGCTCGGCTAGCTTTTCGGCGTTAAGAATACGCCCTTTGGGGTCGGTTTCCAGGTTTTCCAAAGGCTGCGGCGAAACAATCACAGTCAACAGCTCTCCAGCGTAATCTTCGTCATTCGGATTGATTAAAAAATACGGCAAATCTTCGGATTGATCGGGTATATCAACCAACAAACCGGGGCGCACGCGATTGTTGTCATTTGTCGAAGCTGGAAAAATCAAATGCGGATCGCCAAAGCCGCCGTTTGAAAGGATTTCACTGTCAACGACGTAAAGAAAGCCTTCGATGGATGATTCAACGGCAAGACGCACTTTATCGCCTTTTGTAAAAACGGTGTTCGCGCCGACTCTTTCAGGCGTCCACGGCACGCGTTTTCCGTTCGGCAACTGCACTTGGAAATGCGGTCCCGCCTCGCCGCTGCGCGCCGGACGCAATCGCCAGATTGTCACTCCGATTTCGGTAGTTTTCGTCGCCAGAGCAGACTTAGGAGGAGTTTTAGCAATCGGTCGTGAACCGTTATTTTTGACTCGCGCAACCTTTTGCTCTTTCCGAACGAAATCATATTTCGGGCGCTGATTCGGTTTCGCGGGCGGTTTCGTCCCCTTGCCCTTTCCGCCGCCTGTTTTTGCCGGTGTGCCGATGCCGTCAACAGGGCGTTGTTTGAGAAAATCCTCCGCGTCAATCGAACGCGGTTTTGTCTCATCTTGGGCAAAAACGGGCGAGTGTGCCGAAATTAACAAAGCAAAAGCCGCGATTAAAATAACGTTTATTTTATGCAGCGAAGTTAGCCGGTTTTTCATATTTTTTATTGCTTACTTTTTAGACAAAGCGGTTATTTTACAACGGCAATTTCCAGTCCGCCTCCGAGATTTGAAAACAAACGCGGATTTTGTTTTTCGTTCGTTTCGGCGCGCACTTTTTGGCGCACAAAGGAAAAAAGCTCGTCCGTTGTGACAATTTTGTCGGAATTCGCATCGGCGTTTCCGCGCAGTCCTTCGAGCAAAGCCCACGTAAAAACGCCGTGTCCGCCTCCCCAACGCTCGCTTTCGCGCGACGTTTCATTCGTGTCCGAAGAAGCCAGCACGGCGCGTCCGGGGGATCCGAAAAGTTTGACAACCGCTTCGCTGACGCCGTTTTTGACTTCTACTCGCATTAACTGCCGCTCATTAAAATCGTTTCCCGAAACATCGCGTCCGCCTTTTTGAGACGTATTATTTAATTTTACTTCGCGCGGCGGAACAACGATTTTCTTCTTTTCGCTTATCCCGGCGCTGTGGCAGGTGTCGAGCAGAAAAACGGCTCGTTTGGATTTTAGTTTGGCGTCAACGATTTGCTTTAGCTCGGTCATCGGAAAGCCGGTATTTTTCAAATCGGCGATTTTTGAATCGTAAACCAGATAATAAAGCTCGCGCGGATTGAACGGATCGGGCGTGCCGTGTCCGGCGAGGAAAAAGAAGACGAGATCGTTTTCCGTCGCCTTTGTCAGAAAACGATTGAGCGAGTCGCGAACGGCGCTCAAAGTTGCGTTTTCATTCGTCATATAAAGAATGTTTTGCGGATTAAAGCCGCCCGTTTGCGTGAGCCACGCATAAAACGCATCGGCGTCGTCATCGGGGAAATCCAGATTGCCAAGCCCGATGTCGTTATATTTATATTCGGAAACTCCGATCACGACGGCAAACTTGCGCCCGGAAAAACCCATTGTGCCGGGAGCGATTTTCGTGCCCGAATTGTTATTTTCGCCGCCTTGACGAGCGGCTGCGTTGGCGTCGGTGACAATTATAAACGAGCCGTAGAAACGATTTCCGTCGCGGCTGACGGCTTCGATTTCAAAAAGATTGTCTTTCGGCTTGAGTCGAAAACCGGCAATTCGGTTTAAATCGCATTTCAAAACTTTTCCGAGCGTTGCGGCATTTTGCGAGCAAACGATGTTTGCCGATTGATTATTAATACGGACTTTGATTTTGCCCCAATCAATTGTGTCAGCCGCCGGATTCAGAATCCAAAACTTGATCGTATTAACATCCGCGCGCGCCACGTAATTTTTTGGCGCGGTCAATTGTCCGCTGCTTAATTCGGGAAATTCGAGAGCGAACGGCGAGCGGTCGGTTTGCTGTGCGGCGACCGGCAGATTCAGACAACAGCATAAAATCAGCGTCAATAAACAAAGCGGAGCGGAAAATTTCATCGTTATTTCTCCTGCGGTGACGGTTATTTCAGAAACATTTGATTGTTTGGTCAGCGGCGAATACCGCCGACCAAACAAAAATCGGCATTTGTCTTGAAAAGTTTTTGCTGAATCTTCTCAAGGCTTTTTGGGTTTCGCACCGGATTTCGGCGGCTTCGGCGACGAAGTCGGCATCGGAGCTATCTCAACCGGATTGATCGGCGTATTGACAGCGGATTCGCCGATTGTCGGGCGCGAACCGGCGATTGGGCTTGGCGCAAGGGCAGTGTTCATCGCGGGCGTCGCGCGATAATCCAACACGCCCAAATCCTGCATAAAATCGTAGATAAATTCCATATTCGCCGGTAAAGCTCCGGCATTTTCGCGTTGGAAAATAGTGACGTAAGTGCGTAAATCCTGCGTGATTAGCTGCGCCTCGTTCGGGTTTCGTTCGGCGAGACGGAGCATCGCGCGGAAAAGATACGGCTCGGCGATGGTTTGTCGTTTATCGAGAGCAATCGCCAGCGTCAGATTTTGCAGGGCTTTCGCGATTTCCGACGAATTGCGCGCCGTTTGTTTCAAAACTTTGCCGTAAAAATAAAAAGCCGACGGATCGCTGCTGCGAATGCCGATTGAATCTTCGAGATTGTTGCGAGCCATTTCAAACATATCGAATTGAAACGCCCGGATTCCGTTATCGCGTTTGACCAATGCCATCGCCGATTGAAACTCTTCGGTCGAAGCGATTAATTCGCCCATATCGAGCTTCTTTTGAATGTCGGGCGCCATCGTTTCATTGAGCATTCGCGCGATGCCGCGCATTCCGGTCAATGCCAGCTTTTTGTCTTTCTCCCGATTTTCCGAAAGATTTACCGCCCCGACGACTGCGCCGGCTTTTTGATATGCCTGCGAGCTGGAATTAAAAATCTGGAGACGTTCTTTGATCCGCTCAGGATTAGCAATAAATCCGGTTTGCGAACGCGGGTCTGATGTCATTGCCTGCATTCGCGCGTAGAGCTTCGGAATCTCGCGGACATCGTAGTTGCGTTCAAACATAAATTTCATCGCTTCGATGTCGGCTTCGTCTTCCTGCATGTTTTCCCATTGAAAGGTTTCATCAAAACCGTAGGCTTTCAGAACATTTGTAACGGCAACCTGCGTGACTCCGCCCAAAACGGTGGCGATGCCGCGTAAAAACGTGATTCCCTTTTCGTGCTTTTCCGTATAAGGCGCAGTCCCGACATCCACCAAAATATCATCGAACCAATGGTTTTTCTCGACATGGGCGATTTCGTGGCTGAGAATATAAGCAAGCTGGGCTTCGTTGTCTATAATGGATAAATAGCCCGTCGAAATATAAATTGTTCCGCTCGAAAGAGCGCGCGATTCGGGAACGGGATTTTGAATGATCCGAAAAGCGAAAAGTTTTTTGGAGCTGCGCGGCACGAGCGATTGACCGAGCCGGTTGACATAATCCTGAGCCAGCGGATTGTCATACAAAGTATTGTCAAAACGCAGCTTTTCGCCGTCACGACTGACCAGCTTGAGGTTTGATTGACGCATATTGATGTCGTAAGCGGTTCGCGTGTGATCTTGCTGAACCTTGCGATAACGGTCGTCAACAGCATCCTTAAAGATTGGGTCAACTCTATATTGTTCATTCGCAAACGTCAGGATTTTTTGATAACGGCGCTCGCGTCTGGCTTGTTCCTTATCGGCATTCTTTTCGGCTTTGGCGGCTCTCTCTCTTTCTTTCTGCTCATCTTTCTTTTTTTTCTCGTCCTGTTTGGCGTCTTGGGCAAAAACGCCGAGCGTTGCAAAAAGAACGAGCGTCAGAACGATACTCCCAAATCGTCCGATAGATTTTGTTAAAGCCGGTTTCCGAGATTGATAGGTTGGCATAAATTTTCCTCCTGTTGCAGTTAAATTAAAATTCGGGCTATGAGGAATGAATCGTTTCATAACCATTTTGTCAGCGATTTGATTGATCGAACATTAAGCGGAACAGACAATATTGAACTGTCTTCACTTGCTTGCGCTCTAATGTCAGTCGGCTTATTGCAGCGGAACGTCTTCGAACCGAACGCGGAAATCTTTTGTTACATAATTGCCGCCTTCGCGGAAATTGGCTGTTAAAGCTAAGTCAATTCTCTTTAAAACCGTCGCCTGCGAAGAAACGTTTTTGAATCGCAAATTCGCTTTGACCGGGACATCAGGCAGAAGATTGGCTTTATCCATTGATTTGCCCGCGATTTGCCAGCCTTCCATTTTGCCTTCGCTGCCTTGTTCGTCGTAAATGCGCGCGTTTTCCAGCCATTCAAAACCGAGCAGTTTGTCCATTGAGTCGTTGTTGGTAATGGTTAAGCTGCATGAAACGGCGGTTCCCGATTTAACGCATTTATTAAGCTCAAAGGTAAAAAACGCTTCTTTTTTCACAAAACCGTCGGCTTTTTTAGGCTGCATTGAAACGTTGCCGGAAGTCGGTTGGTTTTCTATGATCGGAACGGGCGGTATTTGGGGCTTTCCTGAAGTAACGAAATAAAAATCATTAACCAGCGAAGACGATTCCCACGGAACTTGTTGTCCCCGCGTTTGTTGTTGGACTCCTGCTCGAACTCGTTTGAAAACGTCTTCTATCTTCAAGTTCGGAGCTTGTATTTGTTTGAGCAGCTCTTGCGTGTAAAGACCGTTTTTCCCGGTTCCGTCGCTGGCGACCGAACCGGGCGCAGTCGCGTAAGCGATTAAAGTGCCCGACGGCGCGTCAATCGAAGCCAAGCCTTTATCAGCGGAGCGCAGTGAGCGGGCAAAAGGATTGTTGCGGCAGGCGTCGAGGATAACGATGTTCATTTTGTTGTTTGCATCTTCCATTTGCCTCAACACCATCCCGGCGTCAACGCCTTCGTCCTCGATTTCCGCTTCCCCGTTGACGCTTGCTCCGATTGGAATCAGGTAATTGACGCCCTTGACCTGCACGCCGTGTCCGGCGAAATAAAACAAACCGACGCCGCCGGTTTTGCGAAGCTGTTCGCCGAAACTTTTAACGGCGCGCCGCATTGAATCTCGATTTACGTCGGTGTGAAGGGAAACTTCAAAACCGAGCCTTTTGAGCGTCGCCGCCATATCGTTCGCATCGTTCACCGGATTATTAAGCCGCTGGTCGCCGTAAGAACCGTTGCCGATGACGAGCGCGAAACGTTTTTCAGATTCGTAGGTTATCGGTCGTGCGAGCTTGCGAGCTTGCGCTGCTGTTGAAACCAAAAGCGTCGAGGCGAAAATTGCAAAAATGAAAATACGCGGCAAAACGCGGCTGGCTGCGTTTGAGAAAAAGTTCGGGAAACAATGCGACATTTAAAGACTCCTTTTGGAAATCGAATTGAGAAAAGGAATTGCTGCCTAAAGTAATGAAAACAAAAACTAAGACGGATGACTTACGTTTTTTTTTGAAAGATTTCGCGGCGAGTATAAGGCGAAAGAAACTAAAAGACAAGTTCAAAGCGAGGCTTTAACAAAATTTCTGTAATTTATCAAAAACATCCTGTTTTAATCGCGTCAGCGATTGCTGATTAGAGCGATTTCACTGTTCTTTAAAAAATAAATTCCTTAATAAGCGGCTCTTCCGCCGGATGTGCGGAAACGCAGAGCCGCGCTTATTCATTGATTATTGAAATAATTTCCAGAGACACCGATTTACTGCGTTTCATAAATCTAAAATCACCGATTCCTTTACTTCGGGCAGTTTAAATTTGACTCGTCTTTTTTCGTATCGAGCCGCCGGATTCTGCCGTCAACCTGCGGCGCAATCGGGGTTTTTGAACCTGCGATGGCGGCGCGCAGGATTTCGTTATCTTTTTTGGCTTGTCCTGGAGCGGTTAGAATTTTGGCGTTTTTGAACACTTCGTAGCCGTCGCCGCCTTCCTGCACGTATTTAGTCAGGGCGAGCGTGTAAGTTTTTTCCCTTTCGAGCGGTTTGCCGTTGACGGAAATTTCGATGATTCTCGAACCGGCGGGGCGCGAGGCGTCAAAGGCATAACGGATGCCGGAAACTTGCGGAAAACGACCGGGTTCGTTGTCTTCTGCACTGCGCGCGACGCCGTGTTCCAAGGCTTGACGCAGAGCTACGGCGGAGACTTCGATTTTGACGACCTCGTTGCCGAACGGCAAAATCGAAAGTACGTCGCGCTCGGTTAAAACGCCGGGTTCAAAATTCAAATCGGCGCGAATCGAGCCGCCGTTAACCAGAGCGGCGTCCGCTCCGGTTGCGGCGCGAAAAACATCGCCGACCAGATTGCCGACATTTGTTTCGCGCTGCCGGTTATCAGCCGAGAGCGCGTTTAAGCGAACGCCGGTTTCGCCGACTTTGATCGAAAGTTTGGCGATCAAATCCTTGTATTTGTCCGTAATTGCTGCAAATTCCGGCGCATCGGCGATTGATTGATTAACCGGAATGATTTCCCAATCCAAGCTTTCCAGTTTTCCGGTTTGGCGGTTTATGTTGAGATTGAATTTGCCCATTTCGCGGGCGTCGGCGGTCATTTTGAAAATGGGCGTTCCGGCTGATGAAGACTGCAAAAGAGTATGTTCGTGACCGCCCAAAATCAAATCAAACTCGGCACATTTTGCCAATTCTTTGTCTTCAGCCATTGATAAATGCGTTAAACCGACGACGATGTTCGCGCCTTGTTTCCTGATTTCCGGCACGATTCGTTTTGCCGTCTCGCAGAAACCTGTAAGCTGCACGTTAGCGCCCGGTTTTGAAGTGGTTTGCGTTTCGGGCAAAACCAGACCGATGATGCCGATTTTTACTCCGCCCATTTCACGAATCACAAACGGCGGCGTGTCGGCAAAGGTTTTTCCGGTCGTTTTGTCCAAAACATTCGCGCCAAGCCAGACAAATTTCGATTCGCTCATCCGCTGGCGGAGCGTGTCGGGACCGAAATCGAATTCGTGATTGCCGAGAACGGCGTAGTCAAGCCCGACCGTATTCCAAGCGTCAATCATCTGCGATCCCTTGTAAGTGATTGATTCTACCGAAGGCGAAATCGTGTCGCCGCCCATCAGAAAAAGCGTGTTCGGATTTTCTTTGACCGCTTGTTTTTTGAGCGTCAAAAGACGCGCCAGACCGCCGCGCGCGCCGCCTTCGACCGGGACGAATTGATAAACGTCGTTGACGTGAAGCAGAGTAACCCGCGTTGGCGCATCGCAAGCTGGATTGCTCGTTTGTTGAGCGAAAACGGAAAACGAGCCGAGCCAAAGCGAGACGAACAGAAAAACAGCGATTAGGGTTTTTTGTGATTTCATAAAATTTCGCAGAATTTGCGATTGCGATTATACTCATCGGCGGTTTTTTGGGCTACAAAGCATTCGAGATTTAGGAAAAAAGTTTCACGCAAAGGCGCAAAGAAAAGAATGAAAAGATTTTTCAACGTTTTGATTTTAATTGTTTTCGCGGCGCAGATTTGTTTCGCGCAAAATTTACCGAAGCCGGAGCGCGAGTTTCGCGCCGCCTGGATTGCGACCGTTGATAACATTGATTTTCCGTCGTCAAAAAATCTGACCGTCGAGCAGCAAAAAGCCGAAATCATTAGAATTTTAGACTTTGCCAAAGAATTAAAATTAAACGCCGTCGTCTTTCAAGCTCGCCCGCACGCCGACGCTTTTTACCCTTCAAAGTTAGAGCCTTGGTCGGAATATTTGACCGGAAAAAACGGTGTCGCGCCGCAGCCTTTCTACGATCCGCTCGCGTTTGTCGTCAAAGAAGCGCACCGGCGCGGAATTCTGGTTCACGCCTGGTTTAATCCGTATCGCGCGTGGCATCCGGCGGCGAAAGGCGAAGCGGCGGCAAATCATATTTCCAAAACCAGACCGGATTTGGTCAGAAAATACGGCAAATATTTGTGGCTCGATCCGACCGAACCGGCGGTGCAAAAACTTTCCGCCGATGTAATTGCCGATGTCGTCCGGCGCTACGATATAGACGGCGCGCATTTTGACGATTACTTTTACCCGTACCCGGAAAAAGACGCAGCCGGAAATAAAATCGAATTTCCCGACGATAAAAACTGGCAAAAATATAAAAACGCAGGCGGACGATTAAGCCGCGATGATTGGCGGCGCAAAAATGTTGATGATTTTATTCAGAGAGTCTCGGTTGAAATCAAAAAAATCAAACGGGACGTAATGTTCGGCGTTTCGCCGTTCGGCATTTGGCAGCCGATGCCGGAAAGAAATATTGCAGGATTTAACGCTTATGCCGAGCTTTACGCCGACGCGCGAAAATGGTTTCAGGCAGGCTGGGTTGATTATCTCGCGCCGCAGCTTTACTGGGAAACGACGAGAAAAAATTTGGAATATCCGGTTTTGCTCGATTGGTGGCAAGAGCAAAATAAATTAAAGCGTCATTTGTGGACAGGAGTCGCGGCATATCGCGCCGACCGATACACCGGCGCTGAAATCGTCAAACAAATCGAAATTTCCAGACAAAAATTAAACGAGAATGCCGGAAACATTTTTTTCAGCTTTAAATCTCTGCAAAAAAATTTGGGGAGCGTCGCTGACGAAATTCGCCAAAAAGCCTATCAGCGCGATGCTTTGATTCCCGAATCGCCGTGGTTAAAACGACAGAAACCGTCTGCGCCGGAACTTCAAGTTTCACAAAGCGGAGATAAAGTCACGGTAAAATGGCAGGAAAAAGGAAATCGTCGCGCGTTTTGGTTTGTCGTTTATGCGAAAGATGCGAACGGCTGGAGCTATTCGATTCTGCCGCAAACCGAGAAAAGCATTGTGTTGTCGGCTAACAGAAAGATCAGCGCAATCGCTGTTACAAGTGTTGATAAACTTGGCAGCGAGTCGAAAGTGCAATTAAAATCAGTAAATTGAATTATTTAATTTCTAAATGAGTTCTGGCTTCCCATAATTCGGGGAAAAATCGTTTGTCGAGCGTTTTGCGTAAATAGCCCGCGCCTTCCGAACCGCCCGTGCCTTGTTTCGCGCCGAGCATTCTTTCGACCATCAAAACGTGGTTGTTGCGCCAGATGGCAATCATTTTGTCGTGTTCCATCAGAGTTTCCTGCAATTCGAAAAGCTCGGCGTGCTGCTCATAAGCCGACAGAATTTCGACAACCGCGTTAACGCGCCCTTCGCGGGAAGAAACGTCGAATCCATGTTCGGCGAGCTTTTCAAAAAACAAATCGTAAAGCGAAGGCTCGCCGAAACGTTTTTGCAGCCGCTCGAAGGCGAATTCCTCGTGCCTAAAACTTTCCAAAACGCGGTCGCTTTTTGCGCCCGACGCAAACTCGATTTCGCGGAACTGTGACGATTGAAAACCGCTCGCGGGGTTTAATTGATTGCGGAACAGCAGAAAATCGTGCGGCGTCATTGTTTCGAGAATGACAAGCTGGCTGGCGAGAATCGTTTCGATTTCATTGACGCGGCGCAAAGAGCGAGTCGCCAGAAAAAGACGGTTTTCCTTTATTTTGTCGAGCGCGCGGTCAATTTCGTGCAGAATTTGTTTGAACCATAGCTCGTAAGTTTGGTGAATGACGATGAACAGCAATTCGTCGTGCTGCGCCGGACATGAAAGACAGTCCTGCAAATCCGTCAGTTCCCTGACTTTGAGATATTTGTTGTATGAAAGCGGCGCGCCTTCGCCGCCGTAATTGTCGCTCATTTTGATTTCGCTTTGCGGATGATTTTTCAAACAATCTTCCTGCTTGTTTTGTACGCTACTCGGCGTCGTTTAATCAAGTTGACCGAAAAAACGGTTTTTATCGATAATAACGCTTGACAGCCCGCCTGGTTTTGCATAGCATCAAGCGTCGTTTGCACCTGAGTCAGCCAAAATCAGCTCTTTTCCTTTGAGTTGACGGCAAAAAACGCGGAATGAAGTTTTATAATTTCCCAAAAATCTGTGCTGGATGAAATCGCTTTCTTAACAAAAAGCCACCCTCTTCATTCGTCACAGGTTTTTCGACTCGCGCAGATGCACTTTTGAAAAAACGCGCCCGCGACAGCGGCGAGAGCGTTTTATAACTCAATAAATTTAATTTTCAGCTCAACGAAGGCGAAATCTTTGCCCCGCAAAAGCGCCGAAATTCAGCAGATTTTCACTACAATCAACAGGAGTAATTAAAATGGACGCAAGCAAAATGACAGGCAAGGTTAAATGGTTCAATAACTCAAAAGGCTACGGTTTTATCGAGTTTCCCGGCGAAATGGATATTTTTGTTCATTACAGCTCGATTAAGGAAGACGGTTATAAAACGTTGGCGCAAGACCAATTAGTCGAATTTGAAGTCACGCACGGACCGAAAGGACCGCAAGCCGAAAACGTCAGAAAAGTTCAGGTTTAAAAGCAATTTCCGGCGAAAATAAAAACGCCTTCGAGGTTTTAACCAAAAACTCCGAAAGCGTTTTTATTTTCTTTTTTTTCAAACAAAAAAACACCTGCTTTTATTCGTCGTTCGCGGCTCGCGCTTTGAAAACCACGCGGTCATTGTCAACGCCGACTTCAAACTGGATTTGTTTGCACTCGTTGTTTTGTTTGAAACGGGCGATTTGAGTTGCAAGCTGCCGCTGAAAGCTGGAAAAAGATAAATCGTCAACCGATTTGTCGCATTTTTGCTTGGCTTGAACAAGCGCGTCGTAGATTTTTCGTGTCGTTTCCGTGTCGCGCTCGACATCGCTGCACACAAAACGATTTAAATTCGCTTTTCTGTCTTCTTCCCGATTCTGCATCGAACGCATTGCCGCCGCAGCGCGGTTTCCCGCTCCTTCTTCGCGCCCCTGCATTGTTCGCCGCCATAATTCTTTAAACGCCGTGTAGCGCGCCATAATTGAATTAAAAAGATAACGCTGAGCGAAAGTTAGCGAACGCTCGTCGCTCAAGCGCTTGATTATCGTTTCGACGCGGTTTTTCGTATCGTAAGGCGCGCGTTTGGTGCCGCCGTTGAAAAATATGTCGAACTCAATCTTCAGCTTTCGGATGTCCTCCTCCAAAAGCGCAAGCTGCTGATCAATGCTAGGCGTTTCTTCGCGCCCTAAATTTTTCTTCGCCAGATTTCCGGCTTGCCGGGCAAATTTATTATCGCGGATGGGCATTGTGATTTTTAACCTTTGATTTGATTGCTTGGATTAATGAGGAAACAACAATTTCTCTCAAGAGAATAAAATTCTAAAAGAGCCGAGATACCACAAAAATCCGAAAAGTTTTCGGGGAAATTGAAATTGCTTTTTCGCGGCTCGAAGAATTAGGATGTCGGCAATGAGCGAGGAATCGAAAACAAATTCATTGCTGCGCCGCCTGCCGTCGGTTGACGCCGTTTTAAAAACCGAAACCGCCCGGACTTTTTCGCAAAGCGCCGGCTTACAACGCGCTGCCGAAACGGCGCGAGCCGCAGTAGAAGATTTGCGCGCCCGATTGGTGGGCGGCGAATCAAACATTGAAGCGAGCCGCGAAAGCCTTTTAGAGCTTGCCGAAAAACATTTGGCGGAAAAGATTGAAAATCTGAATCGCCGGAAATTCCAACGTGTTATCAACGCTACCGGCGTTATCATTCATACAAATTTAGGTCGCGCGCCGCTTGCGGACGCGGCAAAAAGAGCAATTTCGGGAACGGCTGCGAATTACTGCACGCTCGAATATGATTTGGAAACCGGGACGCGCGGACGGCGCGGGCGAACGGCGGAAGAATTATTGCGCGAATTGACCGGAGCGGAAGCCGCTTTGATCGTTAATAATTGCGCGGCGGCTGCCTTTTTGGTTCTGTCCGAATTCGGCGCATGCGGCGAAGCAATTGTTTCGCGCGGCGAATTGGTCGAAATCGGCGGCGATTTTCGCATTCCCGATGTGATGGCGCAATCCGGCACGCGGCTGGTCGAAGTCGGCACGACGAATCGCACAAAAATACAGGATTTTGAGCGCGCAATTAACGAAAACACAAAATTGCTGGTTCGCATACACCCTTCAAATTTTCGCATCGTAGGTTTTACGGCGATGCCGAGCCTGAGCGAATTGGCAGATTTGGCGCGGGCGAAAGATTTGATTTTGTACGAAGACGCGGGAAGCGGCGCGCTCGTTGATTTGAGCCGTTTCGGTTTGAATGACGAGCCTGTAATTTCCGAATCAATCCGTGCGGGCGCGGATGTCGTCACGTTTAGCGGCGATAAATTATTGGGCGGCGCGCAAGCCGGAATTATCGTCGGGCGCGCAAAGTTGATTGAACGAATGCGAAAAAATCCGCTTTATCGCGCCTTGCGAGTTGATAAAATCGTTTACGCCGCACTCGCCGCAACGCTCGAAATTTATCTAAACGAAAAACATTTCGCCGAAATTCCGGTTTTACGGATGCTCTCGCAAACGAAAGAAGATATAGAAAAACGAGCCGAGCAGTTTTATTCAAAGTTCAAAGTTCAAAGCTCAAAGTCGGAAAATCAAAACCTTGAACTTGAAACCTTGAACCTTGAACTCGCCGAAGGCATCTCTGCAATTGGCGGAGGCAGCGCGCCGCTCACGCGTCTGGAAACGGTTTTGATTTCTCTTCGACACGACCGGCTTTCAGCGGAGGAAGTGGAAATGTCGTTACGTAAAAATTCGCCGCCGATTATTGGTCGAATTGCTGAAGACAGAGTTTTGCTCGATTTGCGAACGGTTCTCGAATCGGAAGAAGACGAAATCGTATCTGCGCTCATCAGGATTTTGAGACAAACAGGATTAGCCGGGAAATGAAAAAGGCAAACTGTCAACTATAAACTCTAAACTGTAAACTATCTTGCAAAGAAATAAAGATTGTCTGCAAAACAGTTTACAGTTCAGAGTTGACAGTTGACAGTTGCGGCAGAATCTCTCCTATTTTGTAAAGGCATCGGCAAAAATAATCTCCTGTCGGCGCCGCAAAAATTGTCTCTCGAATGTTGACAAACTCTGCTAAACTCTACTTGCCGTCGGGACGACTCGGGTTTGCGGCGGCAGCATAATAAATTCGTTTGATTAAAAAAAACAAAGCGAGCGGCGAAGGCTAACTTCCCTCAAGCAAATTGCATCAAACAAGGTTGCCGGAGAAGTTGGCTCGATAAAACGTCAAGTTCCCTAGTTTCTTCCGCCCTCGGCGGCGGGAGCGTTTGAAAGAGGTTTTAAAACAGTTATGCAGCAAGACGGCAACAACAAAAATTTCAGCATCACCGAACGACTCAAGGCTTTGCGAGAAGAACGCGAATCGCTGCGCTGGCAAGGCACGTTTCAGGAATATTTCGAGCTTGTCACGCAAAACCCACGCCTGGCTCAGCTCTCACACGCCCGCGTCAACGAAATGATTCACTTCGCGGGAGTCGAAAAAATCAACGAAGGCTCGCGCGACGAGCTTGCCAAATACAATTTTTTCGCCGATGACCTTTACGGAATCGAAGAATCAATCGCAAAAATCGTCGAATATTTTAAATCCGCAGCTCAGCGGCTCGAAGTTCGCAAACGCATTCTGCTTTTGATGGGACCGGTCGGCGGCGGTAAATCAACGATTGTCACTTTGATTAAACGCGGTCTCGAAGAGTGGACTAAATCGGAGCAGGGCGCGGTTTACGGCATCAAAGGCTGTCCGATGCACGAAGACCCGCTGCACTTGATTCCGCACGAGCTTCGCCCGGAAATCGAAAGGCTTTACGGCATTTATATCGAAGGCGATTTATGTCCGCATTGTTCTTACGAATTACTGCACAACACGGGCGGGCGTCACGAAGATGTGATGGTTGAGCGAATCGTTTTTTCAGAAAAAGACCGCACCGGAATCGGCACGTTTGCGCCGTCCGATCCGAAATCGCAGGACATTACCGAACTAACCGGCTCGATTGATCTTTCGACCATCGGCGAAGTCGGCGTCGAATCAGACCCTCGCGCTTATCGTTTTGACGGCGAATTAAACATCGCCAATCGCGGCGTAATGGAATTTATCGAAATGCTCAAATGCGACGAGAAATTCCTTTACTCGCTTCTCACTTTGTCGCAGGAACAGAACATCAAAACCGGACGTTTTGCGATGATTTACGCCGACGAGGTGATTTTGTCGCACACGAACGAAAACGAATACGCGGCGTTTGTCGGCAATCGTAAATCGGAAGCTCTGCAAGACCGCATTATCCTTGTCAGAGTTCCGTACAACCTGAAAGTTTCGCAGGAAGAACGAATTTACGACAAGCTGCTGCATCAATCCGAAGCCTTAAGAAATATTCACATCGCGCCGAACGCGCTGAAAGTCGCGGCAATGTTTGCCGTGATGTCGCGTTTAGAAGAACCTAAACGCGCCAACGTGGACATCGTCAAAAAGATGAAGCTCTACGACGGCGAAGAAGTTGACGGTTACAAATCGAAAGACGTGCGTGAGTTGAGAGATGAAACCGTTCGCGAGGGAATGGACGGAATCTCTCCGCGCTATATTATCAATCGTTTGTCCGGCGCTTTGGTCAAAGACGGCGTGACCTGCATCAATCCGATTGACGCTCTGCGTGCGATCAAAGACGGTTTTGAGCAGCACACCGGAATTTCTTCCGAACAGCGCGAGCGTTATTTAAATTTAATCGCTTCGGCGCGCAAAGAATACGACGAGCTGGCGAAAACCGAAATCCAGCGCGCTTTCGTTTATTCGTTCGAGGAAATGGCAAAAACGATTTGCAACAATTATCTCGATAACGTCGAGGCTTACTGCAACAAGGAGCGCATCAAAGACCCGATTACCGAGGAAGAGATGGAGCCGGACGAACAGCTTATGCGTTCAATCGAACAACAAATCGGAATTTCGGAAAACGCGAAAAACACTTTCCGTCAGGAAATCCTGATTCGCATTTCTTCTTTCGCGCGTAAAGGCAAGCCGTTTGAATACAAATCGCACGACCGTTTGAAAGAAGCGATTGAGAAGAAAATCTTCGCCGATTTGAAAGACGTAGTGAAAATCACGACTTCGACAAAAACGCCCGACCCGGATCAGCTTCGCCGAATCAACGAAGTAGTTGACCGGCTAGTCAGCGAACACGGCTATTGCCCGGTTTGCGCGAATGAGCTTTTAAGCTACGTCGGCACTTTGTTGTCGCGTTAAGAAAGAAAAATTTGAAACCACAGATAAACACGGATGGACACAGATCGTTTCTTTAAAATCTGTGTTTATCTGTGTGAATCTGTGGTTTAATTTTTTGTATGAAAAAACGGTATTTGATGGCTGGAATCGGCGGACTTGCGGGCGCGGCGGTGGCTTACAAATTAATCAGCCGCCCGCGCGAAACCGATTGGGAAACGGCTGCCAAACAAATTCATCACCCGGAAAACTCGCGCTTTACCGAAGTTGACGGGCTGCGAATTCATTATCAGGAATTCGGCGAAACTACGGGCAAGCCTCTGATTTTGATTCACGGTTACAGCGCCTCGACTTATACGTGGAGCTTTGCCGCGCCGCTTTTTGCGTCGAAAGGTTTTCGCGTTTTCGTCGTTGATTTAATCGGTTTCGGGCTTTCGGAAAAACCTGCCTGGAGCGATTACACGATTGATTCGCAAGCCAGAATGATCGTCAGGTTTATGAACCGCGTCGGCATCGGGCAAGCCGCGTTTGTCGGCAGCAGCTACGGCGGCGCGATTGCGTTGTCGGTCGCTTTGGACAATCCCGAACGAGTCGGAAAGCTCGTTTTGTCCGGCGCGGTTTGCAACGACGAGATCAGGAACTTGCCTTTAACCAGAATTGCGACAACTCCTTTTGTCGGCGAGATGATGACGCCGTTTTTGACCAGCTCGAAAACTTACGTTCGGGCGCGGATGCGTAATTCGTTCGGCAAGTCGAATCATCATTTGATTGACGAAACACGGTTAACTTCCGTAATGCAGCCGCTGCAAGCCGCCGATTCGCATCGCTCTTTGCTTTTGACTTTGAAAAACTGGCGCGCCGCGCGGCTCGAACGCGACGCGCAAAACGTCGTGCAGCCGACTTTGCTTTTATGGGGTGAAGACGACAAAACTGTTCCGCTTCGCAACGGCAGATTTCTGCACCGGCAAATACCGAACTCGCGGCTGATTGTTTTCAAAAACTGCGGTCACGTTCCGCATGAAGAATACACGAGCGAGTTTGTTCATCTCGTTACGGATTTTGCCGGCGCGACAAACGAATCGCAAGACCTTTTGGAGTTATAAATTATGTCCGTCCAACGCAACGATTGGTCGCTTCAGCGCAAGGGAATAATTGACCAGGATCGCCATAAAGAGCGCGTTAAAGAAGCCGTCCGCAAAAACTTAGGCTCGATTGTCTCGAACGAGGGAATTATTATGTCCGACGGCAAACGAACCGTGAAAGTTCCGATTCGAGAGCTGGACGAATTTAAGTTTCGATACGACTACAAAAAGAAAAAACACGTCGGGCAGGGCGACGGCAAAACGAAAGTCGGCGACGTAATCGGGCGCGAAGGACAGCAGGGACAAGGCTCCGGTTCGGGCGAAGCCGGAAATTCGGGCGGCGGCGAATATTACGAAGCCGAAGTCAACATTGACGAGCTTGCCGCACTGATTTTTGAAGACTTGAATTTGCCGTTTTTAGAAGAACGCAATCAAAAAGCCGTGCCGACGCGAACGACCAGATTTAACGAAATCCGCAAAACCGGCGTGATGGCAAACCTCGACAAACGGCGGATGATTATGGAAAACATCCGCCGCAACGCCCGCGAAACCGGCAAAACCAAATTCGGCAACGTCAAAAAAGACGATCTGCGTTTTAAAAGCTGGGAAGAAGAAATCCGCTACGAATCAAGCGCCGTCGTTATCGCAATGATGGACGTAAGTGGTTCAATGACAGAGTTTAAGAAGTATATTGCGCGGTCGTTTTATTTCTGGATGGTCAGATTTTTGCGGACGAAATACGATAACGTCGAAATCGTTTTCATCTCGCATCACACCGAAGCAAAGGAAGTTACGGAAGAACAGTTTTTCACGCAAGGCGAATCGGGCGGTACAGTCGTTTCTTCGGCTTATCAGCTTGCTTCGGAGATTATCAAAAAACGCTACAATCCGGCTGATTGGAATATTTACCCGTTTCATTTCTCGGATGGCGACAATTATTATTCGGACAACGAAGAAGCGGTCAGGCTGGCGGATGAATTGATTAAAACCTGCAATTTGTTTGGCTACGGCGAAATCGGTGATGAAGGATTTCCCGGTTTCCGGCGTCCGAACGGCGCGCTGCTCTCGGTTTTTAACGAGCGTCTGAAAAACAAAGAGCGTTTTATCGGCGTGCGGATCGAAGAAAAAGAAGACGTTTATCCGGCTTTGAAAGAATTTTTCGGCAAGCGCGAGATTGCGGTTTAGAAATAATCCTAATCTTTTGCGGGTTTCAATTTTATTTGTTTGCAACCGTTTCAAAAAGCTGTCTTGCGGTTTTAATTAACCGTTAAATAAGACAAGTTTCTTGTTCATACAACTAATTCCAATAGTATTTCAAATTGCTTTGCTACCAATTACTGATCTTCAAGATATAAGTGCGCCTTTTTAATAGACAAAAGAAATTAATTTCACGAACAGAAAAATCGTTGACTATTGGATAAGATAGCCCATATAGTGAACCTGTTTTCCAACGTCCATCAATACGAGTAACAAAATAACTAACAAGTTACTTTCACTCAATCGCTTTCAACCGTTCTGCAAAAAGGAGAAGTATGACGAATAAAAAACTTACAATTATCAGTGTTTCTTTACTGTCACTTTTTTTGGTGGCTACATTCGCAACCTTTAGACAACAGGCTCAAGATAAGTCATCCGTTCAAAAAGATAAGCCAACACTGGTTAAAAAGGGACAAGTTACGGAGAAAGAAAAAGCATATAGTAGAGAATTCGAGAAAGAGTACGACCGCTCGGATGAACCTAAACTGACAGAGATTGATGAGCCAGGTGGGTTGGGGATTGTAATTGGCGAACCTACTTATCCAAGTTCTCCTTATGATGTCCCGATCACATCCAAACGTTTTTAGGAAAGCTGGCTTGCCAAGCAGATGCTGTCGTCGTAGGAGTTGTTAAAGATAAAACATCCCATCTTACCGAAAACGAAAAATTCATTTTCACGTCGTATATTCTGGAAGTCAAAACGACAATAAAAGATAATGCGAAATCCCCTATTGAATTGGGTGCTAGTCTCGAAGTCACCCGTCCTGGCGGCTTCATAAAAATAGGCGAACAGTTGGTTAAGCTAGATGACAGATCCTTCAAGCCTCTTGAAACAGGCAAAGAATACTTACTCTATCTTCGTTTCGTTTCGTCAGCTAAAGGGTATAAGGTTTTCGATTTTCAGAGCGACTTTGCTCTGGAAAATGGTGTGGCTAAAAGTCTTTCGAGCCAACTTAAACAGCCAGAATTAAAAAACGGAGCGAAATCAAAAGACATTCTGGAATTAGCAAAGACTGCGGCTTTGACAGATTGTAGTGAATACAAGGAGGAAGTAAACAAATGAAAAATCATCCTTTAAACACCTTGTTTTTTCTTTCAGCAATATATTAACTTTGCTCGTCTTATTTTCCAGCGGTTATGGACAGACATGTCTTAATCCTGACCCAGAAATTGAGGGACATCTTCCGAAAAATAAAACTGCGTACTATGTTTATCAAGGGATAACTGGAAACCCGAAAAATCAGATAGATTCGGCTTTCGATATTTGGCAGAGTACAAACACAACACCATCTCAAAATTGTTCTAATGTAACTTTCACTAATGGACAACGTCCTAGCTCAGGGTTTGCCCAAATAACTGTCAAATACGAAGCACTTGGTGGAAACAGAGCCTCTCGGTACACCTCCAATTACAATCTTACTACAAAGGAGATCACTACTGCGACCATATCATTTGATCCTAATTACCAGATAAATGATTTGGGAGAAGTAACTAATTACTATAACTCAAACTGGATTGGCTACGGCTCAGTTTATAGAAAAATGGCATTGCACGAAATAGGGCATTTAATGGGGCTTAGCCATTATGCAACTGGACATCCGAACCCTTGTACCGATCAGAGTAAACTATCCTCTGTTATGAACGATGGCTGCGGTCGTAATGATAGAACTGACAATATTCCTGAAGCCCCGACATCTTGCGATAATAATCGAGTGAATGGTATTTATTGTCCGACACCACCACTAACGCCTACGCCAGAGCCGACAAATACTCCGCCGGATATGTTCTGTTTAGAGTGTTGGCAAACCGATCCGCTTTGCCCTTGTTATACAAGCTATGAACAGGCAAGATTCGGTAAATCTTGTCCTTCAAACGATTTTCGTATTGTTAAAGCCAGTTTCGATGTCGGATGTGTTTGTCCCGTTTCGCCGATTTTGATAGACGTTCTCGGCAACGGATATGCAATGACCAATGCCCGAAACGGAGTTGCATTTGATTTTAACGGCGACGGAAAATTAAGAGGTAAATTATCGTGGACGGCTGCCGGTTCCGATGATGCCTGGCTGGTTCTCGACCGCAATTTAAACGGCACGATTGACAACGGTTTTGAATTATTCGGAAACGCAACGCCGCAGCCTGAGCCGCCGGAAGGAGAAGATCGTCAGGGATTTCTCGCGCTTGCCGAATTCGACAAATTCATTAAAGGCGGAAACGGAGATAATGCGATAGACGATCAGGACGCAGTTTTCAGTTATTTGCGTTTATGGCAAGACTTAAATCACAACGGAATCAGCGAACCGGATGAACTACATACCTTACCGGAACTGGAAATAGCTAAATTGGAGCTTGATTACAAAGAATCCAAACGTAGGGATGAGTTTGGCAACGAGTTCAGGTATCGAGCAAAAGTGTGGAATAATCACGGCGTACAATCCGGACGCTGGGCGTGGGATGTGTTTCTTGTTAACAAATATTAACCGTCGCTAATCCAAAAAATAAAAAAGCCGCCTTTAATTGGGCGGCTTTTTTTATAGTCATCTGTAGCAAAGTATATAATCTTTGTACAGAATCCAACGCACATCTCAAATATTTCCCAGGAATTTATTAACATAAATATATCTTTTTATTCGTGACTTTTATTTTTTGGAAACATTATTGGGCTTTGAATCGTTTGGAAAAGTTTCGATTATGAACAAAGGGGCAGAATTACAACAAAACGAGCCGAACGGCGTGTGGTCAATCTTAAAAGAAGCCGTGCGCGGTTCGGAGCGGGATTTTACGACGGGTTCAATCGGTCTGGCGATATTTCTGCTCGCCGTGCCGATGATTCTGGAAATGGTGATGGAGAGCTTGTTCGCGATTGTGGACATTTTCTTTGTTGCCCATCTCGGCGCTGATTCTGTTGCCGTCGTCGGAATTACCGAAGCGATGATGGCGATTGTCTATGCCGTGGCTTTCGGTTTGGCAATCGGCGCGACGGCGACCGTCGCACGGCGAATCGGTGAGAAAAACATCGAAGAAGCGGCGCGCACGGCGGCGCACGTCCTTTATCTCGGTCTTTTTGTTTCGATTTTGATGAGCGTTGTCGGTGTGATTTTCGCGCCCTATTTGCTCGCCGCGCTCGGCGCTGAACCCGAAGTAATTGCCGAAGGCACGACGTTTACGCGAATTATGCTCGGCGGAAACGCGGTCGTCGTTTTTATCTTTCTCATAAACGCGATTTTTCGCGGCGCGGGCGATGCGGCGATTGCAATGC
Source organism: Pyrinomonadaceae bacterium (assembly GCA_036388995.1). Classification (GTDB taxonomy): domain Bacteria; phylum Acidobacteriota; class Blastocatellia; order Pyrinomonadales; family Pyrinomonadaceae; genus JALZCH01. The sequence continues at coordinate 7,915 of DASVQU010000142.1, read as the reverse complement.
GCGTTTTGTGGCTGGCAAACGCGCTGAATATCGTTCTTGCGCCGTGTTTTATTTACGGCAGCGACATTTTCGCTTTCTTAGGAATCAGCGCGCCGCAGTGGTTGATTGATAATTGGATTTTTCCGCGAATGGGCGTCACGGGCGCGGCTGTCGGAACTACAATCGGTCGAGGCGTCGGCGTTTTATACGCCGCGTGGTGTTTGTTCGGCAAAGGCGGGCGAATCACGATTCTTCCCGAAAGCTGGCGTTTCGACGGCGGTTTGTTATGGAAGCTGGCGAAACTTTCTTCGACCGCCGTTTTGCAGTTTACGATTGCGACGGCAAGCTGGAGCGCGCTCGTCCGCGTTGTCGCCGGTTTCGGCAGCGAAGCGATTGCCGGTTACGTTATCGGTTTGCGCGTGATTATGTTTGCGCTGCTGCCAGCGCTCGGTTTGAGCAACGCGGCGGCAACGCTCGTCGGACAAAATCTGGGCGCGGGAAAACCCGAAAGAGCCGAAAAGGCTGTCTGGAAAGCCGCATTTTTCAACGCTGCTTTTTACGGCGCAATCGGTTTGATTTTTATCTTTTTCGCGCATCAAATCGTGTCTATTTTTAGCAATGAACCGCCGGTTATCGCTTATGGCAACGATTGTCTGCGGATTGTCGCTTACGGCTTTTTGTTTTACGGTTTCGGAATGGTTCTGGAAACTTCGTTTAACGGCGCAGGGGATACCTGGACGCCGACTTATTTAAATCTGTTCATCTTCTGGCTGTTTGAAATTCCGCTCGCCTATCTTCTGGCATATCATTTCAATCTCGGACCGAGCGGCGTTTTCTGGGCAATTACAATCGCATTTTCACTCCTAGCCATAGTTAGTGCGGTTCTCTTTCGGCGAGGGAAATGGAAAACCAAGACGGTTTGAATTAATAGCAAAGACGCAGAGAAGTTAAAGAAATTTATCTTTAGCTTCTCTGTGTCTCTGCGTCTCTGTGGTTTAATTACTGTGTGAAGTTGATTGAATTTCCCGATCCGCACACGCACCGTTTTTCCGACTGGATTTTGTTCGGCAATTATTATTACGACGCAAGCGATATAATTCATTTCGGCGGCAAAATGACGGTGGAAAATCTGCGCCGCGCTTACCGCAAAGGCATTTTTCCGTGGCATATTGACGGTTTGCCGCTGCCCTGGTTTTGCCCGGAACGGCGAGCGGTTTTAAACTTTTCGGAATTGCACATTCCGAAAAGTCTGGAGCGCGAACGGCGGAAAACGCGGTTTGAATTTACGATTGACCGCGCTTTTCCCCAAGTCATCGAAAACTGCGCACGCGTGAAAAGAAATCACGAGGCTGGAACCTGGATAACCTCAGATTTTATCCACTCTTACATTGAATTGCACAAAGCCGGTGACGCGCACAGCGTTGAGGTTTGGGAAAACGAAGAATTAGTAGGCGGACTTTACGGTGTTGATGCGGGCGGCGCGTTTTGCGGCGAGAGTATGTTTCATTTGCGCTCGAATGCTTCAAAGCTCGCGCTGATTTTTTTAATTGAACATCTTCAAGCGCGCGGCGCCGATTGGCTCGACGCGCAGGTGATGACTCCGCATCTTTCGGTTTTAGGCGCGCGAGAGATTTCTCGTAACGAATATTTAACAAAGCTGGAGCAAACTCAGGCAAAAGGTTTACGATTGTTTTAGCAAACAAATTTATTGATTATGAATCGGCGTAATTTTTTATTAACGGCGGCGGCTGCGACCGGCGGTTTGATGTTTACAGGTTTTGCGCGCAGAGCGGAAATCTTTGCTGAAAACGGAAGTCTGAAAAATTTAAAAGCCGTCGGCTTCGGCGAGCTAATTCCGACGGCGGCAAAAAATACGGGCGAGACGATTCTCGCTTTGCCGAAAGGTTTTGAATATACCGTCGTCGGAAAAAAAGGCGATTTGATGAAAGACGGACGACCGACGCCGCGTCTGCACGATGGAATGGCGGCATTTGATGTCAAAGGCGAAGTGCGGCTCGTTCGCAATCACGAGGTCAGCAACAAAACGCCGCAGCCCGACATTTCAATCGGCGCGGCAAATCATTACGACGAATCGGCGGGCGGCGGGACGACCACACTCGTCATTAATCCGAAAACGCGCCTTATTGATCGCGATTTTGTTTCCTTGAGCGGAACTTTGGTCAACTGCGCGGGCGGGCGAACGCCCTGGGGAAGCTGGATTTCCTGCGAGGAAACTGCGCTCGGCAAAACGGAAATTACCGTCAACGGCAAAAAACAAGGCGGTTTTCAAAAGCCGCACGGTTATTGTTTTGAAGTTTCGGCTTCGGCAGACAACAATTTGCCTCCCGTGCCGCTTGTGGCAATGGGGCGTTTTTGTCACGAAGCGGTTGCGATTGACGACAAAGGAATCGTTTATCTGACGGAAGACCCATTGAATTATGGAATCGAAGCCGGTTTTTACCGATTCATTCCGAAGAAAGCAAATCGTCTCGTTGAAGGCGGCACTTTGCAGATGCTCGCGGTCAAAGACCGCCCGAATCTTGATATGCGAAAAGGGCGTAAAACCGGAGAAACTTTCGACGCGGTTTGGGTGACCATTGATAATCCGAACCCGGAAGAAGCGGACGTTGATGAAGTGGCGGTTTACAAACAGGGAAAAGCGAAAGGCGGCGCGGCATTCGTCAAGCTCGAAGGCTGTTTTGCCGACCGCAGCCGCGTTTATTTTGTCTCGTCAAAAGGCGGCGACAACGGCGGCGGGCAAATCTGGCTTTATGAAAGAAAAAATCGTGACGAAGGGCATTTGACTCTGCTCTTTGAATCGCCCGACCGCGAGTTGCTCGATATGCCCGACAACATCTGCACGCATCCGAAAAGCCGCCTGCTGTTTATGTGTGAAGACAGCAATTACCTCGGTCAACTGTTATCGCCCAGCAATTACGTGAGGATTTTAACGCCCGACGGCAAAGTCGCCGATTTCGCCAGAAATATTGTGCCGAAATTGGAATCGAGCGAATTTGCCGGAGCGACTTTCAGCCGCGACGGAAAGACTTTCTTTGTCAATCTGCAATCCGTCGGCGTCACGCTCGCCATTTGGGGCGAATGGGAAAAATTCAGAAGCTAGAACTACGGAAATCAATTACGAATTTCAAATTACGAATTACGAATTGTGGAATATTTTTAAAATCATTAATTCGTAATTCGTAATTGTTAATTCGTAATTGATTATTCGTGTTCTGCGGTGAAGAGTCGTAAGATTTCCAGACCTTCGCGCGAGCGCGGATCAATTGTGCGAAGATGACGACGACCTTGCATTTCCCAGATTGCGGTGACGTGCCCGTCTTTTTGCACGGCGTTGTAAGTTACTTCTTCTTCAGGCGGTTTCTCCGCTGTTTCCGCGGTTTCGCCGCCGTTTTGTTCGGGCGCGGTTTCAGTCGCAGTTTCGGTTGCTGCTGCATTTTCATTTTCCATTGTAAAAAAAATCTCCTTCTAAAATTTGTTTAATAATTGCAAGAATTTTTGCACACGCGCCGCCGTGCAAGCAAGGAAGCCTGTTTGTTTACGATTTTTAAAACTTTCGTTCAAGTTAAGAAAAGTTGAAACACCGAGACGCAGAGACGCAGAGAAATTAAAGATAGAAAAGAGAAGTTCGAGCGAGAAGCCGAGAGATTTTCTCAATTCTTTTCTAAAAAACTCTGCGTCTCGGCGTCTCGGCGTTGAAAAATCCATCCGTGAATTCAGATTTTAAAAGTAGGGAAGTGACTAAATAAGCGCCGCTGTGATATTTTCGGCGGAAGAAAAGAAAATTTAAATGTTTAGACCACAGGAGATTATCAGAAAAAAGCGCGACGGCGGGAGTTTGACCGAGAAGGAAATCTCCAATTTTGTTGGCGGCGTAACTGATGGACGCTGGGCTGATTATCAGATTTCCGCGCTGCTGATGGCTTGTTTTACGCGCGGTTTAAATTCGGATGAACAGGCGTTTTTGACCGGAGCAATGCTGCATTCGGGCGATGTTCTGGATTTTTCCGACATCGAAGCGCCGAAAGCCGACAAACATTCGACGGGCGGCGTCGGCGACAAAACTTCCTTGATAATTGCGCCGCTCGCGGCGGCTTGCGGCATCGCCGTGCCGATGATCTCCGGTCGCGGGCTGGGACACACCGGCGGGACGCTCGACAAGCTCGAATCCATAAGCGGTTACAACGTCAATCTCACGCTCGAAGAATTTAAAAAAATCGTCAAATCGCACGGCTTTGCGATGTGCGGGCAAACGCCGGAAATCGCTCCGGCGGACAAAAAACTTTACGCTTTGCGCGACGCGACCTCGACGGTTGAATACATTCCGCTGATCGTCGCTTCGATTATGTCGAAAAAGCTGGCGGAAGGATTGGACGCGCTCGTTTTGGACGTGAAAACCGGGAGCGGCGCGTTTATGACCGAATTTGAAGATTCGTGCGCGCTTGGCAAAGCGATGGCGGAAACCGGCTACGCCTGCCGCGTCAAAACGCAGGCGGTAGTGACGGATATGAATCAGCCGCTCGGAAAATATGTCGGAAATTCGCTCGAAGTTTACGAATGCATCAAGATTTTGCGCGGCGAAATGGAAGAAGGTTTTGAAGCGACGCTGGAATTATCGCTCGATTTAACGGCGCGAATGCTGTCTCTGACAAAAATCGCGGTTAATTTAAAAAACGCCCGCGCGATTTGCGAAGAAAAACTGCGCGACGGTTCTGCGCTTGAAAAATTCCGCCAAAACATTGAAATTCAAGGCGGCGACGCAAGTGTTGCGGATGAACCGGAACAATTATTTGACCGGAATTTATTGCAAATTCCGGTCAAAGCCGCTCAATCCGGCTTTATCACAGCCGTTGATGTGCGTGCGGTTGGCGAAGCCGTCAGCGCAATCGGCGGCGGGCGCATCAAAGTCGAAGATCGAATTGATTTCGGAGTCGGTTTTGCCTGCGAGAAGAAAATCGGCGACGAAATAAAAACGGACGAGCCGCTCGGCGTTTTGTATTGCCGCGACGAAGCGCAAGCCGCGCCTGCCGGCAAATCATTGCGGAAAGCGTTTCAAATCGGCGAAAAACCGAGCGCGGCGCTCAGTTTAATCAAAGCCAGCATTCCGTAAAGTTTAAATATGAACGTTAAAATAGCTATTTTATTTCTTTTAATTGCTGTCAGCCTCATCGGCTGGGGAATTTTCGTCTTTCAGCGATTGACGATACCCGAAACCACAATGGCGGAAATCAAGCGCGCATTTCCGGCAGATTCTTACCAGATTTTTTTAAACAGCAGCAAATTGACGCTTTACGCGCTCAAACCCGAACGGCAAACGGAAGCGTCGGAAAATTTTCACGGCTATCAAATTTCGGGAAAAACCGAAATTGACATTGTTCAGCATCAGAAAGACGTGAAAGGCGCTCTCATCCGCGGAATGGCTGGCGCAAAACCTGCTGATTGCTTTAATCCGCGCCACGCATTAAGGGCAATCGGCGACAATGGAAAAATTGTTGATGTAGCTATCAGCTTTGAATGCGGAAAGTTTCTCGTTTATTCTGATGGCGCACAGAGCGAAGGCGGCGTTAAAGCCGAAGACCTCGAAGCGCCGTTCAATCAGATTTTACAAAACGCCGGAATCGAAACGGCGAAATAATTTTATGAAATCAAAATTCTTTTTCATCATTTTCGTCTGTGTGGTTCTCGGCGTAATTTTCTTGTCGGCTTGTTCGACGGGGCAAATTTCGGCTGAAGAAAAAGGCAAAACGCGCGTCGGGATTGTTTTTGACATCGGCGGCAAAGACGACCGTTCGTTTAACGCGGCGGCTTGGGAAGGCGTCGTGCGCGCGCAGAAAGAGCTTGGCGTTGTTGTGCGCGATGTCGAACCGGGAACTCCGAACAACATCGAACCGGCGATGCGCGCTTTTGCCGAGCGCGGTTACGATCTGGTAATCGGCGTCGGTTTCGCGCAAGGTCCGATTATGGAACGAGTCGCGCGCGATTATCCGAACATTCATTTTGCGATTGTTGACGGCGTGATTCTGGACGAAAAAGGCAAACCGCTGGCGAACGTCGCATCGCTCGTTTTCCGCGAACACGAAGGCTCGTATCTCGTCGGAATGCTGGCGGCGCAAAAATCGAAAACCGGCGTTGTCGGTTTTCTCGGCGGAATGGACATTCCGCTTATTCATCGGTTTGCAAAAGGCTACGAAGAAGGAGCAAAAGCCGTTAATCCGAACGTTCGGGTGGTCAGTTCTTTTGTCGGCGTAACGGATGCGGCGTGGAATAATCCGGGCAAAGGCAAAGAGCTTGCTTTATCGCAAATGTCGAAAGGCGCGGATGTGCTTTTTACAGCCGCCGGAAATTCAGGTCTCGGCGCTTTTGATGCCGTCGAGCAAGCCGGAAAAGACGAAAACGGCAATGCGAAAAGTTTTGTCATCGGCGTTGATTCAAATCAGAATATGCTCAAACCCGGTTTTGTTTTAACGAGCATGGTCAAGCGCGTTGACAACGCTGTTTTCGATGTCGTCAAAGAGGTGCAGGGAGGCAAATTTAACGGCGGTTTTCACGTTTTCGGACTCGATAAAGACGGCGTCGCTTATGCGATGGACGAATACAACAAATCGTTAATCACGCCCGAAGAAATTCAGAAAGTCGAAGAAGCCAAAAGCAAAATTATTGCCGGAGAAATCAAAGTCACAGACGCAATGGCTAAATAATTTTAGTTACAAGGAATAAAAAAAGGTAATTATCTGTAGAGGTCTCTATGGCTAATGGCGACAAAAAAACTAAAGATATAGAATCTGTAAAAACAAAAGAAGGAATTTCGGAAGATAAATTTCGAGAATCTGAAATAGTGAATCCTGAAAATAATTCTTCAGAACAATTTGAACAAAAACCTTCGGCTATTCCCTTGAAATCAATTGAAGACCTACAAAGAGACAAATTAGAGTGGGAGATTACAAAACTTCAAGCTGATAAAACAAAAGCAGACTTAGAGATCAAAGATTTAAAAAGACCGCCTTTCTTTCGATCAGCATTTATTACTGTTTTAGGTCCTGCTCTTTTGTCCCTATTCGGTGCAATGATGGTTCTTTATCTTGGATCCTACGGTCCTCAAATTTCGAAACTTGAGAATGCAAACAAAGAAATTGCTAACAAAGAAGCAAAAATAACAGATTTAAATGGACAAATTGAAAATGTAAGTAACATAAAGGAAGATGCGATACAGAAATTGAGTGATTTAGATGATCAAATAAAATTCTTTGAGGCAACATCAGAAAAAGAAAAAAAGGAGAAAGAAAATTATGAAAGTATAAATAAGAATCTTAAGGCGCAACAAAGTGCTTTAGAAAATCGACTGACCTCCTTAAATACACAAAAAGAGAAAGACCAAGCTGTTATCGATCAATTGCGTTTCGATTACGTAAAATTTAATACGGAAATAGCAAAGCAGAAAGAAGAATTAAAGACTGCTGTTTACAATGCTAAAGTTGCTAGATTAGAAGTGCCTCTTTCGCAACTTTTAACCATTTCACAAGAAAATGAGGGCTTAAAAGATAATGAAGAAGTTGCTGAAGATGGGTTTAAAATAGGTGCAACAACGATTACAAAAACTTTTAATGCTTATTCACAATATGAAGAGGAATACAACGATTTTTTTAAAAAGGCGTTACAAAATGAAAATTATAGTTTAAGGCAAAAACTTAGAATTGCAGTATTAATGTTTAAACTAACAAATCGTGAAGAATGGCAAAATAAATCACATATATTGATTCAGGAGGTTATTAATAAAGCTGTAAATGAATTTGATTACAATTTATTAAAAGGGGAAATTGAAGAAGTTAAATTTATTGACGAAAGGCAGATTACCTATATTTTAGACGTTTTAGAAAATAAAACAAAAGATTTGTCAGATATTGAAACATTTAATTTTTTT
>DASVQU010000141.1:0-36468 GCA_036388995.1 Pyrinomonadaceae bacterium | reverse complement strand
CCATATCCGTCATCCGCGCGTCTCCCTGATGCGTGTTATGCGCCCAGACGACTATTTTGGATTTTGAATTGCCGAGCGCGTCCAAATATCCGGTCAGCGCGTGAATTGTGTCAGCCATATGATTGTCTCGCAAATTCCAGGTCGAAAAGCTTCTGTTGTAGCTTAAACGATAATAAGCCTCGGCGTTCTTTACCACGCGGGCGCTTTGATAAGCGGAAAACAAATCGTCGCTGCGCTCGCGCTGCGGATTGTTTTGCCACGCCGCGAAACGCTGCTCCATCTCTTGAAACTGCTCGGCAGCCTGTTTTTCGCACGACTTCTTTATTCCCGATGCTACATCGTAACCATATTGCGGCGGGTTATCGCCGTAACTGCCGAAACAGCCGTATCTTTTAGAAGCTAGCTTGGCGGCTTCAGGTTCTGTGCGGCGGAGAAATTCGGTTACTTCCTTAAGAGACTCGGCAAGACCGTACAAATCCATTCCGTAAATACCGACTTTTTTTGCCTCAGCTTGCCGCGAATCGTTAAACGAGCGTATCGAGCCGACGAGATCGCGAAAATCAGCGTTGCGCCACATCCAGCGGGGAAACCGCGTAAAACCGGAAAGCGATTTTTGGGCAGTCCGGTCTTCGGATTTACCCAAAACAAACTCGTTGGCGCGATAAGCATCAGTCCAATCAGCTTCGAGAACGACGGCGTCAAATCCTTTTTCTTCAATCAAGCGGCGGGTAATCCGTGCGCGCTCCCGGTAAAATTCGTGCGTGCCGTGCGTGGCTTCTCCAAGAAGCACGAATCTGGCGTCGCCGATCATTTGCATTAGCGGGTCGTAATCGTTCGACGCGCCCGAAAGCCTGTGCGCGGATTTGCGAATTATAGCTAAAGCCGAGGCTTCAGTTTGCTCTGATGCGGTTTCATTCGGTTCGGCAATTTCAAGCGATTGCTCGTTGCCCTGAAACGTGCACGCATAGCACGTCATTGAAAAAAGCAAAAGATGATAAATAATTGTGAGAGGAACGCGGTTTCTCATAACTGTCTCCTTCTTTATCAACACTGCGCGACGATAAAATTATCGGCTGAGAATACAGGTTGATGCAGACAACAATCGTTGCTGCGGTTTAACCGTTTGTCTTTAGCTTTCAGTATGTAAAATTAATGAAATCTAATCTGTCGTTAGTCGTACATTTTCATTTGAGATTTGAGATTTATGGCTGATTTCAATAATGTTTTTATACGGAAATAGAAAAGGTTTGTCGGTTTACTAAACCGACAAACCTTTTCTATTTCCGTATAAACGGAGATGAAATCAGAATTTTCTGGTTAGATTAATAATTGCTTCGGCTAATTTTTGAGTATCAACGGGTTTTGCAAAATGCAGTTGAAAACCGGCTGAAATAGCTTGTTCGCTGTCTTCGGGTCGAGCCAGCGCAGTTAAAGCAATTGCCGGAATGCTGGCAATCTTTTCCGAGGTTAATGATCTGACTTTACTGATCAGCGCATAGCCGTCTTCGCCGGGCATATTAATATCCGTTAATAAAATATCGGGCTGCCATTCGCTGAGCGAATTAAATGCTTCGGAAACAGAGGCTGAAGTCTGCGCCTGCGCTCCCCATTGATTAAGCGCATAGGTCAGCATTTCGCAGGTATCGGCATCATCATCCACAATCAAAATTCGCACTCCGTCAAGCTCCAAATCAGAGCTTTCTTTTTTCAAATAACCGTTATTCTCGTCAAGTTCCGATTCTTTATGATTATTAACCGCAAGCGAAGCGGGAAGCGTGATCGTAAAAGTAGCGCCAAGGTTTTCGCCGTCGCTGTCTGCTTTGACGGAACCGCCATGAAGCTCTGCCAAATGCCTGACGATTGCCAACCCGATTCCGAGACCGCCGTGCCTTCTCGTGCTCGAGCTATCGGCTTGGCGAAAACGGTCGAAAACAAACGGTAAAAATTCTCCCGGAATTCCCTGTCCGGTATCCTTAACTTTAATTTGAATATTACTCCCGCTTTGTTCAAGAGCGATCTCGACACTGCCTCCGTTCGGAGTGAACTTAACGGCATTGGTCAGTAAATTCCAAATCATTTGCTGCAATCGGTGCGAATCGCAGGTGACTGTTTCTATTTTTGAGTTATAAACAGCCGAAAGATTGATTTTTTTCGCTTCCGCCGCCGGGCGAACGACATCGAGCGCCGATTCAATAACCTTTATGACCGAAGTCGGTGAAAGATTCAAACGAAGATTGCCCGTAATCAGGCGGGAAGTGTCGAGCAAATCATCAATTAATTGCGCCTGCGATTTGGCATTGCGATAAATTGTTTCGAGCGCGCGATCCCGGTCTGCGTCGGTGAGCTTGCCGGTATTGAGCATTTGTCCCCAGCCGAGAATTGCGTTGAGCGGCGTTCGCAATTCGTGCGAAACCGTCGCCAGAAACTCGTCTTTTAAACGACTGGCTTTTTCGGCTTGTTCGCGCAGAGTCTTCTCACGAAGAAGAAGATTTTCCCGCTCGGCTTCGACTCGCTTGCGCTGAATAAACTGTCCGATTTCGCTGCCCGTCGCTTCGAGCATATTGAGTAAATTCTGGTCGGACAGAAGCGGACGCCGAGTAAAAAACTCGATCACACCGAAAATCTCTTTCCCGATTTTGATTGGAAATCCGACCGCGCTGTGTAATCCAACGGTTGCTGCAACCGCCGCGCGAGGAAATTTCTCCCCTCTTACTGTATTGGGCAGCCAAATCGGAGCGTTTTTCTCCCAAACCTGTCCGGGCAATCCGACGCCGATTTTAAATTTTAAACGCTTGCTTTCGTTAACAAAGGAAGCTACGTCGCCGGCTTCTTCGGAAACTTCAATTTGAGCGAGTGAAAGTTTAGTGTTCTTATCATTCAGCAGCCACAGACAAGAAACATCAGCCTTGAGATGTTCACAAAATGCTTTGAGAATGGCTTGAGAAGCGGTTTCAAGATTGCTTGCTTCGGCAAGCGTTCGCGTAACGGCGTGTTCGGTGGCAAGCCGGGCTTCGGCTCGCTTTCGCACGACTATTTCGTTTTCGAGTTTTTGATTGGCGGCTTCAAGCTGAGCTGTGCGTTTTGAAACCCTGGCTTCCAACTCCGCGTTTAAGCCATCCAATTCAATGTTAGCTTTTTCGAGCAAATGAGCTTGCCGCTTGATTTCCTGATTTTGCTGGAAAAGCTCGATAAAAAAACGAACCTTTGATTTTAGTATTTCAGGCTCAATCGGTTTCGTTAAATAATCAACCGCGCCAAGGGAATAACCTTTAAAAACGTATTGCTCATCTTTACTGGTCGCCGAAACAAAAATAATCGGCGTCCGCTGCGTACATTTGCGCTCTCGGATTAATTCAGCAAGCTCAAAACCGTTTAGCCCCGGCATTTGAACATCGAGCAAAATCAAAGCCACTTCTTCTGCAAGCAAAAATCGTAACGCTTCCCGACCGGAAGAGACGGAGATCAGATTTTGCCCCAGATCCGCCAGAACCGTTTCCATTGCCAGCAGATTCTCCGGTCGGTCGTCAACCAGAAGAATATTTGCCTGCTGTTTTGATGTCGTTAAGCCTTCCATAAAAAATAAGGCGAAGCGAGTATTATAGCTGTTCGCTCAAAAACTCGCTTCCCTTTTTTCACTCTTACTTATCGAGCCAAATCCGCAACAAAGAGAGCAACTGCTCGCTGTCCACCGGTTTGGTGATGTAGTCTGAGGCTCCGGCTTCGAGACATTTCTGCCGATCTCCTTTCATTGCCTTGGCGGTGACGGCAATAATCGGAATTGATTTGAATTTCGAGATTTGTCGAATCTCACGCATCGCTTCGTAACCGTCCATTTCCGGCATCATAATGTCCATCAAAACTCCTTCGATTCCCGGAGTTTTCTTGAGCATTTCAATTCCGTCCCGACCGTTTTCAGCGTAAACGACCTGCATTTGCTGGCGTTCGAGAGCGCTCGTGAGCGCGAAAATGTTGCGAATATCATCGTCAACAACCAAGACTTTCTTACCGTCAAGTCGCGGATCGGTGCGGTTGACGCGCTTCATCATATTCTTCTGCGATTCGGTTAAATCGGCGACATCGCGGTGCAGGAAAAGCGCGGTTTCATCAACCAGACGCTCAAGCGAATCGGCGTCTTTGATGATAATCGTTTCGGCGAGCTTTTTAATCTTTGCCGTCTCGCGTTTGGTTAAATCTTTGCCCGTATGGACAATCACCGGAAGCTCAGGAAAGCCCGATTTTTGCTTGATCTGAGTGATTAAATCAGACCATTCCATATCCGGCAGCATTAAATCAACAATCGCGCAATCGAAGCGTTCAGTGTGAAGTTGTTTTAAAGCTTCTTCGCCCGTCCCGACTGCGGTTATTGAAACGTCCTCGCCGTTGATTAATTCGTTGATACTGCGTTGCAGCGTTTCATCGTCTTCGACCAGCAGCAATTTCCTGATCGGACGCTCGACGAATTCTTTGAGGCTGGCGACGCCTTCGATCAATCTTTCGCGGCTCGCGGGTTTTGCTATCAGCGACAATGCGCCGAGCTTCAAAACTCGTTTTAAATCGTCAACCACCGAGACGATTTGAACCGGAATGTGTCTGGTCGAAGGATCGTGTTTGAGCCGGTCTAAAACAGCGTAACCGTGAACACCCGGAAGCGTTAAATCAAGAGTAATCGCATCCGGGCGATATTTGCGGGCGGTCATTAAAGCCTCTTCGCCGTGTTGCGCGACGAGACATTTAAAGCCCTGCTCGTGCGCGATGTCGAGCATGATCCGCGCAAAGCTGCTGTCGTCTTCGACGATCAGCAAAACTTTGTCTCCGGGTTTAATCTCCGCGCGATCATCGCTGACGATAATTTGAATCCGAGCAGAATCTTCCTCTGATTCGCGAGCTAATGAAATCAAGCTCTTTTGACGATGACCATTGCCCGAAACCGTTTCTTCACCATCTTCTTCTTCCGGCGTTAATGTCGTCGGCTGATAACTTTCCGGCAGATAAAAAGTGAAAGTGCTTCCCTCGCCCGGCGTGCTTTCCAGCGTGATTTCGCCGCCGAGAAGTCTGGCGATTTCGCGGCTGATCGAAAGCCCCAGCCCGGTTCCGCCGTATTTACGACTCGTCGTTCCGTCGGCTTGCTGAAATGCTTCGAAGATAAGCTGCTGCTTGTCTTCGGGAATTCCGATTCCGGTATCGCTGACCGTAAACGCGACGACGGAAGCGGCGCGATTCAAGCTGTCGTTATCATAGCTCCAACCGCGTTTGGCGATTCCCGCTTTCATTGTTACCTGACCTTGATGCGTAAACTTAAAGGCATTGGATAGTAAATTTTTCAGCACCTGACGCAAACGCTTGACGTCGGTCTGCATATTCTTGGGAAGCTCAGGCTCAATTTCAACGACAAGCTGAAGCCCTTTATCCTGAGCAATCTGGCTGAAGTTGCGCTCCACGTCGGCTCGCAATTCGCTGAAATAAAGCTCGCCGATTTCGACGCCCATTGTACCGGATTCGATTTTCGACAAATCGAGAATTTCATTAATCAGCGCCAGCAAATCCGAACCCGATGAATGAATCGTTTCGGCAAACTCGATTTGTTTTTCGCTCAAATTGGTGTCCATATTCTCCGAGAGCATTTTCGACAAAATGAGCATCGAGTTTAGCGGAGTCCGCAATTCGTGCGACATATTCGCCAGAAACTCTGATTTGTATTTCGACGAAAGAGCGAGCTGTTTGGCTTTGTCTTCGAGCGCCGTGCGGGCAAGCTCGATTTCGCGGTTTTTCTGTTCGACCTGATTTTTTTGCTCGGAAAGAAGCTGCGCTTTTTCTTCCAATTCTTGGTTGGTTTGCTGCAATTCTTCCTGCTGCTGTTTGAGCAGTTCTTCGGAAGTTTGGAGCGATTGCGCCTGCAATTCGAGCCGTCGGTTGGTTTCCTGCAATTCGGCTTGTCCGGCTTGCAGTTCCTGCGCCAAAGACTGCGATTGTTTGAGCAGCTCTTCGGTTCTCATATTCGCTTCAATCGTGTTGATAACAATCCCGATTGATTCGGTCAATTGGTCGAGAAAACCGAATTGATTTTCATTAAACGGATTGAATGAAGCCAGCTCGATAACCGCTTTGACTTGTCCTTCAAACAAAACTGGCAGAACGACGATATTTGTCGGAACGGCTTCGCCCAAACCGGAATTGATTTTGACGTAATCCGGCGGAACGTTAGTGATAATAATTCTTTCTTTTTCGAGCGCGCATTGCCCGACGAGACTTTCGCCGAGTCTGAATTCGTTGGCGACAGATTTACGCTCGCGATAAGCGTAGCTCGCCAGCAATTTCAACGCGATTTCGTCTTCCACGGTATCCGAAATGTAAAAGACGCCGTGCTGCATTTCGACCAGCGGAGCCATTTCCGACAAAATAAGTCTGGCAACCGTCAGCAAATCGCGCTGACCTTGCAGCAGCCGCGTAAATTTAGCGAGGTTCGTTTTCAACCAATCTTGTTCGGTGTTCTTTTGAGTCGTTTCGCGAAGATTGCGAATCATCTCGTTAACGTTATCCTTCAAGAACGCAACTTCGCCGGACGCATCCACCGTAATCGAGCGCGTCAAATCGCCTTTGGTAACGGCGGTCGCCACGTCAGCCATCGCGCGCACCTGATTAGTCAGGTTTGCCGCGAGTTGGTTCACGTTGTCGGTCAAATCGCGCCACGTTCCAGAAGCGCCCGGAACGTTCGCCTGACCTCCGAGTTTTCCTTCGATACCCACTTCGCGCGCCACCGTCGTTACCTGATCGGCAAAGGTCGCAAGCGTGTCAATCATCGCGTTGATGGTGTCGGAAAGCTCTGCGATCTCGCCGAGCGCTTCCACCTCCAATTTGCGATTAAGGTTGCCGTTTGCCACGGCGGTCACGACGCGAGCGATTCCGCGCACCTGCGTCGTCAAATTCGATCCCATGAAATTCACGTTATCGGTCAAATCTTTCCACACACCGGCGACACCTTTTACTTCCGCCTGACCACCTAATTTACCTTCGGTTCCAACTTCTCTTGCAACACGTGTCACTTCAGACGCGAAAGAGTTGAGCTGGTCAACCATCGTGTTAATCGTGACTTTGAGTTCGAGAATTTCACCTTGCACGTCCACCGTGATTTTCTTCGACAAATCACCGTTCGCTACGGCGGTCGTTACGGCGGCAATGTTTCTCACCTGACCTGTCAGGTTTGACGCCATAAAGTTTACGTTGTCTGTTAAATCCTTCCACGTTCCCGAAACGCCTCGCACAACAGCTTGTCCGCCAAGCTTTCCTTCTGTTCCTACTTCGCGCGCAACACGCGTTACTTCTGATGCAAACGACGAAAGCTGATCAACCATCGTGTTGATCGTATTTTTGAGTTCGAGAATTTCACCTTTTACGTCAACCGTGATTTTTTTGGAAAGATCGCCGGTCGCAACCGCGGTTGTAACGTCGGCAATGTTTCGCACTTGAGAAGTGAGGTTCGACGCCATAAAGTTTACGTTATCGGTCAAATCTTTCCACGTACCGGAAACGCCTCGCACAACAGCTTGTCCGCCTAATTTTCCTTCTGTTCCTACTTCGCGCGCCACGCGAGTCACTTCCGATGCGAATGACGACAACTGGTCAACCATTGTGTTGATAGTGTCTTTGAGTTCTAAAATTTCTCCCTGCACGTCAACCGTGATTTTCTTGGAGAGGTCGCCGTTTGCCACGGCGGTAGTTACGGCGGCAATGTTTCGCACTTGCCCTGTCAGGTTTGACGCCATAAAGTTTACGTTTTCGGTCAAATCCTTCCATGTTCCCGATACGCCTTTAACCTGTGCCTGTCCGCCGAGTTTCCCTTCCGTTCCGACTTCACGAGCCACGCGAGTTACTTCCGATGCAAACGAGTTGAGCTGGTCAACCATTGTGTTCAGCGTATCTTTCAGCTCAAGAATTTCGCCGCGCACCTGCACGGTAATCTTCTTGGAAAGGTCGCCGTTTGCCACCGCTGTCGCGACTTCGGCGATGTTACGCACCTGCGCCGTCAGGTTGCTCGTCATCAGATTTACGTTATCGGTTAAATCTTTCCAGACGCCGCCAACTCCTTTAACTTCCGCCTGACCGCCTAGTTTTCCTTCGGTTCCGACTTCGCGCGCCACGCGAGTTACTTCCGATGCAAACGAGTTGAGCTGGTCAACCATTGTGTTCAGCGTATTTTTTAATTCTAAAATCTCGCCTCGAACGTCAACGGTGATTTTCTTGGAAAGGTCACCGTTTGCCACTGATGTTGCAACTTCTGCGATGTTACGCACCTGTCCGGTCAAATTATTTGCCATCAAGTTGACGTTGTCGGTCAAATCTTTCCAAACGCCTGCAACACCTTTTACTTCCGCCTGTCCGCCGAGCTTTCCTTCTGTTCCAACCTCACGAGCTACACGAGTCACTTCCGATGCAAATGAGGAAAGCTGATCTACAAGTGTATTGATCGTGTCTTTTAGTTCTAAAATCTCCCCTTTGACGTTTACAGTAATTTTTTTGGAAAGGTCGCCGTTTGCCACGGCGGTTGTTACTTCTGCGATATTACGAACCTGACCTGTCAGGTTGTTTGCCATCAGATTTACGTTATCTGTCAAATCTTTCCACGTTCCTGAAACGCCTTTAACTTCAGCTTGTCCACCGAGTTTTCCTTCCGTTCCGACTTCTCTTGCTACGCGCGTCACCTCGGAGGCAAACGACGAAAGCTGGTCAACCATCGTGTTGATCGTATTTTTCAGCTCTAAAATTTCCCCTTTTACGTCAACCGTGATTTTCTTAGAAAGGTCGCCGTTTGCGACAGCCGTTGTTACATCCGCAATATTTCGCACTTGCCCGGTCAGATTCGACGCCATCAAGTTCACATTGTCGGTTAAATCTTTCCACGTTCCTGAAACGCCTTTGACTTGCGCTTGTCCGCCGAGCTTTCCTTCCGTTCCGACTTCACGCGCCACACGAGTTACTTCCGAGGCAAAAGCGCCGAGTTGCGCGACCATTGTATTTACTGTTTTGCCGGTTCGCAGGAATTCGCCTTTGAGCGGTCGCCCGTCAATTTCGAGATTGAAGTTTTGCGACAAATCGCCTTCGGCAACAGCGCCGATAACGCGGGCTACTTCGGTTGTCGGCTGAGCCAAATCGGTTATTAGAGTGTTGACGGAATTTATGCACAACGCCCAAGCTCCGGTCGCGTGCGAGAGTGTCGCGCGCTGCGCAATTTTTCCTTCCTTACCGACGACTTCGCTGATGCGACCCAATTCGGAGGTCAGCATCTCGTTTTTTTCGATTATCTCATTAAGAGCGTCATAAATTTTCCCGGTTACGCCAATTTGGTCGGTTGGCATCCGGCTGGAAAAATCCCCTTTTTTAACAGCCGTTAAAATGTTCAGGAGCAGCTTTTCATCGAGCGCCTCAGCCGTTTCATGACCGTTTGCGCTGCCGTTTGAGGTAGCCCGACCGTTCGTTTTTGGTTTATTAGCAACGGACTTTTTTTCTGTCGCAACTCTCATATTTTCAACCTTTCTTTCCAACAGATAACTTTGCTTTGAACAGTGATTTAAATCAAGAAATAAAAATTCGATTAATTACCGGCGGACTGATTTATAGCTTTTAAAATAAAGCCTGATTACATCCGTTTCCCGGTTAAATCTACTTTATTGTGTATTTGTCTTTTAAGAACATAAAATTTTATTGGGAGAAGCAAGGAACAAATGGGTGGTTTGCCAAAAATAATCATTTGAAGACTACAATGCTCATTTCTGAACATTCTGAACATAAATGGTGCAATTTTTATAATCAGCAGGGTTTAATATATAAGGTATCTTAGATTAAAGACTCCCGCCTTGTGAAGTTAAGCTACTTGGTTAATCTCGCGCTTGTCAAGAACTAATCTTTTCTTACTTTATAAGGTTAAAAATTTCCACAATCGGCTCGTCAGCTCAATTGAATAAGGCTAAGCAAATAAAGGAAACTTAATAATGCTGTACTAAATAGCTTATCGGCTTGTCCTTAAAGAAAAGCCTTAACTGTCATCGTTTCGACTCTTAATGCATTGCATAAAGGTCGAGGGTGATGTTTCACAATTTATGCTCGGAAATCTCTGCGTCTCTCTGTGACTTCTTTGTGTTCTCTGCGGTGAGATTTCACTTGAGAAAAACTCACCACAGAGAACACAGAGAAGTCACAGAGAAAACACAGAGCATAAAATTTGATATAACACCAGATCGAGCAATCGAATTTCAGTTTTTAAGTTTCATCTCACGGGCTTGAAGAAGTGTTTGGTCATCCATTGTGCGACGTTTTTACCGATTATTGTTCCGTGTTTGCTTGAGGTTCGATAGTGCATTCCGCCGTAAACGCGGGCGTCAATAATTTCTTTGATAATGTCATCGGTATTATCGAAATTGCGTGAAGTGTTTGTTACGGTGCTGGAGAGAGTAATTTTCACTTTCTTTGTTTCAAAGAACGCTCTCAACGTTTCGGCAAAAGCCGCGCTTAAACAACCGTGTGCCGCAGGATATTCGGGATGCCCCGGCGTTGGGACGAGCGGAGTCCAATTCGGATCGGCTTCCGTAAGATTATTACCGTCCGTTTCGCCAGCTCGAATCGCCGTCACGGGTCGCCAGAAATTGAAGTAATATTTTGAATCCCAGGCTGCGATTAACGAATCGGCGACGGAGAGATACAGCATCGCGAAAAGACGCGCGTTGTCTGCTACGCTTAAATTCTTTTCAACTACAAAATTGCGAAAAATGCGGCTATATTGCGCGCCCGGATGCTCTGCATAAAAACGCCCGATTTCAGTTTGTTCAAGTGTCCGAATTGCGCTATTCAAAGCTCCGTAAGCCTTTGTTTCGTTATAATCCTGCGACCACTGTAAGCTATTTAGCGCAGGCGGACCGGCGGGGCGAAACTGCGATGGACTGGAAAGCATAAACGGGCGCATTTGCGCCATCCAAGGCGTAAGCGGGGCGCTGAAAGTCGGGGGCGTCGCCTGCCATACGCCCGCGCCGTTTCCCTGAACATAAGGAATATTCGCATTTCGACCGTCGTTCGCTCTTTGCTGCATAAATTTTGCGGCTACTTCAAAGCCGAGCGCAATTCCGTCTCTTTTTGCATTTCCTTCCGGTATTGCAGCGAGTGATTCGTTGTAGGCGGATTCGAGGAATGCCTGCTGCGACGGGAAAAGAATTTTCAGAACGTGAAATGCCGCTGCCGCCGTCGCAGCATCTTGTGAAGCTCCTTTTGGTACGTTTGCTGTACTAACCGCGTAAACGCTGTAACGTTTGTCAATCGAATTTACCGCATCGTAAATCGCTGCGTGAACGTAAACCATATCAATCAGCGCCGCTGCCGCCGGGCGTTCGGCATTTGTGACGATGACTGTGTTTGCGATACCATTCCAATCCGTTACGACATCGGCTCTGGCATTTCCGGGCAGGAAAGCAAGACCGAGCAAAGAAAGCAGAACCGTTACGAGGGCTGTTTTTATGCGATAAACTGCTCTTGTGTGGCTAATTAATAACTTAATAGAATTACACATAAATTTCTCCGACTTTTTTGTTGTATTTTCAAATGATTTCTTCGAGACTTAAGTCCCGATACCTCGTAATTTAACGAAGCCGGAGCGGTTAGTAATGACAGTTTTCTGATCTGTTCGTGACTTTTTTGTGACTGAGGTTTTCAGCTATCTTTTCTCTGAATCACTTCTGAAATGAGCAAAGACAATAAAAACTCGACGGTTTACGAATTTGACGATGTTGTGATTGACAGCTCTAATTTCCGCGTCTTTAAAGCCGGTCAAACAAAAAAAATTACTCCGCGAGCATTTGAAATTCTGCTTTTTCTTATCGGACGCAATGGACAGCTCGTCAGTAAGCAGGAATTGTTTGAGGCAATCTGGAAGGAATCATTCGTGACGGATAATGCATTGACGCGAATGGTTAAGGAAATCCGTCAGGTAATCGGCGATGACGCCGATTCGCCCCGCTTTATCGAAACCGTTCCAAAACGCGGCTACCGCTTTATTGCTGAAACAAAATCCGTAAAAACAGCTAAGAGCGCCGCCGATACCGAAAACCAAAAAGACGTCTCGTCAATCGCCGTTTTGCCTTTTATCAATCTGAGCGGCGATTCGGATAACGATTATCTGAGCGAAGGAATTACGGAAAGCATAATTAACAATCTTTCACGGCTCGAACATCTGCGGGTTGTTCCGCGAAGCACGATTTCTTATTTTCAAGGTCGCGATATTAACCCGCTCGATGCAGGACGACAGTTAAACGTGAGAACAGTGTTGTCAGGGCGAGTATTAAAGCGAAACGAAATTTTGATTGTTAATGTCGAATTCGTTGATGTTTCAAACAAGTCACAGCTTTGGGGCGAACAATTCCGCTATAAAACTTCGGATATTTTTGATTTGCAGGAGGAAATTTCGCGGACAATTTCCGCTCAACTTGAATTGAAATTTGACCGCAAAACACAAAATCAATCAATTGAAAGACCGACCGACGATCCTGACGCATATCGCCTTTATCTTAAAGGTCGTTACTTCTGGAATCGGCGTCCTCTAGGTTTGACGAAAGGCATTGAGTGTTTTGAACAAGCTCTCGAAAAAGATTCAAATTTTGCGCTAGCTTACGCCGGACTCGCCGATTGCTACAGCACTCTCGGTTCATGGGAAAACGGAGCGCTGCCTCCGGCGATAGCTATGCCGAAAGCCTGCCAGGCGGCGCAGAAAGCCTTAACGATTGATAACAATCTCGCCGAAGCGCAAACGACGCTGGCTTATACAAAGCTTCATTACGATTGGGATTTCGAGAGCGCGAGAGCCGGATTTGAATACGCTTTGAAGCTAAACCGGAATTACGTTCACGCCTATCATTGGCTTTCGCATTATTATATTGCCACCGGGCAAATCGAAAAATCTTTGGAAGCCAGCCTTTGCGCTCTTGAGCTTGAGCCGCTCGACTCAATCATTAACGGTCACGTTGCCTGGCATTACTGGATGGCGCGCCAGCCGGACGAGGCTTTACGGCAAGTCGAAAAAACCCGCGAACTAAATCCTCACGATATTTGGTCGAGCTTTTTCGGCGGTTTGGCTTTTGAGGAAAAAGGATTATTTAAAGAAGCGGGCGAGGAATTCAAAAGGGCTTTGGACGTTTCACCGGAGTTTTCATTAGTACAAGCGGCGCTTGTTCACGCCCTCGGCTGTAACAATCAATTAACCGAAGCAAGAGAAATCATTAAAACACTGGTTAAGCATCGAGCCAGGAAATTTATTCCCGCTTATGATCTGGCAATCGCTTATTTGGGCGTCAATAAAAAGGACTCCGCGTTAGCCTGGTTAAAAGAAGCCGTAGCCGAGCGTTCGGGCTGGATCGCTTACCTTGCAGTTGAACCGAGATTGGAGCCATTACACTCATCACCCGAATTTGCCCTTCTGATTAAGAACACAGCCGGACAAAGCGGTGCGGTATCAAATACCGATTTTCATAGTTAATTCGAGTTCTTGCCCTCTTATTGCAAACAGAATTATAACTTTGTAAACTAGATTTTTATCGGGTTTCTCATTCTCAAAAATAACAATTCTCATACGAATACTTAATGGAGCAGAGATGTTTTTTACCTCATCAATTAATTTTGGGCTGTTTCGCGCAGCAATTGTTTTTACGTTCTTAATTTTTTGCTCTGTGCTTGCCCAAGCACAGTTTGTCACGGATTTTGCAGGCAGGGCGGCGATTGATCCGCGAGCGGCTAATCCGAAAAACGAGCGGTATCATTCGGATTTTTCCGCCAATGTTCCGCCAGTCGAAACTGCCGATTCTCAATCGGAGAACGTTCCGTTCGCTGCGGGCGAGCTTGACGCTTCGTTTAAAGCCGATATTTTCACCGAACCGGGAATCGTTCGCAGCACCGCTCTTCAGCCTGACGGCAAAATCATCGTCGGCGGTTATTTTAGAACCTTAAACGAGAATCGGTACAATAATCTGGCTCGTTTAAATGCGGATTATAAATTAGATCCTTCGTTTACGGCTCGAACAAACGGCACGGTTGCCAGCATCGCTGTCCAAACCGACGGCAAGATCATCATCGGCGGCTCGTTTACAGCCGTCAACGGAACTGCGCGCAATCGCATTGCCCGTTTAAATTCGGACGGTTCGCTCGATTCCGGTTTTAATCCGGGATTGGGCGTCGAAGGCGGCAATGTTAATGACGTTTTGGTGCAGGCGGACGGCAAGATTTTATTAGGCGGTAATTTTTTTGTAGTAAACGACACCGCTAATTATGGCGTCGCGCGATTAAACGCCGACGGCACTGTTGACCCAACTTTTACCTCGCCGATTCCCTTTCCTGCGGGCAATCCGTCTCCAATTCCAAGCAGCGTTTTCAGTTTGGCTCAGCAAGCCGACGGTAAAATTATTCTCGGCGGTTTGATTGTCCGCAACTACATGCCGACTATGGTTTTCACATCCATCGTTCGGCTCAATACCAACGGAAGCATTGACACCACATTTAATCCGGGGAATTTCAATAGTAATTTATATGACGTAGCCGTCCAGCCCGACGGTAAAATCATTGTCGCCGGATTTTTCAGCAGCATCGGCGGCGTCGCGCGAAAAGGCATCGCTCGTCTTAACCCGAACGGTTCGCTCGATGAGTCCTTTAATCCGGGAAACGGTGCTAATTCACCGATTTACACAATTTATTTGCAATCAAACGGCGCAATCTTAATTGGCGGAGCGTTTTTCATCTTCAATGGAGTTGACCGAACTGGGCTTGCTCGTTTGAACGCGGACGGCTCGCTCGACAACAGCTTTGTGCCGACCGGAAATATTTTTGTTAGTCGTATTTACAGCGTAATTCAAACCCCCAATGGAAAAATTTTAGCGGCTGCCGATACGTTTGGATTCGACGATGCGAATGATTCAATCATTGTATATAACGCAAATGGTTCGATTGATTCTTCCGCTCGCTATAGTTCGACCGCAACCGGGGGCGTGCGAGCCGTCGCCGCTCAACCGGACGGCAAAATTTTGATTGGGGGATCGTTTACAACTGTAAATAATAAATTTTGTAATCACCTTGCCCGTTTAAACCCCGACGGATCGCTTGACGAATCATTTGGAACGCCTTCACCCGGAACGGCGACATCTTCAACAGCTTACGGAGTGGTTAATTCGATTGTTTTGCAGCCGGACGGCAAAATTCTGGTCGGCGGATTAAACGTCAAGGTGGGCGAATTATCTTCTGCCAACATCAAGCGCCTAAACACTGATGGAACGGATGATAATTCATTTACGATAAGTAATCTCTCGCCCATCGGGGAAATTACCGACATTGCATTGCAGTCGAACGGTAAAATCGTCGTCACTTTCAAAGATCCGCGCGGAAACAATCGGTCTCAGGTTAACGGCGTTGCCAGATTAAATGCTGACGGCTCAATTGATTCTACTTTTAACAGCGCAGTCTCGCTGCCTTTTTCGACAGTGGCGATTCAGGCTGACGGAAAAATTTTGGTCGGAGGCTCAACCAGCATTTGTTTCGTTGACTCCCGCACCGGCAGCGTTTGTTATGTCGGAGCGCTTCGTTTAAATACCGACGGCACGCTCGATACCGATTTTCGCGCTAACTTTTCTAATAATTCAAACAGATTTAGCAGCGTTTACGCGCTTGCGTTGCAGCCGGACGGCAAGATTTTAGCCGGCGGACATATTTTTGCAGGCGACAGTCAGACAGCGACTGGCGTCGTTCGACTCAACCCGAACGGAAGCGTTGATGCTTCTTTTAATTCGGGCGCAATTACAAATCCGGCGGAAATGCCGCGAGTTGAAGATTTACTGTTGCTTCCGAATGGAAAAATTGTGGTCGGCGGATTATTTAGCAGTCTAAACGGAGCTGCGCGAAATAACGTCGCCCGTTTAAACTCTGACGGCTCGCTTGATTCGTCTTTTAATGCCGCTACTGACAACGGGGTTTACAAAGTCGCTTTGCAGAGAGACGGCAAAATTCTGATCGGAGGCGATTTTGAATCGGTAAATAATGTTGCCCGCACGGTCGTCGCTCGCTTAAACAGCGAACAAATTGTTCAACGAAACGTTCCGTTTGATTTCGACGGTGACGGGCGCTCGGATGTCGGAGTTTTCCGTCAGGGCTTTTGGTATGTGCAGCGTTCGAGAGCGGGTTTTTACGCGATTCAGTTTGGCACGGCGACGGACAAACTCACTCCCGCAGATTATGATGGAGACGGCAAAACCGATGTTGCCGTTTTCAGAGACGGCTATTGGTACATTACCGAAAGCTCGACAAATCAATTTCGAGCAATTCATTTCGGTCAAGCCGGAGATGTCCCGGTTCTGGGAGATTACGACGGTGACGGACGAGCCGACGCGGCGGTTTTCCGCAGCGGATTCTGGTATTTTCTCAATAGCTCGAACAATGCTTTCCGGGCAATTCAATTCGGAATTTCCGGCGACAAACCGGTTCCGGCTGATTACGACGGTGATAATCGCACGGACGTTGCAGTTTTTCGAGACGGCAATTGGTACGGGATTAACAGCTCAACCAATCAGTTTCAAGCAGTGCATTTCGGAATTGCCGGAGACCGCCCTGTTCCGGCTGATTACGACGGCGACGGCAAAGCCGACCAGGCAGTTTATCGCGCCGGCACCTGGTATATGCAGCGTTCATCGGCTGGGTTCACCGGAGTACAATTCGGAAATCCGACCGATACGCCCGTTGCAGCAGATTATGACGGAGACGGCAAGGCTGATGTTGCGGTTTTCCGCGCGGGCAATTGGTACAGGCTGAGCAGTGCGAACAATCAGTTTGTCGGCGAACAATTTGGCATTGCGGCGGACAAACCAATCGAAGCCGCTTTTCTGCCTTAGAAGAGTAAAGAAAACGTTCGTTTTCTTTACTCTTCTAATTTTCTGGAAAACCATTCAGAGACAAAGAAAGTCAGGATTATTTTATCGGTTAATAAAAATGAAAACGGTTACAAGACGGAAATTGTAAATTGTCAGCTTTACATTGTCTGACAATTTACAATTGACAATGCACAATGAACAATTTCATTTCTAGCCAAATGGTTTTCATTTCTCTGTAATGCGCTCTAATAATGAAGAATTCTAGGAGATCTTCATTATCATTAATGGTGCGGCAACTGCTTATAAAGGAATCATTATACTTAACACAAAAAGTGTCTGTAAGCGTACGGACGAATTTGCCCGCTAAATACATACTCAATTTTACTCTTCCCGAATATGTCTAAGTCGAGTCTTGTGAGCGAAGATAAGTCGCTTAGATGTTGATTTTCAATAAAATAATTTGGAATAAAGGAGAGAAAATGATGAAAAACAATCTATCTAAATTATTTGCCGGTTTGGCTGCATTTTTAATTATTGCAGCACTGCCAGATACAAATTATGCCCAGCGAAGAGCCGCTAGAGCGGTTTATTCCCAACAACAAGTCGAACAATTATTGGAAAGAATTGAAGAAAGAACCGATGCTTTTTCCAACCAATTAAATAAATCTCTCGACAGAAGCCGGTTGGACGGCAGCCGTGCCGAGGACAATATTGCCGAGCGTGTAAGCGAATTGGAAAATGCGACCGACGAGCTTCGACGTGAATACGACCATAACGACACTCGCGGTGAAAACAGACCGGAAGCTCAAAAAATCTTAAATACCGCGACTGAAGTAAATCGCATAATGAACATTCGAAACTTCAGCAGCCAGGCGGAAAATTCGTGGGTCAGACTACGTACGGAGTTAAATACTTTAGCTCGGGTTTACGGATTACCGGCAGTCGGGGCAAGGTCTTATAGATTTGTAGCGGCACGTAATAGTAATACTTCGGTTCGAAATACAGTTCCCGCCCGGCGATCAACGATTATCAGAGGCTACAGCCAGCAACAAGTTGAAGAATTGCTTGAAAGAATAGAAGAGCGGGCTGACGATTTTACCAATCAATTAAATAAATCTTTAGATAGAAGCAGATTGAACGGCAGCAGAAGCGAAGACAATATTGCCGAGCTTGCCAGAGATTTGGGAGATTCAACTGATGAATTGCGGCGAGAATTTGACCATAATGACACTCGCGGCGAAAACCTGCCGGAAGCACAAAGGATTTTGGGTGTTGCAACCAATATAAATCGTTTACTGAGAAGCAGAAACTTTGGCGGTCAAACCGAATCGACCTGGGCGGTGCTTCGCTCTGAACTAAACGTTTTAGCGAGGCTCTACGGATTGCAGGCGGTTGGTTCGAGAAGTTACAGATAACAGCGCCTGTTCGCTTTGAAGGTATACAAGCGAAAACAAGCTGATCAGCGTTTGCGTGTCGGCTCATTCCGGCAAAACTTTGATTTAGTGCTTTGCAGTGATCGCGGCTCATCCAAATGTTCGCGCAAATGTCCGATTGCTTTGGACAATGGCAAAAAGGCGTTTCAGCTAAATTTAGCGAAACGCCTTTTTAGTTGTTGTGATTGAATCGCCGTTCTCATCAGTAAAGTTTAGTCGTTGAGAAAGCATCATTTTAGCTGTGTTAGAGACATAGCCGGACTCGCCAATTACTTTAAAACGCAACATCAGAAACGTTCCATCAGGCGCAATTAGCGAACCGGCTGTTGATCCGGCAATCCCGATTCTTCCTGATGCTGTTGTATCAGCGACCAGCATAAAACCATCCGATTTATTGGTTGTTTGAATTGGCTGTTCCATATCCGGCTGTAAAACAGCCGGATCATAAGTTATTTCAAAACTTAAACCCGATATTACTTTCCTTGTCTCATTACTTATTATCAACGGGACAATTACGGTGCCTCCTTTTATGGCTGTATTTGTCTCATCAGATAAAGAAACATATATTGCCTGATCGGATGTTTTTACTTTTTGATCTTCTGTTGCCGTTTCATTTACCAAAGAACTTGAAGGCATCCAATTACCGTTAACTTCCCCTATTAAAATAGCTTCATAGTTTTGATTATCGGCTGTGCCGGCTAATGGAGCATAATCCCGCGATGGAGGAGCAAACTTCCAAACGCCAACATCTCCAGTATTAGGGGTTATTCCATTTGCAGCTAAATAACGCAATATGAGCGTTGCATCAAACGGACTAATGTCTCCATTGCCGTTTGCATCTGCCGCTATTTTTTGAATCGGGTTTAAAGCATTCGGTCCGGTTCCGTTAGCTGCAACGTGTCGAAGAATTAATGTTGCGTCAAAAGGAGAGATGCCGTTAATATCGCCTGTTTTTGACGGTGTGATTGTATAGCTTCCATTCTCAAGATTATCAAAAAGATAAGCTCCGTTTGAATTAGTAGAAACCGGGGCGGCGGAACCGACGGTTGCCTTTAACAAAACGCCTGCTACTGATTTTGGAGGCTCGCCCGATACCTGATTTCGGTAAGTGACTTTTCCCGAAATGGAATAAATCGAGCCGACAGCAGGCATAAATTCCGAAGTATTGCCATCAGAATCAGTCGCCGTGGCGGTGATCCTATCGTTTGCCATGATGCCGAGAGTTGTTATGCTGCCGAGATTCACCTGTTTAATTTTCGGCGCGCCGTTGTTATAGTCAGAAGCAGTGTAATAACTAAAACCGAGGAATTTTTCACCTTCGCCGGACGCATCGGCTTTGAAAAACTCGATATATATTCCGTCTGCGCCATAATTTGAATTACCGGGAGCGGAATCAACCTTAAAACCGATTATCAATTCGTTGTTGACAATTTGTCTTGAGACGATTTCAGGATAATTTTGCAGATTATTCGGTCCGGTGTCGGCATCAGCCGGGTCATTGGGCGTATGTCCGGGCGAGCCTAAATCAATCCCCAATCCGGCATTATTATAAATCAAATTCGGGTCAACGTTATTGCCGCTGCCAGCCAGCGAATCAATCACAACCCCGCCGTGCGTCGGTTGAGTGCCGTTATAAGCAATGCGATTGCCCGCTTCGATTTCCTGACCGCCGACGATATTTTTTTGTCCCTGCTCGGTGATAAAAACGCCGTGCCCACTATTTCCTAAATTCGTGTTGTTCAAATCCGTACCGATAAAGTTGCCTTTAACGCAGTTGAATTGAGTCAGATCGCCTTGTAAAACAATTCCTGAAAGCGTGTTGCCGCCGATGAAATTTCGATAGCCGGTAAGAACGCCGTCGCCGATGTCGGTGTTGTGAGAGTTAAGAATCTTTATGCCGTTTTGATTATTAGGCAGTTTAACGTTGCCGTTTTGAGTGGAGAAAATCCCGATTCGATTGCCGTAAACATTGTTCTCCCTGGAATTTTCTATGAAAATGCCGTTACCGTCGTTGCCGGAGATGAAATTGCCCGCGCTCGGAACGCCGCCGATTGTATTTTCGCGCCCGCCTCTGATGTAAATTCCGTTGCCGGCGTTTCCCAGATTAACACCGCCCACCGCGCTCGTTCCGATAATCGAATTGGTGATCAGATTAAGTTTTGAATTATCGCCTTCGATTAAAATTCCGTCCCCGCCATTTCCGGCAATTATGTTTTTAGCATCGCCGTCAACACCGATGCGCGCGCTCTGAACGTTGCTGAATCTGATTCCGGCATTGAAGTTTCCGAATTTGCCGGCTTCATTTGCTGCATTGTCCGAAGCGCCGATTTTGTTGCCTGAGATAATCAGAGAATTTTCTTCGCCTGCCTGTAAGGATAGCGCAAGAACGTTAATGCCGTTACCGCGGCTATGCCCGATGGTATTGTATTTTATGCTGTTTTTTCCCGCGTTTACTACAGTGATGCCATCGCCGCCGTTGCCAAAACTGTTGTCCGAATGACTAGTATTTAAACCAATGCCGATGTTGTTATAAGCGATAAGATTTCCTTTGGTTTTACTGCCGCTTAAAAGAATGGCTTGCTCTTCGTTTGAAAGAAACTGATTTACTCTAGAGTCAGGCTCGCCGATGAAATTATCCTTTGCCTGATAGATAACTAAGCCGAC
The DNA here is from genome assembly GCA_036388995.1 of Pyrinomonadaceae bacterium. Lineage (GTDB taxonomy): Bacteria > Acidobacteriota > Blastocatellia > Pyrinomonadales > Pyrinomonadaceae > JALZCH01. Next base: position 15,497 of record DASVQU010000141.1, on the reverse strand, counting down.
TTTATTCGGAATCGGATTTGGAGGTCCGCTCGTCGGCAAATCGTAACCAAAAGAATTCCCGTAAATAAAGTTGCCTGAAGGCAATAAATCTTCGCTCGGCTCAGTTCTTGTAGTGCCTATGAACACTCCGTATCCGACGCCGTTTATATTTCCGGCAAATTGATTGCCTCGCGCCTCTGCCGACAGAAAGTAATGACCGATGCGATTGTTTCTCGCTCCTTCGGTTAACGCTAAACCGACTTTGCTGTTTTTAATCACATTGCGATAAACTTCGTTTTCTTCGACATTCATTTCTGCGGTTAACGATGAAACGCCGCTCGCAGACTTGGTTTCTTGTTCCGAAAAAACCGGGATGCTATTTCCGAGGATGAGATTGAAATCTTCATTGCCGCTGAACGTGTTGCCGTAAATTTTATTCTGAGACGATTGGACAACTCTCAAACCTATTTTATTCGGAACGACATCTCCAATCTGGTTGTCAAATATCTCTGTGCTGCCCGCTCCCTGATAAAGCAGAATGCCGTAAATACTGTTACCCGAAATCTTGTTTTTAAAGATTTTGTTTTGCGGAGAATCGCCCGTGATCTCAATGCCCCGTTCCTGATTAGCGGGAGATTGATTGTTGGCGTTGATTCCGATCAGGTTATTGGCAATTTCGTTTTCTTCCGAAGTCAGATTCGGGTTATCTTTAACATAAATGCCCGCCTTAACGTAACCGGCAATGATATTCCTGAGATTCGCATTCTCGCCGTCACCGATTTTGCTTCGAGACGAGCCTTCGATAATGATTCCGTATTGATTCGGAATCGCTGTAACGCCGTTTTGAGCCACGCCGATTTTGTTTGACTGAATTGTGTTTTGATCAGAACCGTACGGTCTGGTATCAAATGAAATCAAATGGATTCCGGCTGTCAGCTCTTCCGTGCCTTGACTACCCACAATGGTATTTCCGGTTATCACATTATAAGGCGTGTTTTCCAGCAAAATACTGTTTCCGGTGTTGGAAAGAGCGTTCAACCCGTCGGCGGTTGTTCCGATCAGATTATTACTGATCGTGTTAATCTCATCGTCGCTGCCGTTTAAGAGATAAATCCCGCTTTTCTTGTTGCCCGAAATGAGATTTTGGCTTATCTGATGCCCGCCCGGAGAGCCGATACTTTGAATTCCGTGATTGTTTCCGATTTTGTTGTTTCCGGTCGGATCCGTGCCTATTTTGTTTCTTTCTATCCGGCTGTTTTTTGTGTTAGCTCCGTTGATGAAAATCCCCGTATCCTGATTGGAAATAACGTTGTCTTTAATACCGATACTATGACTCGCGTAAATGACAATTCCGGTATCAACCTCAAACTGACCGGCAGTTCCATTAGGTTTTATCCCGATATAACAGTTCTCAATTTCGGAATAATTACTATTATCGAAAAGGACATCACTAAGCCAGCCGGTTAAAGACAATCCTCTAACCGATGAACCGTTTCCGAGATTTGTTCCGCCGCTTCCCGTCTTAAAACTCAAACCTTCATCTTTTGATAGAGAGTTTGCGCCGCTGATTTCGATCAACGGGGAATCCGTATAACCGGGCTGAGTTGTTCCGTTGATAATGACGCGATCAGTAATTGGCGGAAGCAAAGTCGCTGGTGCAATCGTTTTAATATCGCTTCCGGGAATGTCAAAATTGATTAAATTAATGCCCGACCGGGCATTTGCTTCCTGAATTGCGGCGCGCAGCGAACACTGGTTATCCGGTGTGTCGCGGTCAACATCACATCTCAAGTCGCGCCCGTTAGCTGGCACGCCATCGCGGTCGTCCGCGTCCTGCTGGTCGGAGATGATGTTGACGACAATCGGTTCGAGGCATTGAAATTCCTGATTGGCGAGCGATTTTTCTACTTCATCAACATTTTGAAAATTCCCGATTCCGCAGCCGCCTGCAAAACAGGAAAACTCGGAGGTGTTGCCGTATTGATCGGTCGCTGTCGCCGTAATCTTGCGCGTGTTCGGAACATCAGCGATTGAAGTGAATTGAAGGGCAGCGACGCCGCTACCGTTCGTTTTGACATCAGTCAATGTTCCGATGTATGTTTCGCCCTCGCCGTGTTCTGTCGGATCCGCCGCGCTGTTTGAATAAAAATCTATTGTGTATTGTCTCGAAGGCAGACTCCGCAAGGAACCCACAACCGTAACAGTGCCGTCCTGATTGAACGTCGGCGCTGAAAGCAGCGGGAAGTTTTGTCGCAGGTTCGGACCATCATCAAAGTCGTTGCAGTCGTTTTCCGTCACGCCGTCCGGGGGAGCATGGATAAAAGTGCTCATGGTCAAATCAATGCCGAGACCGCCGTTGTTTCGGATGGAATTGCCGCGGATGGAATTGGACACAGCATTCGAAGTACCGCCAGGACCTGTGAATGATTGAACAGCTACGCCTGCGAGCGTGTTGTTGGATATAACGTTACCTTCGCCCGCGCCCGTGCCCCCGACTGTTACGCCTTTGCCTGTTAGCAAGATGCCGTGTTTTGCGTTACCGAGCGGCTGGTTGTTTTTGCCAACGCCGACGTAGTTATTAATGATGTTAATCTGTCCGTCCTGTCCAAAAGCGGCTATGCCGTCTCCGCTGTTGCCAGAGATGTAGTTCCTTGAAAAAGGGTTGATGCCGCCTATGTTGACGGTCCAGTTCTCAATGGGTAAAACAAAGACCCCGGCGGGTAAAGCTAAACCATCATCGGTAGCGTTAGCGATGGCAATGCCGCCCGTAGTATCCGTCCCAACGAGGTTGGATTCTATGTCGAAAGTCGCGTTGGAGAAGGATGACCACCAACTGACATGGATGCCCAACCATTTGTTACCTGAAACGAGATTGCCGAAATTCACATTCTCTTCAGTATCATAACCGCCAATGATGGTGTCGCTATCCGTCGCGTAAATTCCACCAACCGCGTTCGGCAGCGCCGCGGTGCCGTTTCTATTCGTGCCCACGAAGTTGTTTGAGATTATGACCAGACCGGAGTTGTAGCGTTCTATTGCACCCGTACTGAGTTGGTTGTTATTCCCGGAAATCAGATTGCAGAATCCTGTGCATGCTCCTCCCTGCGTCGTCCCGCCGGGAGCGCCGATGTTTGACAAAGTGATGTTGTTGTAAAGTGTAACGACACCGCTCGGCGGCGCCGCTCCGCTCAGGGCGTTACGGGAATCGTTAGGTAGAGCGACGGCGCCGGTAATGTCCGTGCCGATGTTGTTTCCGCTGATGGAGCAGTAGCCACCTTCGGATTGAGTGTAAATGTAATCATAAATGCCGCAGTGAATCGCATCATAGCCGTTATCTGAAACGATATTTCGCCCGTCCTGCGTAATCGAGCCTATAGTTGTTGTCGTTAAGGGATGCGTCGTAATTCCCTGCGAGCAATTACCGAGCGGTGCAGTTCCGGCAGAATTTGTTCCGATTTTGTTGCCTAGGATGTTATTGCCGTTGGTTAAAAGCGCGCCCGTATCGAGCGAAACCAAAGGCGGAACATAAACTCCCATTCCTGAGCAGTTGTCTTCGTAGGGAGGCTGGCGTTGTCTTCCATTGCCGGAAATCGTGTTGCCGCTGCTTGCCGAATCGCCGCCGATAATATTGTTGTTTCCGGTTAGAAAGATTCCCAGCGCGTTCGGCAGCTTCTCCGTCCCGGCGGCGTTAACGCCGATTTTGTTGGCTCTGATGGTGTTGTTGCTGCCGTTCGTTATGGAGATGCCTGCCCCGTCGTTGCCGGACATAACGTTGTTCTCGATGAGGTTGAAGTCCGAGTCGAAGAGGAGCAATCCCGTCGCCTGGTTGCCCCCGTCTGTCACACCGTCGGGGGCGACGCCGAGAAAGTTGTGAAAGAGGGAGTTGAATCTGGTGCGGGCGAAGCCGACCGGGGTTTCCAGCGAGATGCCGTTGCCGCCTATCCGATTGCCTGTGTCCGGGTCAAAGGCGGAGAGAAATCCGGTGATGGACAAATACGTCACGAAGCAACTGCTGGCGCGAATCTTCAGCCCGTCGGCGGGCTGACCTATGAGACTGCCGTCAATCTGGATGCGCGGATTCTGCGTAAAGCCGGGCTGCGAGGCGCCGAAGATGTTCAGGGTCTGAGTAATCACGGGCAGTTCCGTGAGCGGCTGAATCTTGTGCGGTGCGCTGCCCGGAATGTTGAAGTTGATTTGATCCGCGCCGGGGCTGGCGTTGGCGAGCTGAATCGCTCCGCGCAAAGTGCAATCCGCGCCGGGCGTCTGGCAATCGCTCGCTCCGTCGGAAGTCGTGTTGACCGTAATCGTCGCCGCCGGAGCAGTCATCAAAAACGAAGGCTGCTCTGAACCTTCACGCAAGACAACCAGATCATCAAGCGAATCGGCGTTTAAGCGCATCTTCAAAACGGAAACCGGATTTGATTCCGCGTCGAGCGAAACTAATTCGGTTTTCGGTCTTTGTTCATCAGTCTTTGTCTCGGCAACAATTTGGATTTGTTTTGAAATCGAATCGAGCAAAACAAGATCGTCTTTGCCCGAATCCGACACGCGAGCTTTGATTAGTTTTTGAGAAGTTTCGGAATAGGCAGCATTCTTTAGCCGCGCGTCGGAAATCAGATTGACCAATTTCCAATTGGCGAGCGTCGAAGGTCTGCCCGATATGGTTTTGATAAAAGCCTCTTTCGAGCGGCGTCTGTTTTCTTCGCCTTTGGCTTTCGCTTCGGCAGTCCGTTTTGCCAATTCTTCCCTGCTTAATTTCTCAAGTTTTTTCGCTTCTTCTTCGGCTCTTTTGGTTAAAAATTCCTGTCTTTCTTTCGGTGAAAGCGTGGAATCAATGAGCGGCAAACCGCTCTCTTTCGCCGCTTCCGCGCTGACAATTTGAGAATCGTCAAGCACGCCGTATTCGTTCGCGTCCATTCCTGTCGGAGCAAATGAAATTCCTTTGGCTTGTCGTCCGGCTTCCGTATTGAGAGAGAGGTTTGAAGCTTTTCCGCTCCGCGTGGGTTCGAGAATAAATACGCTTCCCGAATTTGACAAAATCGCCAAATCTTCGCCGTGTAAATCATTGAAATCTCCGATTTCCAAACCCACAATCGCAAAAGGCATCTGCCTTTTGGCAACAAACGCTTTCGGTCTTTCGATTCCGAATCTTTTATTTAAATCCCAAGGGTAAGCCTGTCCGCGCCCGTGAATAATTGTCAATTGATTTCCGCTGGCAACGGCAATATCGGCGTAAAGATCATCGTCCAGATTGCCGATTGCCACAGAAACAGCGGGAGAATCTAATTTGAAAATCTCTGGTTTGTGTTTGAACGCGCTTTCGGGATGCTCGAAAACAAATAGAAAAGAGCCTTTTGAATTTGTTACAACCGCAGCAGCATCGGTTTGTCCATCCTGTTTTCCGATTTCTCCGATGGCTAGCGATGTAATTTGACCATCAACCGGAATTGATAAAGGTTCGGTAAAGCTTCCCTTTCCATCGCCCGATAAAAGCTTGAAATTGTTATCGTTTTTCGCTGCGGCTAAAATATCTTTTTTACCGTCGGCATTAAAATCTCCCGTTTCCAGATAATCCGGGGAAATATTCAACGAAAAACTTTTTGCTTCGGGATAAAAAGGCGCGATCCTGTTTTCCTGTTTCGATAACTTATTGTCTGCGCTTCTATATTCGGCATTGCCCCGGTAGAGCTTAAGCCTTCTTGTGCTGTCTATCGTTACTAAATCGGCAATCCCATCGGAATCGAAATCGGCTGAAGCTAAAACTTTCGCCTGTGAGCTGCTGTTTGCAATTGAATTGGTTAAGAAGAGTTCTTTACCATTCTCGAAATTCACAAATGGGAAACCGCGCTTTTCGGCTTTGATAGTTACTAAATGTTCGTCTTTCTTTTCAAAATCAATGCCTAAAAACTGAGATTCCAGTTGTGAAATTCCAAAGAGAAAAAGCACTATTGCCGGAGTTAGAAGGGAACGCATATATTCGACCTCACAAAAATTAAACTTTTATCTGAAATTGGTTAAAAACCGTGGCTTAACCGTAAATGCGGAAGGCGAGAAAAAAAGCGGACATTTTGTCTGAAAGATTTTTCAGAAAAAGCGTTTGCCGGAATTTTAAAAGACTAAATGCCTCTCAGATTGGCAAATGATAAATCTGCCGCGTCTAGGCACGCGTTCGTTAAAAGGAAAAGCGTTGTTTGTCCCAACTTTGTTTTGATTTTCGGCAAATCAATTTAAGCTAAAACGATAGAAAGGGTTTTGGATAAGAGATATTTGGAAATCGCTTGCTGAAATTTCTTTTGCTAGGTGCGGCACCGAATACGAAGATTCAAGAAAAACAAAACAAATGCGCCTTTAATTCTAAAATAAAAAAATCCCCGGAACGAACCTTTCACTATTTTGGTAAAGTCGCACACATTTCGCACAGAATTCTCAGTTATAAAGAAATTTTATTAACGCTGAAAACCGATTTTTCTCAACCGTCTCTTTTTGAATCGGGAACGACGGTAACGGGATTTTAATTGTTATTAAGGTTTTTTCTTTAATTTCCTAAACTGTTGAACCTGTCGCGTGTGCTTGAATATCAATTCAATGCGTTCTGAAATTATGTTTTTTTAAGAGATGTGATTTTTTTTTCTCCTGGTTGTTAATAATCCGCCTCCGCGCACGTTTATATTTAGGGAAAAGAAAAATATGCTCAAAACACACTTGGTTTTTACAGCCCTAATTTTGTTTATAATCGGTTTCACCGCCGCCGACATTTTGGGACAGCCGGATATGACCGCTAAAACCCAGCCTTCCGATGACGAATTGGCAAAGAAAGTCGAAGCTTTTCTTGCTCAATGGGACAAAAACGATATGCCCGGATGTTCGGTCGGTGCGGTTCGAGACGGCAGGCTTGTTTACAAACGCGCCTTCGGAATGGCGAATCTCGATTACGACGTTCCGAACACCACTTCGACACTTTTTAATCTGGCTTCATCGTCAAAACCATTTACGGCAGCCAGCATCGCGCTGCTTGCGCAGCAGGGAAAATTGTCGCTCGACGATGACATCCGCAAGCACCTCCCCGAAATTCCGAAATACGAGGATACGATTACGATCCGACATTTGATTCATCATTCCAGCGGAATCCGTGAATATCAGGCATTAGTCCTTTTCGGCGGGCTTGGCACTGAGAACGCCTACAGCGATAAAGCCATATTAAATATGCTGGCGCGTCAAAAGAATATCAGTTTCAAACCGGGCACAAAACACCAATACAGTAATTCCAATTATCATTTGCTGGGAATCATCGTCGGGCGCGTGAGCGGGAAATCTTTGCGGGCATTTGCCGAGGAAAACATTTTCAAGCCTCTGGGTATGAAAAACACTCTGTTTTTCGATAATCGTAATGAAGTAGTCAAAAACCGGGCGAGCGGTTATATGGTCGGTCAGGATAAAAGCGTCCGCGTCCGCGCTTCATTGTTCGATCTGGTCGGCGGCGGCGGAGTTTTAACTACTATCGAAGACTTGTATTTGTGGGTTCAAAATTTTTACGAGCCGAAAATCGGAGACAAAGATTTGATTCGTCTTCTGACGACGCCGGGAACCTTAAACAGCGGAGAGAAAATGGGTTACGCTTTCGGGTTGTTTCATAACAAGTATAAAGGTCTGCCGGTAATCAAGCATAGCGGCAATATGTCCGGCTATCGGTCGCAAATAGTTTCATTTCCCGAACAGAAATTTACGGCAATCGCTTTATGCAACAGTTCGGCGATTTTTCCGAGTGTAATTGTTGAGAAGCTCTCGGACATCTATCTGGACGGGCAATTCAAAGCTGATGTGCCGAGCCAAAAGAAACCCTGGGAGAATTTGCCTCCGGCAATCGCTCTGTCTGAAAAGGAAGCTCTTCGCTACGCGGGTACTTACGCACACCCGGAGAGTGGAAGGTTCCTTCAACTGAATTTGAAGGGCGGAAAATTAATCGAGAACACGATTTTCAAAAAGGAAGTACCCGTAACCGCAATTTCCGAAAACCGATTAATGGTCGTAGATGCCAACGGAATGGCGGAGCTGAATCCCGTCTTTGACAAGTCCGGTCCCGTCTCTGAAATAAGAATAATGACAAAAAGCGGAAAGCCGGACATTTTCGTTCCCGTTAAACCGCCGCTGGATTCGCCGCAACAATTGTCAGAATATGCGGGGACTTATTACAGCGATGAGTTTAACGCATATTACAAATTAACGCTGAAAGGCAATAATCTCTCCGTTCAGATCAGCGAAAATCTCGAACCTCAGCTCACCGCTGCATACGCTGATGTTTTTACCACTGCGAACGGGCAGATCAATTTTTCCTTTACCCGCGACGATAAAGGAAAAATCACGGGATTTGTGTTCAATTCGGGAGTTGATGAACGAGAGGTTAAAGGAATCGCTTTTAAGAGACAGTAGAATTATCGGCTCGCCTAAAAAGCCGGTTCTGCTCAAAAACGCTTATAGCTTGTTTTTAACAATCTATAAATTGCCGGAATTAAATTCCGGCAAAAATTAAATGAGGAGTTACACAAAAAGATGAAAAGATTAAGTTTTTTAGCAGCGGCAGTGGCAATTTTTGCAATCGCCGCCTTTGTTTTTTTCAATTATATCAGCCCGAACCTTTTCAATAAACCCAGCCCGAACCCAGCTTTAGCCGCCGGCTCGACAGTGGAAAACTTTAAATTGGTTGACACGAACGGAGATGAAAAATCGTTCAATGATTTGAAAGGCAAAAACGGCGCGATTATCGTGTTCGTGTCGGCGCAGTGTCCGGTTGTAAAAAGTTATAACGAGCGAATATCCCAGTTTGCCGCCGATTTCGCAGCGAAAGGCATCAACGTCATCGGTATTAATTCCAACCATACCGAATCGCTCGAATGGGTTAAATCGCACGCCGCCGAAAAATATAAATTTCCCGTGCTGATTGATAAAGGAAACGTTCTCGCCGATAAATTAGGAGCGAACGTAACGCCGGAGACATACTATGTAAACGAGAAGAACGTGCTTGTTTATCACGGCGCGATTGACAACAGCCGCGGCGGTGACAGCATCACTGAGAATTATTTACGCGACGCGGTCGAAGCGAATTTAAGCGGAAAACCGGTTGCCAAAAAAACCGCGAACGCTATCGGCTGTTCTATCAAGCGTGCGTAGGCAAAGAATTAAAAGCTGCAAATGAATACGAAAAAAATCTACCGCGACGAGCGGAAGCAAAGAAACGATTTTCTTTTTCCCCGCTCGTCGTTTTTTTCTTTGGTAATTCCCGTTTTTTGTCTTTCCCTGTTTTTTTTATTTTCCTGTCAAACTCAGACGCAAAAGTCGAATAAAGAAACTCCCGCCGCGAAGACTGAAACTGTTTCAAATTTGCCGAGAGTTACGCAAATTGACGCGGCGGGTTTGAAAAATCTACTCAAACCGAACGGCAGACCATTGCTGATAAATTTCTGGGCGACGTGGTGCGAGCCATGCCGCGAGGAATTTCCCGATCTGGTTAAAATCGGCGCGGATTACAAAGGTAAAATCGATTTGATCACCGTATCTCTGGATGAATTGTCTGAAATTAACGGCGAAGTTCCGAAGTTTTTGGCGCAGATGAAATCCGAATCCCCTGCTTATCTGCTAAAAACGCCGGACGAAGGCGCGGCAATCGAGCTGGTTTCGAAAGACTGGCAAGGCGCTTTGCCGTTTACGATTCTTTTTAACGCGCAGGGCGAAACGATTTATTCCAAACAGGGAAAGTTCCAGACGGATGTTTTGGTGGCTGAAATCGAAAAATTTTAACCGTTCAAAGCCGGATCGCTAATCTTCAAATCACGGAATTACCGTAGAATCGCGGTTTGTATCGTGATTTGAATTACGAAAAATGACAGAACAATTGCTCGTAGTTTTTCGGCTTCTTTCGCTGCTCTTTGCGGCTTTTGCCATGGAAGCGCAAGGTTTTGACCTGCGTGTTTCAAAGAATAAATACTTCTCAGGTTAATTGATGTCTTTGCCTGCTTTCAGCTTTTCAATCATTGCCTGAACCGCTTGTTTGTTGGTTTCATTCGGCGCTAACGGTAAAGCCTTATTGGCAAATTCAAGAGCTTTTGCGTATTCGCCGTTGGCGGACAATCCTCTCGCCATGCCTACCAATGCTGCAAATTGATTCGGATTTTTTTCATAATTAAACTGAAAAATCTCCATCGCCCTTTTCGGGTTTTTCGCAGCTAAAAGTTGTCTGCCTAATTGCTGAAGTTGTCCAACGTTGCCAAACGGCAATGCACTTTTGATAACCGCCGCCGCCTCGTCCGTTTTGCCGAGTTTATCGAGAATTCCTGCTTTGGTCGAAAGCGCGGGAAATGAAGTCGGATCGCCCGGAAATTTCGGGCTAGTTGCCGCCGTTGCCCATTCGAGTCCTTTTTCCAGTTGGTAATTATTCTGCAAAGTCCAGCTCGCGGCGATGTTTAACGACTGCGATGTAAAGCTACGCGGATTCTGCGATTCGGCGACGAAAGCATCAAATTGCTGCTTCAAATAATCAACTTCGATCTTAAAAGGGATTGATAGTTTTTCCCACGAAAGAGCGACGACCGCTGAATTCGGCGTTGAATCTGAAAACTCGTACTTCAGAAACTCGACGCTTTTCTCAATCGGCTGCGGTTTAACTTTGACGCGCAGAGCATCCTCTTTTTCGTCGTAAAAAAATGAACCCCAAGCGTCCGATCTTTTGGAAAAAATAACAATGCTCTCCGCCGGATCATACGCGATAAATAACCCGTATTTTCCTTTCGGCAGAGTTTGACCTTCGATTTTTACATCGTTATCAAATTCGATGATGGTATTTTCGTTCGCGCCAGCCCGCCAGGGCGCGGGTTTGCCGTTTCCGAATCCCTGATCAACGAAGCCTTTGTGAACGGTTTCGCCCCAAATTTTACCTTCGCGCCCTTTTACAGCGGGACGATGATAAGTAATTGTGACCTGCGTCAAACCGACTTGTTCGGAGACGACCGCTTTTTTCGTGTAGCCGTTCGGAACCGCCGAGTTATACGGCACTTGTGCAAACGATGGAATGGCAAGCAAAATGATTGCAAGTAAAAATAAATAATTTTTCATATTTTTGAACGTCCTATTTTATAAATTCGACAATGAGCGTGCGACGTTGAAACTTAAGCCTCACAAAAATCATTCCCGAACGATTAAGATAACGCGGGGCGAAATTGCCGCCGCACAAGTTTAGAGATGACGGATGATGTTCATAAAAAAGTAGCTGCGCGCGCCATCACGTCCGTTGATTTGTTAGATGCGACGTTGATTCTGCCTCACAATTATCTTTATTCGACGGAAAACTTTTCATCGTAGCCGCTCGCTTTAAGAAAGGCGTTGAAATCCTTGATGTCTAGAATTTCTTTGATTGCCTGTTTTTTGTCCTTTGCCCGGTTGTAATACGATTCGACTATTTTATAGCCGACGTAATAACCCAGATCGGCGGGTTTATCTTTTACCTTGTCGCTTTGATAAAGCCAGTTGCTCTTGTCCATTCCGTTCATCTCTTTTTTGAATTCGAGCCACAGACGCTTTTCGCGCGCGTTGCCGTATTCGTGCAACTGCGGCTGGATGTTGCCGCCCGCAATCAATTCGCCGACGAAGTCCGCGCCACCTTCGTGCAAGGATCTGCCGAGCAAATTCAAGTCGTCGAACAGCCCGAATCTTTGCTGGTAATGAATGAGTTCGTGCGCGACGATAAACGGAATTCGTTCGATTCCGTCCACGGACGCCTTTTTCGAAACGCTCAGTTCGGCGAGCGAAGCATCGTCGGTTTTGCCGAACTTCTCGACGCCGATGAGCAAGCCTTTGAAAGTCGCCTTTCCGCTTGCACCCATTCTGCCGATGACGAAATAGACGTTCGGGAAAACAGCGTCCGCGTAAATTTCTTTGAGTTTCTTAAAGCTCGCCAGCATCTGCGGTTTGTAATTCTCGACTTTCGCCGATTGCGCCCGCAACCCGGCGTAATATTTCGGCGCGGCGTCAATCGCCGTCACCAGGTTGCAGGAGTTGCCGATATTGGTGCGAAGAAAATCCTGCAAACCGACGCTGCCCTTCTTTAAATATTCGTCGCGGTAAATTACCAGATTGTTTTCCGGCTTCGCCATATCGTAGGCTCGCCAAAAAAGCGCGATGTCGGAGGTCACGATTTGTGCTTTTTCCGGGTTCTGATTGAACATCAGTTCGGCAGGCTTATTATCTTGTCCCAAGATTATGTTTACCGAAAAAAACGTCGCCAGAATCAATAAAAATACTTGCTTCATAACAGTTTTACCTTTGATTCGTTTCTATTGCTTTTTGCTATAAATCAATTTAATCGAATCGAAAATAATTTGAAATTCGTAATTGATTAAAAGACCGCCGCTTTTGTAGGCAAGCGGTCTTTTGTTGAAATCAAACGAATCTGGATTTTAGAATTCGGCGTTTTATCTAAAATTCCGGAACAACCTCGCCGCTGACAGCCATCTCATCAAGCTGTTCTGAAGGTATTTGGTCCCCCGACACTAATTGCCCGAATTGAATGGAGCGATACGTTTGCGTCGAGCTTTGAAAGATATGCCAGATAATAGCTCCGCTGGTAAGTCCGGTGGAGATTGATTGCCGGGAGGCAAAATCGGTTTTGCCGTCGCCGTCATAATCACCGAACTGAGGAAAGAATGACGTCAAGCCCCAGGTCAAAGTATATTGCTGTCCGTCAGAACTTCGGCGCACAAAAAACACGTGTTGTCCGTTGACGGAGCGTCGTACCATAGCGTCATGTTTACCGTCGTTGTCAACGTCAATCGGGAAGAAAAAGAATGTACCGTCGGTATTGGGATTGCCCCAATGAATTACCTGCATTTGTCCGTTAGAGCTGTTGCGAATAAACCAATGAATTGGTCCGGTTAATCCGCTCTCTGCGCGAAGAATGGCTAAATCAGCTTTGCCGTCGCCGTCGAAATCGCCGACATGCGGAGTATTGCCGGGTCTTCCCCAATATTCGTAGCGGGGATTGCCGGTTGAGCTTTCGATGATATACCAAACGGCGTTTGAGCGGCGGTAAACGGCGATGTCCGTCTTGCCGTCGCCGTCATAATCTGCAGGGACGAAATCATCTGTGCCAACAACATTTCTATACTGTCCCCATAATACTGTACGTACCGTGTTGGTTTCGCTTTGCAGGATGTACCACGTGATGTAGTCGTTTGCATCGATGCTCCACGCTACGAGATCAGCTCTGCCGTCGCCGTCGTAATCGCCGGAATTATTGACAGTTGACGAGCCGAAGATGCCGACCGGAATAGAAACAGTTTCATTGTTTTCTAAACTGTTTAATGTATGGAACCTGCGTTCATGTGGGCGATAAACGACTAGGTCCGTACGCCCGTCGCCGTCATAATCGGCAGCTATAGTGGCTCGTTTGACCTGCCCGCGAATCTCGCCCTTGGGAAAAGTCGTAGTGTGAATATCGACATACCATTTATTTGAGCGCATATCGGCGACTTGCGCGGGTGTCGTGTTAAAGACAAGCGGACCAAAGGTGCCGGTTGTTCCGCCGGTAAAAGAAAAGTCGAAACGAATCGGACCGTTAACACCAACGGGTCCGTTATCGTGAATGTGCGCTCCCGTTACATTTGAAGATAAATTTCGATACCTACACTCGACCGAAACCTGCGTTTCGGGCGCGTTAAGCGTAATCATACAAGTGCCGCTGCCGGGCGAATTGTTCGCCGGAACTACCTGTCTGTCGCTTAAGTAAACGGAAAACTTTTGCTGCGCCGCCGCCGTCGTCGAAAACATCATTGCCGACAAAATGATTGTCAGCGTTAAGAAAATAATTCTTTGCATTTCACTTTTTACTCCTTAGGTTTTGAACTACTGATTAACGTTAGGTTTGAGGACGAAATTAAAAGTCTCACCGTCATAAATGCTTAAACTCTTTTATGCTCTGAAAGCATCTATTCATTGATTGATCTCATCCTTTTTAATAACTAAAATAAGCATAATGATCTTAGACAAACGGACGGCGTTTCAGACTTCAGGTAACAAAAGTGAACGCGCTGACTTTCCATCATGGAACGAATCGCTTTCACATCGTGACCGGTTAGCAACGCTGCTTCCTGAAGCGGGAGCATACTGACTTCTCGTTCGCAATCTTTGCACCAGATCCGGACGAAAGTTCGCTTTCGCTTGATAATGAAGATTTCGCTGGTTTCAATAAAAACCTCCGTCCGGATTTTTGCCATTGATTTCCTTTTTTCTCTGAAACTGGCTGCCAGAATTTGTCTAAAAACTTTTGAATATTTTGAATGAGGAAAACCAAAGCGCTGTTGTTGCTGTTCTGGTCAAACGCTTACCAACCGCAAATTGTGAATGTCTCCCTCATCCGCACTCACGATAGGAAACTTTCGCTTTGAAAGTCTTGAAAGTTACGTGAAAGTTCGTTTGAAATTTTTATGAAAGACTTTTCAAATACGCTATGAGCAACAAAACACTACTCTTTTTCAAATTCGACGATTTCTATTTGGACATCGGCGAGCGGTCTCTGACGTTTCAGGATCAGCGGGTTTCGCTCACTCCGAAGGCTTTTCAAACTTTGGTTCTATTGCTCCGCAATCACGGAAAGGTGGTTGAAAAAGAATGTTTTCTCAATGAAGTCTGGGCGGATACTTTTGTCGAGGAAACGACTCTTTCGCAGAATATTCTGACTTTACGAAAAACTCTCAGCCGTTTTCAGAAGGACAAAGAATTTATCCTCACGGTTCCGCGCCGCGGTTATCAATTTGTCGGCGATGTGCAGGAAATCGCTGGTAATGAAGAAAGCGACGAAGAAATCATCGTTGTTGAAAAACACACGCGGACGCACATTGTCGCCGAACAGCGTGAAATCCACGATTCAGCCGGAACGAACCTGGACACGACTTCAGACAAAATCACGGTAAATCGCCGCCAACTAATTTCTAAAATCGGTTTTTCACCGCGCCGCGCGATTCCCATCGGTTTGCTAACGATTCTGGCTTTTACAATCGGATACTTTGCGTCACTCGGCTTTCAGGTAAACCGGAGTTTTGCCGAATCACAATTCAGAAAATTTCGCGTTGATACGATTGTGGCGGATGCCGACATCCGCAACTCTGCGATTTCCCCGAACGGAAAGTATCTCGCGCTGGTTCAAATTAAAAACGGCGTTCAATCTTTGTATTTGCGGCAAATCGAAAACGGCAACAGCGTCGAAATCGTTCCGCAAATCAATGGGACATTTATCAGTGCGGTTTTTTCACCCGACAGCGAGCAAATTTATTATTCAGTAAACGCAAATCTTGAGACGAGCCGGTCTGCCGTCTCGATGCTCTACAAAGTATCCGTTCTCGGTGGTGCTTCGCGGGAAATTCTGCGGGACATAGACAGCCCGGCGGCGATTTCGCCCGATGAAAGCAGTCTCGCTTTTATTCGCCGCAACCTGGAGGGTAAAGAAACGGCTTTGGTGCTCACTGATATTGAAGGTA
>DASVQU010000140.1:0-35682 GCA_036388995.1 Pyrinomonadaceae bacterium | reverse complement strand
AACGCGGCGTCGTTTTTGCGTTAAAAGATATTTGACCTCGTCGGACGCGCCGTATTGCAGCAGGTCAGCCGTCGAACCCAAAGCTAAGTCGGGCTTGTAATCCGGGTCATTCAAAATCCACAAGCTCCAGCTTCCGCCGTTGCTGACAATCGGCGCGCTCGAAATTAGCTCATAACGTTCATCGTTTGCTTGAAAAGCGATTTTCGAGTTTTCAAGGATTGCATCTTTCCGAAAGCTAAAACCGTCCTGCGGAAAAAGAGAAAAGATAAAGCGACCTTTTTCAGGAATATAAAGATAAATTACAGAGCCTTCGATAATGCCCTCCCATTCGCTTCCGCGAATCGGACTGGGCACGCCGTTAACGAGCAACTTCGGCGATGTCAATCTCAGCTTTACATCATTAAGCGTAAAATCTTTAGCCTTTTGCCGATTAAATAAATTATCGCTGCCGCCGGAACCGAAACCTGCGCTTTTTGCCCGTGAGGTGAATAAAGAATCATCGGAAGTAGTTTGCGGTTTTTTCGTCGTGATTTTTATTAAATCAACGATTTTAACTTTGGTCTGCGGATTAACCAGAACGTCCAGAGCGATTGTGTCGCCGTCTTCGACAATCATATCTTCCGGGTATTTCGGGAGCGAACGTATCGTCAAATCGCTCAGGCGTAATTGTTCGGGCGGATTGATTGAAAGCGGTTTGACGGAAACTTTGAATTTATTAGGCTCGGCTTGCGATTCGATGACTAAATCGTAACCGAAATAAACGCCGCTCGCTTTATCCGCCAAAACGCGGTGAACGCGGCTTTCCTTTTCGGTTTCGTTATAGCCGGTAAAATAAACGCTGCCGAATGATTGTTTCGTGGCATCGGGCGAAGATGTTTCGATTTTGAAAATCACCGAAATCCCTTTTTTGTTGAAGCTGACGGAAGCCTGTTGAGCCGCCGCGTCGTTTGCCGCTGCGAAAAAGCAGCAAAATGCCAAACACATAGCCAACACATATTTATTTTTCATCTTCTTTAACTCCTTTAATGATTTTCGCGTTTATCTCCGCCGACGGTTGAAAGCCTTTCAAACTCACGTCGGTAAAATAACCGTTGTTTGCGACAACGCTCGACAAAGGCAAATCGCTTTGCCGCAGCACATCTAAAGATTTACTCTTTTCGTTTTTATTAATTTGGGGTTGCCGGACGTAAATCGTGCGCGTCACAATTTTTTCTTTGATTACCGGAACTTCGACTACAACGGTTTGAACCTCTGTTTTTGAAGGCATTGAAATCGGAGCTTCCGTCGTCTCGCCCAACTGCTCTGAGATCGAAATTGAAGTCGAATAGATTTTCCCAAGCTGAAACGCAGTCAAAAATCCTGCCAATGCCAAAATCAAAAGCGCTGCAAATGCGGGTTTGGGAACCGCAAATGTGCCTAAGATTATTCGCCGCCAAACCGGAACTGATTCGTGCTGCTGCCGGAAAGATTTCATTATGCGCCGGTCAAGAGCCGTTGACGGCAGCCGAATTTGACTCATTTGCAATAAGGTCGAAAGAGAAGACGCCTGCTCTTTCAATTCGCGGCAAACGGAGCAAACCTGTAAATGATGCTCGACCGCATCTTTGAGCGCGTCATCCAATTCATTATCGTTTAATGCTTCAATATTTTTTTTATTTTCAATGCACTTCATAACATTTATCTTTTGCGGAAGCGATATAGACGGCAAGCTGTTTGGCTAGCGTTTGTCTGGCGCGATGCAGCCGCGCTTTAACCGATCCCAGCTCGCTTTCAGTCACTCTCGCTATTTCTTCGTATGAAAGCTCCTCGTATTCGCGCAGGACAATCACCTCTCGCTGAAGCGGCGGCAAAGCGGTGACGCAGGCGTCAATTTGCGCCGCCAGCTCCTGATTGAGCAGGTTCGAAAGCGGATTGTCCTTTGTCTCGTCCTCCAGAGCATCAAAATTTTCAACCTCGTCGAATCCTACATCCGAATTGTGTTTACGCCGCAGATGATTCATCACTTGTCTGCGGGCTACTGCACAAAGAAATGTCAAAAGCGAGCCGCCCCGTTCCGTCCGGTATCGCGCCGGGTGTTGGATCAGAACCATAAAGGTTTCGTGCGTAATGTCTTCGGCGAGCGTTTTGTTGAACGTCATCCGGTAAATAAAACCGTAAACGCGATTACGATAAAGAGAATAGATTTCATTAAATGCAAGCTCATCGCCTCGTGCAATTTTTTTGATTAAATTGTCTTCGGTAATCTTGTTCAATTTGATTCAACCCGGAAACGCTGAAAATTAGCTCACTTGATTTCTTATTGTCTTGAGACAGGAAAAAGTTTCATCCTCGGTGTAATTATTTTGTGCGAATGGAAAACAGGGCTGTTTATCTTGAGACATTTTGGTTTAGAAGTTACGCAATTGCAGACAGAAACACGACCGTCAGGGAGTGTGATTTGTTTTACACGCTCCCTGACGGTCGTGTTTCTGCCATTTTCAACTGCATAACTCATATTGGTTAATAAGTTTGCCGGTTTGCATATCTAAAATCTCATTACGGCAACTCTGATAATTGCTGCGTCTGGATCGGAAGCAGTCGAGCCGGAGGAGTTACATCTTCTAATTTTTACCGTATTGGCGGCTGAAACATAGCCTGTAAAGCTTGTACCTGTAATTGAAGCTAAGCTTGACGGAACGCCGATTTGAACTACGTCTCCGTCCTGCGCGCCCTGAACGATAATGGGAGCCGAGTCTTCGCACGAACCGGCGCGAGCGGCACCGAAATCAATCGAAGCCGCAGCCGATAAAACTTTCGTAATCGCCGCGCCGCTGCCGACCGTCAGGCTATTTGTTGAAACGTTGTTGGTAATTGTGCCGCCTTTGATGTCCGAAGCGGTTAGCGACGTAAATTTGTCTTCGATTGCTCCTTTTGTCGGCACTTCGGTCGAGTCGTTCCATTTTCCGGCGTCGTAAAGATCAGGCGGGACTGTAATTGGAACGCTTGAAGTTACCGAATTAAGATTGATTGAAAATCTATCAACAAATGCGCTGCCGTTCCAGGTAAAGAAAATATGCGGATTGTTGTTATTGCTGGGGGCGAAATATCCGAGCGAGCGGTTTAAATATCCGGTGCCTGTGCTGTCCAAGCCCCCGATTTGCGCGAGCGAATTAGCGCCGCCGAGAGTTGTTTTGTTGCCGAAGGTGACGCCCGGCGCGCCGTTCGCTCCGGTGGAAGCTGCTTCGTTGGTGACGTATAAACCGTTCATTTTATCCGCCAATCCGGTGTTTCCCGATGCCGAATAAACGGCGGCAACCGCGCCGCCGACCGGAGTCGTGCCGATAAAATCATTTCCCGTAAACGAGATGCCGTAAGCGTTCAACGTACCCGAAACGCCGATCAGATTTGTGCCGCCTTCAAAACGGTTTCCGACAAAAGCTACGCCGCGCGACGTGACTAGCTCGATGACATTTCCAGTTCTTCCAGATTCGGAAAAAGTATTGCCGACGAAAGCGGCTCCGGCGACTTTGACTTTAATCAGATTTCCCATTGCGGGCGGCGCGCCGTAGCCCTTGTTCGATTCAAAATAATTGTTTGAAAACAATAACGCGCGAGATGTAAAAAGCTGCGCGTCGTCGGTCGTTACGACATAAGAGTCGGGCGCGCCGCCGGAAAATGTATTATTAATCAATGTCCACCATTGACCGGGCGATTTGATTGCGGCTCGGGTTTGCCATTTAAAATGATTGGCTTCGATCAGAATTACATTCGAGTCCGGTGTTGAAATCGCTCCTACAATCGCAACCGAGCCGCCGATAAAATTTGAATCGCGCACTTGCGAGGTGATAGTTCTATCCAATGTGAGCAAAGTCGCTCCGCTTTCGACCGCCATAAAACTACAGTTTTCGATTTTTAGATGAACGGTGTCGCCCTGGGGAACGGAATCGCCGCCTTGGACGAGTACGCCCGAAAACGTTTTGGGAATGTAAAACCTCATATTTTTGAAGGTGATACCGCGTGTTGAAACTAGCCTGATTGCCGGAGAATTCGTGCCGTTGTAATTGAGCGTCGGTCTTCCGCCGATATACGCAGATTCGTGACCTTCAAAGGTAATGTTGTTGGACAGAGTAAAATCGAGGCGGCTGTTGAATATATAGCCAAAATTTCCAAAGACGATTGTCGCGCCGCTTTGTTCGGTGCTTGCGCCGAGCGAATCAACAACCGCGTTAATCGCTGCCGCATCATCCGTAGAATCCTGTCCGGTCGCGCCCCACCATTCGACAAGCAAGCGGCGAGTTTTGGCATTTTGGAAATTAACTTTTCCCGCGCCTTCGAAAATTCGCTCAGGCGGAGCTTCCAAAGAGCCGTTTATGTTCACAGTGATGCCCGAATTGATACTGAATTTGCCGCCCGATTTAAAGACAAGCGGAACTGAAATGGTTTTGTTGGCGGCAAAAATCTGGTTGTTGGTGATGACCAGAGATTTGCCTTGAGTTTGGGCGATTTTCTCGGCTTCGGTGAAGTTCTGGAAAGCAGCCGCATAAACTTCACCGCTCGCTGTAAGTTGTTCCGGGCGGTTGGAATTAACCGCTTGACCAAAGACTGAAAGCGGAAATAAGACAAGAATTGAACAAAGAAAAATGATTTTCATCGCAACTTTTTTTCTCCAATAAATAACTTTGGTAAAAGCGAAACGGAAAATTCCGATTAAGTTTTTATTGCAGTGACGGCTTTATCGTGGTAAATAACTATTCATAATTTCTTAGCAATTAAACAATAAACTTGCTTTGTTATTCCAACGAATCTACGAGGAACTCGGAAATGGCTTTTTCACGACGCGACTTTTTGAAAAACGCAGGCTTGGCGACCGCTTGCGCAATTACTTTGCCGGCTTGGGTTTTGGATGCAGAAGCGGCAATCGGCGAGCGATTCGCCAACGATAAAAACAAAGTTGCGGACGCGGCGCTCGCAACGGCGAAAAAGCTCGGCGCGTCTTACGCCGACATTCGCATCAACCGTTACCGCACCGAATTTATTTCAACGCGCGAGCGGCAGGTGCAAAATCTCGCCCGCAATCAAAATTACGGTTTCGGCGTCCGCGCGCTGGTCAACGGAACCTGGGGATTTGCCGCTTCGCCGGATGTGACGGAAGAAAACGCACGCCGCGTGGCGCAGCAAGCGGTTGAAATCGCAAAAGCAAATTCACAGTTTCAGCGTAAAAAAATCAAGCTCGCGCCGGTCGAAAAAGTCGTTACGACGTGGCGCAGCCAGTTTGTAAAAGACCCGTTTGAAGTTCCGATTGACGAAAAAATCGCGTTTCTTTTGAAGCTCAACGAAGAGGCTTTAAAAGTCAAAGGCGTCAGTTTTGTCAATTCGGGAATGAATTGGGTAAACGAGCAGAAGTTTCTCGCCACTTCGGACGGCTCGCGCATCGAGCAGTACATCGTACGCGGTTTTCCGAATTTTACGGTGACGGCGACAAACCGGACGACCGGCGATTTTCAATCGCGCAATTCGGGCAGCGAAGGAAACAGCGCCGGATACGAATATCTCGACCAATTCGACTGGATCGGCGACGCCCGAAAAGCGGGCGAAGAAGCCGTGATGAAGCTCTCTGCAAAATCGGTAGAACCGGGAAAATACGATTTGATTCTGCATCCGTCGCATCTGTTTTTGACGATTCACGAATCGGTCGGACACTCCACCGAGCTTGACCGCGCTCTGCTGTGGGAAGCAAATTACGCCGGAACAAGCTTTTTAACGCCCGACAAAACCGGAAAGCTCCAATTCGGCTCGAAAATCGTCAACTTTTTCGCCGACCGCACGCAGCCAGCCGGAATGGCGACGGTCGGTTACGACGATGAAGGCGTGCCGGGACAAAAATGGTATCTCGTCAAAGACGGCGTGTTTGTTGATTGGCAAACGACGCGCGATTTGGCGGCGCGCGTCGGCAGAGAAAAATCTTACGGCTGTTTGCATGCCGACAATTGGAGCAGCGTGCCGTTTCCGCGAATGCCCAACGTCTCGCTCGAACCCGCGAAAGAAAACGTCACGGCTGACGATTTAATCGGCGGCGTCGAAAAGGGAATTATGATTCACGGGCGCGGCAGCTATTCGATTGACCAGCAGCGCTACAATTTCCAATTCGGCGGGCAAACCTTCTGGGAAATCAAAAACGGCAAAGTCGCCGGAATGCTCCGCGATGTCGCATATCAATCGCGCACAACCGATTTCTGGAACGCCTGCGACGGACTCGGCGGGCAAGCGACTTATCAATTGCCCGGAACATTTAACGACGGCAAAGGCGAGCCGAGCCAGTCAAACGCCGTCTCGCACGGCTGTCCCGTCGCGCGTTTTCGACAAATTAACGTTTTAAATACATCCGCACAGCGTGCGTAGATGTCAGTACCGGGAGCGGTAGCGACCGGGTAATTCATTTAGAACCCGGTCGCTACCGCTCCCGGTACTGACACGGCGCATAATACGTGATTTAGTTAGGAGTTTTGAAAAGATGTTATTAACCGAACAGGAAGCTCGCAGCGTAACCGAAAAATTGCTCTCTTTTGTCAAAGCCGACGACGCGAACGTGGGCGTCAACAGCGAAAATTTAGCTTTCTTACGTTTTGCCGATAATTCGTTTTTGACGAGCGGGCAGACCGAAAATCGCAGCGCGAGTGTGACCGTCTGGATCGGCGGAAAACGCGGCTCGGCAAACACAAACGATTTGGACGATGCTTCTTTGCGCGCGACGGTCGAACAAGCCGAACAGATTGCGCGTCTCGCTCCGGTTGACCGCGAATATTTGCCGTCTTTGGGCAGGCAAACTTATAAACCCGTAAACGCTTTTGTCGAAGCGACCGCGAATATTTCTCTTTCCAATCGTGCCAAAGCCATCGGCGACATTTTGACGATGAGCGAAAAGGAAAAAGTCATTACCGCAGGCTTTCACCAATCGCGCGCCCGCGCTTCGGCGTTTGCGACCAAAAACGGTAACTTCGGTTTTGACAGAACAACGGTTGTCAGCTTGTCCGTCACGCCGCGCACGGCGGACGGAACGAGTTCGGGGTATTTTTCCCGCAATCACTTTGACGTTTCCAAGCTCGACACAAATCGCATCGCCCGCGAAGCGATTCGCAAAACTCTCGAAGGTCGCAATGCGCGAACGATGGAACCGGGCATTTACAACGTCATTCTCGAACCGCAGGCGGTCGCCGATATTCTGGGCGGTCTGGCGTTCGGTTTTGACGCCCGCAGCGCCGAAGAAGGTCGCAGCCCGTATTCGATGGCGGGCGGCAAAACGCGAAAGGGCGAAAAGATTTTTGACGAGCGCGTCAGCATTTACAGCGATCCGTGGAATCCCGAATTGCCCGGCTCGCAATCAGCACAGGGCGGAATTCCCGCGCAGCGAATTTATCTCGTCAAAAACGGCGTGCTGGAAAATTTGATCTTTTCGCGTTTCTGGGCAAAACAAAAAGGCGGCGAGCCAACGCCCGGACCCGTGAATACGATTATGGAAACGAGCGCGAAAACGGCAACGATGGACGAAATGATTCGCTCGATGCAGAAAGGCTTGATTATCAGCCGTTTCTGGTACATTCGCTCGACCGATCCGCGCACGGCAAGCTCTACGGGACTTACGCGCGACGGCGTCTGGTATGTTGAAAACGGCAAAATTCAATATCCGGTTAAAAATTTCCGCTTTAATCAATCGGTCGTGCAAATGCTCGCGCCCGGAAACGTCGAAATGATGGGGACGCCCGAACGAGTCGGCGGAGACACCAATGCGTCGCTCCTTCCGGCGTTAAAATTAAAAGCCTTTAATTTTACGTCGCAATCCGAAGCTGTTTAATCTCGGCATTAAAATACCTGATTCAGCGGCACGCTTTTATCGCCTAATCCTGCCATCTTTTATTTTGCAGTGGCGTGAAAAAAAATCTTGAAAAAAAATATCCGAGTGATGATAGTTTTTTGTCCGTTTTGGTGCGTTAGTTAATGAAGGCAAAAAAACGCGAAAAGGCAGGAACGCGATTGACTTAATTAATACTCGTGAAGCGAGGATTTGTCATACCGATTTCAAATCATTTCTCTTGATAAAGAGAGATAAATCGGCAGCAGCGTTTTCTGAGTTAGCTATATTAATGCCTTAATTATCAGCTTTTGCGCGCTCTGTATTTAAAACCAAAAAGAATTTAGGCAAAAATAAAATACAAATGCGTCCGGCTGTAGGAGGAAAAAGTTGAACAGATGAGGCGCGTTAATGGAATGAATCAGGCTAAAAATGAAAATTGATGATTATCATCCAAACCCTAGACAATAAATAGCTTTAAATGGTTAAATCGAGGGTTTTGTAAAATTAGAGTTCTTAACTTGACAAATCCATTTTTTTGATTAAACTTCAAATGTTCAGCCTTCTAGCTTAACTTGGTCGTTCGACTAAAAAAACCACGACTAAAATTCCCGTCTTAAATTAAAGGAGATTTCTATGACTTTGAGAAATAAATGGCTCATTAAAGCCTTAACAGTAATTGCATTCGCTTTCGTTACTACTACACTTGCTCAAGCACAAGCCACCCGTACATGGGTTTCAGGCGTCGGCGACGATGTAAACCCTTGCAGCCGCACCGCTCCCTGTAAAACATTCGCCGGAGCGATTTCCAAAACCGCCAGAGGAGGGCAAATCAGCATCCTTGATCCGGGTGGTTTCGGCGCTTTAACAATCACCAAAAGCATTACGGTTGACGGTGCCGGGATAATCGGTTCCGCATTGAACTCCGCTGTCAGCGGATTTAATATCAACATAACTGACCCTGCTGATACGGAGGCGACTGTAATTTTGCGCAATCTGCAAGTTGACGGTGCCGGCGTCACTAAAGGAGTAAATGGAATTAGTATCTCCGCTGCTAAAACCGTGATTATTGAAAATGTAACGGTTTTGAATCAAAGTAATCGTGCTATTACCGACCAAAGAACAACTGCCGGAGCAGGCAATCTCTTTGTAACCAATTTTAGTAGTTATAATATCGGTCAATCGCACATCGTTATTAATCCGGGTGCGGGCGCAACTGTAAACGCCGCGATAACCAATGCGCGTTTAGAAAGAAGCTTCAACAATTCCGGGTTGGCGGTTTCGAGAAGCGCCAATGTTCTGATCAGAGATTCGGTTATCTCCGGTAACCCCGGTTCAGGAATCTTTGTTGAAGAGGTAGCCGGTAGCGTTGATGTAAATGTTGAGAACACCACGATTACAAACAATGGAACGGGTGTTAATGTATTCAGCGGTGCGCCGATTGTCCGTCTCTCCAATACAATGGTTACCGGAAACGCTACAGGATTGTCCGGGGTAAACATTTTTTCCTTTGGAAATAATAGAATCGCGGGAAATAACGCCGGGAACGGACCACCGTCGGGCGGGTCAATTCAGCCGCAGTAATATCTAGTGGAAAAGCGGGCAAATACGGCTCGCTTTTTCTTTGGAAAACTTTCGCGTAACCCTTAACGCGCGATTCATCCCAAAAACAAAAAAAGCCGTTTTGATGACGGCTTTTTTTGTTTTTGGGCAGGCTTGATTGAAACAAAAAAAAAATCAGTTTATCTTTCGATATAACTTTTTTTTGAATTGAAAGTGAACAATTGGTTTTCAAAACGAACAAAAATGAAACGAACAATCAAAATTAAAACAACCGCGCTTTTGCTTTTTTGCTTTGTTTTTCAATCGCTGCCGTTTGCACAGGCTCAACAGATTGACGCGGGCATCAACGACCGCATTCGCAAGGAAGCGATGGACAATTCGCAGATTATGCAAACTCTGCATTTTTTAACAGACGTTTACGGTCCGCGCCTGACAGGCTCGCCGAATCATCGAGCGGCTGCCGAATGGGCTGTCAAACAAATGAAAGATTGGGGTTTTGACAACGCCCAATTGGAGCCTTGGGATTTCGGACATCCCGGCTGGCTCAACGAACGCGCATCGGGTTTTATCACCGCGCCCGTCAAAGATTCGCTGGTCTTTGAAGTTCTGGCTTGGACGCCGGGCACGAAAGGCGTTGCGCAAGGGCAGGCATTTCAAATGATATTGCCTCCGCGGGCGACGCAAGAAGAGTTAACCGCTTATTTCAACAAAATCAGAAATGACATTAAAGGGAAAATGGTTTTGATGGGAAAACCGGATGTCATCCCGGTTAATTTTAACCCGCCGTCGAAAAGAATCAGCGATGAGGACATCAAGCGCCGTTTTGATCCTAACGCCACGCCGCAGCCTCCTTTTCCGAATCCGCAGCCCCAGCCTTCACCGCGTCCGGGACAATTAACGGGCTTACAATTAGTTGAACAACTCGACAGATTTCTGCTCGAAAGCGGCGCGCTCGTCCGCATCAATGATGCCGGGCGCGAACATGGTCAGATTCGAGCTTTTAACAACCGCACGTTCGATGTCACGAAAGTCGTCCCGACCGTCGTGCTGAGAAACGAAGATTACGGCAGAATCTGGCGTATTTTGAGCGGCGGAACTCCGGTTTCGCTCGAATTCGACATTCGCAACAACACTTATCCCGAAGGCAGAACTTCTTACAACACAATCGGTGAAATCAGGGGCAGCGACAAACCGGACGAAGTGATTATGCTTGGCGGACACCTCGATTCGTGGCACGCCGCTACGGGCGCGACCGACAACGCCATCGGCTGCGCGATTATGATGGAAGCCGCCAGAATTTTAAAAACGCTCGGCGTCAAACCTCGCCGCACCATTCGTGTTGCTTTATGGAGCGGGGAAGAACAAGGCTTACTCGGTTCGCAGGCTTACGTCAAAAAACATTTCGGCTCGTTTGAAGCTCCGGTCGCCGGTTACGAAAAATTCGGCGGCTATTTCAACATTGACAGCGGCACGGGACGCGCTCGCGGATTGTCGGTTTTCGGACCGCCTGAATCTGCCGCCGTTTTGCGCGAAGCGGTCGCGCCGTTTGCCGATTACGGCGTTGTCGGCGCGATAAACACGCGCAGCCGTAATCGCGGCGGTTCAGACCACACTTCATTTAACGAAGCTGGGCTGCCCGGAATCGGAGTTCAACAAGACCCGGTCGAATACGGTACGCACACTTGGCACACGAATCTCGATACTTACGAGCGAATTGTCGAAGACGATGTGAAAAAATCGGCGGCTGTGATTGCGGCGGCGGTTTACGCGCTCGCAATGCGCGACGGTCTGCTGCCGCGCTACAAACGCGAAGAAATGCCGGCATTGCCGAATCCTTCGCCCACACCTTCGCCAAGCCCGGCGGCATCACCGATTCCGCGCAGAAATTAATTTTTTAGCCACGAACAAACACAAACGGACACGAAATACTAATTTTCTTTCGTGTCCGTTTGTGTTTGTTCGTGGCTAAATTTTCTTTAATTTTTAGCGGCGGAATATTCTTTCCAATTCATCGGCTGGCTTCCGTCGTCTAGCCGAACCATTGAAATCGCGCCCGGCGCGGGGCAAACCAGATAACAAAGATTACAGCCGACGCACTCTTGTTCATCCACAATCGGAAAACGCTTGTTATCAACCATTTGAAAATCAATGCACTGATGCGCGCCGTCTTCGCAGGCGATGTGGCAGAGATTGCACTGAATACAATTTTCGTTGTTAACGCGGGCGACGACTTTGTAATTCAGATCGAGATTGCTCCAATCGGTCACTCGCGGGACGGATTTTCCAATGATGTCATTGACCGAAGCAAAGCCTTTCTCATCAAGATAATTGTTCAAACCGTCAATCAAATCTTCGACAATTCGATAACCGAAGTGCATCACCGCAGTGCAAACCTGCACCGTTCCCGCACCGAGCAGCAGAAATTCCACCGCGTCGCGCCACGTATTAATTCCGCCGATACCGGAAATCGGAATGTTGAATTCCGCATCGCGCGCCAGCTCCGAAACCATATTGAGCGCAATCGGTTTGACCGCAGTTCCGCAATAACCGCCGTGCGCCGCCATTCCGCCGACGTTCGGGTAGGGAATCATCGTCTCAATGTCCACGCCCATCACCGAATTGATTGTGTTTATCAAAGAAACAGCGTCCGCACCGCCTTTCTGCGCGGCGCGTCCCGGCGGAACAATGTTCGTGACATTCGGAGTGAGCTTGACGATAACCGGAAGCGCCGAAACCTCTTTCACCCACTCGGTGACCATACAAGTGTATTCCGGCACTTGTCCCATCGCCGAACCCATTCCGCGCTCCGACATCCCGTGCGGGCAGCCGAAATTCAGCTCAAAACCGTCAGCGCCGGTGTCCTGCGCCCGTTTGACGATTTCGTGCCACGCTTCGCGCTTCGATTCGACCATCAAAGAAACAATCACGGCGTGTTTCGGATATTTCTTTTTGCACTCGTAAATTTCTTTCAGATTCACTTCGAGCGGGCGGTCTGTAATCAATTCGATGTTATTCAAACCGATCATCCGCATCGCGCCGTGATCAATCGAAGCCAGACGCGATGAAACATTGACAATCGGCTCGCCCAAAGTCTTCCAAACCGCGCCGCCCCAGCCAGCGTCAAAAGCCCGCTCGACCATCGAACCCATATTCGTCGGCGGCGCGCTTGCCAGCCAAAACGGATTCGGCGATTTGATGCCCGCGAAATTTACGTTTAAATCTGCCATAGTTTTTATAATGTCGAAAATCTATTTTTAACTCTCTTCTTTTTCAATCAAATCAATATTACGCAGAAAAAGCATTCCTAAAGAGGTTATATTTAAATTCCCAGAAATAATACTGGTTATTTTGTCGTAGTCCTTTGAAAGACTATTGGTTTCTCGTATAAAATAAGGTGCAAATATTGGTCTTTCGGGAGTGCTTATTGCAGCTAATCCTATCTCTTCTAACTTTGACATGTAGCACTTTCGCATATCTGATTTATCTCTTAAAGAAACATCATTACTTCGCTCATTATAATCATCGAAAAGATAGAGATGCTTTTCCGCAAATTCAATTCTTTTGGTTTGGTCAATTTGACTCCAATTCAAACTTAGAAAGTGAAGTAAGAGGATTTCAGCATCGTTTAATTCATTTAAAAGTTGTAGAAACTTTTTCTTTTGTATATGCTCAAGCTGTTCATCATTTAAGCTATTTTTTAACAGAGAAGCAATATAATTTTGGCGATCTTTATTCATCGCGCGTGCAGCTTGAGGTAAAGCATCTTCTAACAGGTCAATAAATTCCTCTGATTTCATTTTACTATTCAAAACATCTTCTTCTAAATACTTAAGTTTATCCCCTAAAATCTCAATGAAAATACGAACGCGTTCCTCCCTTTGATTAGGAATAATCTCTTTAAAGACTTCTGTTAATATTGAGCCGACTATTGGAATATTGCCAAGTACTACGCCACCAATACGAACTATTGCATCGGATTTATTATTCTCTAAATTTGGTTCAGATTTATCTAAGGTTATGCTAAGTTTATCATTCATTTTAGCCACACTTAATACTGTAAAATTATGGAAACTAATGCACCATTAATTACCAAATTATAAGATGTTATTAAACATAAAGGCTTGATGCTTAAACTGATTCAAGTTTTTCTTTCAAAGCCCGCAAAAACTCTTCATTGTTCAAAATATCGTTTTCGATATTTGCAATTTCTCTTGAATCGTTTTCCATAATGCGGCGTAGTTCATTGTTGATTTGTGTTTGATACGGCGCGGCGTTCGGCGATTCGGCGCGCTGGCGAAAATATTCCAAAATATCGCTGTCCAGATAAAGCGAAATTTTCGCTTTTGACGTTTTCTTTTTGTTGATAAAACGCGAGCGGCGGACTTTATATATGCCGGGCTTGAGCGTTTCTTCGTCGGTCAAGCCATTCCCCAAATCTTCCCTGTATTCTTCTTCGGTTACGGTATAAGTAATTTCCTTATTGGTTGTATTCATTGTAAATTTTTACCTGTTTTGCGTTCGCTTTTCTTGCCGAGATAATGCGAATTTTTTCTTCCCGGACAGTGAATGAAACAAAAAGAAGTCGAATCGGCGAAAGCGCGATGATTTGAAAACGAATTTCTTTAACGGAATTTAATTCATCGTAAATTTCAACTGCATTTTCATCTTCAAAAGCTACCTCGGCTTCTTCAAAACTAACGCCGTGTTTTTTGAAATTTGCGACAGCTTTTTCTTTGTCCCATTCAAACTCAATTTACAATTATACCGACACATCCATACATATCAAGAAGATCGAAATCAAGTTATTTTAGGCAATTTGATTTCTCTGAAAATTAGGTTTAAAACACCAAAGATTTCAATCCTGTAAATTAATGCTTTTTAATTGCGCCGGTTTCTTCAATCATAGGCAGACGCGCTCCGGCGAATTCAATTTGTTCGCCTGTTAAAGCCAAATGAATTCCTTGAGCGGCTAATTTGCCCATTTGCGAAGCGTCAACCGCTTCTTTGCCGCCGTTAACGCAATCGCCGCCCGCGAAATATTTCGGATTCGTCGTTTGCATCGTTTCGTTGTTAACAACGATGCGCCCGCCGGAGTCTAGTTCGAGATTCGGAATTTGCTCGAAAAATGAACGTTGTTTTTGCTGCCCGATGGCTTTGATGACCATATCGCACGGGATGTCAAACATTAGATTCGAGCCGTCGGTTTTCTCGCAGCGCAGAGACAGCGCCGCGCCGTTTTCGCCGGGCAGAATCGCAATCGGCGCGGCTTGCCAGACAAATTCGACTCCGTCTTTTTTCGCCAGCTCGTATTCGTATTCGTAAGCAGGCATTTCTTTGTCGGTTTTGCGATAAACCATTAAAACTCTTTCCGCGCCGAGCCTTCTAGCTTGCGTTACAGCATCAACCGCCGTATTTCCCGCGCCGATTACGGCGACGATTTTTCCCAGCGGAACTGTGTTCCATTCGCGTGTTTTGACGCGTTCGATAAAATCAAGCGCGTCGTAAACGCCCGCCAGATTTTCGTCCGAAACGTTTAAACGATTCGTTGTGCCCAAACCGATTCCGAGGAAAATCGCATCATGTTGCGCTTCTAAATCTTGAAGCGAAACGTGGCGTCCGATTTCGGTGTTCTGGCGAAATTCAACTCCGAGACGCCGAACCATTTCGGCTTCCGCAACCGAAACGGCTTGCGTCATTTTGTATTCCGCCATCCCGTAAGTATCCAAGCCGCCGGGCAAAGGCTTTTTGTCGTAAATCGTCACGGCATAACCGAGTCTGGCAAGAAAAGTCGCGCACGATAAACCGGCGGGACCTGAGCCGATGACGCCGACTGATTTTCCGTTTGGCGCTCCGGCTTTTAGAACATCGCGGTTTTTGCTCATCACAAAATCGGTCGCGTAGCGTTGCAGTCTGCCGATTTCAATCGGTTTTTGCATCAGCGTATTTTCGACGCAAGCGCCTTCGCACAAAACTTCGACCGGACAAACTCGCGCGCAGGTCGCGCCAATCGGATTAGCTTCAAAAATCACGCGCGCGGAACCCGTGAGATTTCCACTCGCAATTTTTTTGATAAACGCCGGAACGTCAATGTGCGTCGGACAAGCGTGCACACAGGGCGCATCGTAACAATAAACGCAGCGGTTAGCTTCGAGAATCGCTTCGGCTTCGTTTAAAGGCGGCGCGATTTCTCGAAAATTGCGTTCGATTTGTTCGATATTTAGGGGTGAATGATGAACGACTGACATAATTTTTTACAACTCGGCATCAACTTCAATTTCAATTAACATCTCGGCATCAACTAATGCTGAAACTTCAACCATCGTCGCGCAAGGTTTTATTTCACTGAAAAACTCGCCGTGCGCTCGTCCGTATTCTTCCCAGCGCGAAATATCCGTAACAAACATTCTCGTCCGCACGACGTTTTCCAATCCCGCGCCCAAGTCTTTCAAAGCGCGTTCGATATTACGAATCGTTTGCGTTGTTTGCGCGTAAGCGTCTCCCGCTCCGACGATTTCGCCGTTTTCATCGGTCGCCGTCGTTCCGGTAACGTAAATCCGTTCGCCGACTTTGACGGCGCGCGAATAACCGACAATTGATTCCCATTTCGTGCCGGAAAAATAACGCTGTCTTTCTTGCATATTTCAACAAAATATAATCATGACATTAAGTTGTTGCTTTACTTTGGGCTATTAAAGATGCAATTACCTTATGAACAATTTCTGAGGATAAAACCTCTTTAAGTTTTGAAATAAATTCTGTTTCATCCTTACAAACAGATGATGTCCAAGCTCCTTCATGAGTTTTATAATGCAGATTTAAAGGGTAAACAAAGAGTGCAGGGTGATCAATAGATAGAACTTCAAATTTATAGTTGCTTAAAGCTGGTGCAATAATGTTTAGATAGTATCCTACTCTTTCTTTGTCAGACATTCCAAGCGGATATACTTTTGCTTCAAGAATTTTATTAGTCTTTTCTCCTAAAATAGTAGCTTGCTCTTTTAGAATGGTTACAGGCAGTTTTATCCCTCTATCAACTGAAATATCTCCCCATAAATCTTCACTCATCTTTGTATCTCCTTTTAGATTGATAACTGAAACAGAATCGGTAAATGGTCTGATGCAAAAGAAGCATTAGGACTTCCTTTCCTATTTAAAAGAGATTTCACTCCCACATTAGATAAAATATGCAAATTTTTTTCATCAAAATATGGCAATAAGCTTGGTCTAATTAATATCTGGTCAAAGATATTCCAAAAATAATTTACCTGATTACCGCTTCCATAATAATAAGTTCCCGGAGCACCAGGAGTATTGTCGCCAAAAAGCCCCCACATTGGATTATAAAAAAACATTTTTTCCTCACCACTTACAGTTCTAGAATTGCGTAAAGCAATTTCTTTCGTCATAACAGCATGGAATGTTTCAGCGGCAACAAGTCCATGTTCAAAGGGGTTCATGTTTAAATCGCCTACAATTAATGTTTTTGTATGTCCAATTTCTAACTCAAATTCACGAACCGAACGCCCTAATCTTGTTGCATTAAAAGCCTGTTCAGCATCGCTTTGGTGCAGCTTGCTTGAAAGATGCACCGCGACCAAGATTATTTCCTCGCCAATTGGTGGACGCAAAAGACGAAATGCTGCATTTCCTTCATCCCCTAAAGGTCGAAATGATTCACGAGGCAGCGTTGTGAAAATCTTAATTCGTGGATTGGGAATATAGCTTAATGCTATGCCATATTTCGGACTTTGATTTTCATTCAGTGTTTCAAGTAGAGTTACATCGTTTATTTCACATTCAGCCAAAATCAATACATCAACTGAATGTTCACGCACTAAAACAGCTAATAAATCTTGTAATGGCTTCCTATTTATATTCCAAAAAAGAAAGTTCATACAAAATTAATCGGCGACGAGCGCGCCGTAAGCGTCCGGTCGTCTGTCTCTAAAAAACTGCCAGGTGTTGCGGACTTCTCGAATCATATCGAAATTTAAATCCGCCACGACCAATTCGTCTTTATCACGTGAGGCTTCGGCGACGATTTGCCCGCGCGGGTCGCAGAAATAGCTTTGACCATAAAATTCGCCGATGTTCCAGGGCGCTTCCGTGCCGACGCGGTTGATCGCGCCAACGAAATAACCGTTGGCGACGGCGTGAGCGGGCTGTTCGAGCTTCCAAAGATATTCGCTGAGACCTGCGACAGTTGCCGACGGATTAAAAATAATCTCCGCACCGTTTAAACCGAGAGCGCGCGCGCCTTCGGGAAAATGCCGGTCGTAGCAAATGTAAACGCCGATTTGCGCGAAAGCCGTTTTAAAAGTCGGATAACCTAGATTACCCGGACGAAAATAAAACTTTTCCCAAAAGCCGGGATTGACGTGCGGAATGTGCGTTTTGCGGTATTTCCCCAGATATTTGCCGTCGGCATCAATCACGGCGGCTGAATTGTAATAAACGCCTGTGATTTCTTCTTCATAAATCGGCACAATCAAAACCATTCCGAATTCTCGCGCCACATCCTGCATCATTTTCACGGTTTTGCCGTCGGGAATTCTTTCAACCGCTTCGTACCAGCGCGTTTGCTGTTCGGCGCAGAAATAAGGCGTCGTGAAAATCTCTTGAAAACAAAGCATCTGCACGCCTTTTCGAGCGGCTTCTTCGACCATTTTCATTTGATTTTCGACGTTTTGTTTTTTGATTTCTTCAATCGGCGCATCGGTCGGCGCGACATTGCGCGCCTGAATCAAACCGCATTTAACAATTCTTGACATAACATTTCCTCTTAAAATTATTTCGCGGGCTGATTGAATTTAGCGTCTTCAATCGCCGCGTTGTTTTTTACTTCCAAAATCTTTCGAGTCCAGCTAATGTTCGGCACATCAAAGCGCGTTGTCGCTGGCAATTTCACGCCGCCGAAATCTTTGTAATCCGAATAATCAACTTGGTAAACAAAATTTCCGAGAACAGTCGGAACGCTCGCAGTGCGACGGATGAGCAAGCCCGTTTCGCTGTCGAAATAAAGACGTTCGCGCCCGCCGTTTGCGGTTATAGCGCGGACTTGATAAATTTCGCGCCCGTTGATTTGCTCAATCGCACCAAATTCCATTTTCGGATAAATTGCTCTCAGATTTGCCGACGCAAAAAGCTCTGCAACGCGCCGAATCTGTTCGGCTTCGTCCGCTTTGAGCGCAATCGAATGTTCATTCGCTCGTTTCCAAACGCTCACGCCGTCAAACGCTTCGCTGACGAGGGCTTGGGAATATGTCGTGACAATCAACAATTTATTGCCTTTTTGCCAGATTTCTTCGGGTTCTGCTTTGCCGTTCGGCTCGACGCGGCTGGCTTTAATGTAACGCGAATTTATTTTGTTTAGACTGTTTTTGCCGCCCAGAGCCTGCTCGTATTTTTCTAAAATTTGTTCAATCGTCGGCTTGTCTTCCGGTTGTAACGGGCGGGCTTTTTCGGGGGCTATCGCAATTAAATTCGGAGCCGATTGCGGGTGCGCTTTGCCGTTGTGACAAGTGTTGCAGGTAACTTCGATTTGCCCTTTGAAATAATTTTTGTTGAGCGCAAACGTCATTTTCAGCATTTCGCGCGCCGTTTGTTTGTGTTCGTTGTCGTCTCTCGAAAAATCTTCTACCGATGAATGGCAGAAACTACAATTAACTCCCAGCGAAGCCGACATCAAATTCATCACTTTGCCCATCTGATCGGCGGGCATTTCGTTTAAAACCTTGATGTTTTTAAATTTCTGACCGGCGGTTTCAATTTGTTTGATTTGCGCGTGTTGTTTGCTGTGCGCGAAAACAAGCCCGGCGAAAAGAATTCCGACTGTTAGAATCAAAAACTTAATTTTGTTTTTCATCTGAGCTTTTTGAGAGAGTAAAAAACGCGCGCTCTTCAAAATACATCAACTCATCCAGTTTACGCCAGCCTCCGGGTTCCATTTGATTGTCGTTTTCTTGAGCTTCGTCCAAAACTCAATCGAGCTTTTGCCGGTAATATCGCCAGCGCCGAAGCGCGAATCATTCCAGCCGCCGAATGAAAACGGCTCGCGCGGAACGGGAACGCCGATATTGACGCCGATCATTCCGGCATTGGCGTGTTCCATCACATAACGCGCCAAACCGCCGCTCTGCGTGAAAACCGAAGCGGCGTTGCCATACGGATTGGCGTTTTCGATTTTAATGGCTTCGTCGAGAGTTTCGGTGCGCATAATCGAAATCACCGGACCGAAAATTTCTTCTTTCGCCACCGACATTTCGGGTGTCACGTAATCAATCACCGTCGGTCCGACGTAAGTTCCGTTTTCCTTGCCCGCGACAACCGCGCCGCGACCGTCAACGAGGATTTTCGCACCGTTTCGCTCGGCTTCCGAAATATAATTTTCGATGCGTTCTTTCGCCGCTTTTGAAATCACCGCGCCGAGGTTTTTGCCCGGAACGACTTTGCGCGCTTCGTCGCAGATTTGTTCGATAATCGGGTTGACGTTTCCGATCGCGAGCATCGCCGAAGCCGCCATACAGCGTTGTCCTGCACAGCCCGACATCGAGGCGGTAACATTGGTCGCAGTCATAGTCGGATTGGCGTCCGGCAAAACGAAAAGATGATTTTTCGCGCCGCCGAGCGCGACGCAGCGTTTCAGATTGTTTGTGCTTTGCTGATAGACGAGCTTTGCGACATTGGTCGAGCCGACAAAGCTGACGGCTTCAATGCCGGGATGAGCGCAGATGGCTTCGACGATTTCCTTTCCGCCGTTGACGATGTTGAAAACGCCGTCGGGAAGCCCGGCTTCTTTCAAAAGCTCAGCCATTCTCTGAACCGATAACGGCACGAGTTCCGAAGGCTTCATAATCATTGTATTGCCGAGAACGAGCGCGTTCGGCATCGTCCAGTTCGGCACCATCAAAGGAAAATTAAACGGCGCGATTGAAGCGACAACGCCGACCGGAAAACGGTCGAGGCGACATTCGACGCCGCGCGAAACTTCCATAATCTCGCCTGCTATAAGCTGCGGCATTGAGCAGGCAAATTCCGTCAGCTCGATTGATTTTTCCACTTCCGCCTTCGCTTCATCCCATGTTTTGCCGTTTTCTTCCGACACGAGCGAGGTCAATTCGTCGAAATTCTTTTCGAGCAAAAAACGATAACGGAAAAACACCTGAACGCGCTCTTTTATCGGCAGTTTGCTCCAACTATCGAAAGCCTTTTGGGCGGATTCGACCGCCGCGTTTAATTCTTCCGCCGTTGACATCGGAACCTGCGACAATAAATTGCCGTCAATCGGCGAAATCACGTCTAACGCTTCGAGTGAGCCGCTTTCGACAAATCGCCCATCGTAAAAATTTTTAACTTTGCTGTATTTCATAAAATTCTTCTCTTATTGATTTCTACTAATAAATGCCGTAATAGTTAAGACAATTCCAACAATTGAAATGAAAATTGGTAACATTAGCCACAAAAAATGTTTAAATATACCTATCTTTTTACTAAGCCTTGAATCCGCTTCTTTATATATTTCAGAAAGATTTCTTTTTGAAAGTTCTTCGCAGAAAAAAAGTTTTTCAATTTCTAATATAAAAGAGTAAGACCTTTGTATATGCCTTAAATAAAGTCCTGTATGTGATTCACTCATTAATGCACCAACAATCCCGAAAAAAATAAGTGCTATGGTGGCAGGTAAATCATTCCAATTTATTTTTTGGTCAAATGTTATGAGAGTAATTAAACCAGCAGACGCGATGAATAAAATATTAGTAATATTTGCTCTTAAAGTTTCATTATGTCGTGCATGATTTCTGTGTTCTTGGTAAAGTCCCCATAATATATCTTTCTGAATCTTTGATACTTCGTTGACAGAAGAAATGCTATTTTGTTTTACATTTTCTTTTTCAATCATATTCTGTACTATTACAAAAGATATTTCATTGATAGAAAATTCAATTTTCCTCTTTAAAGTTTTCGAGTGGCGGTGGAAATGCTTTCATTAAAGCCCAGTGCACGAAAAATGAAACTCCAAAACCGACAAACCAAGCGTAATCGTACAGAATCTTGAGTGGTTCAAATATCAACCCAATCCACGCGAAAAAGCAACCCAAAACAGTCGCGGTGACGGCTCGCCAATTCCAGCTTTGATAAATTCCGCGAGTGCGATACAAATCGCCGAGATTCAGATTTTTATTTCGCACAAACCAGTAATCGGCAATCAAGACTCCGGCAATCGAGCCTAAACCGCCCGAATATCCCAAAAGCCACGAGAAAATATAACCGCTCGGATCGGCGAGCAAGCGCCACGGCTGCATCAGAATCCCGAAGATTCCAGTAATCAAACCGCCGGTGCTGAAAGAAATCCAGCGCGGAAA
Organism: Pyrinomonadaceae bacterium; assembly: GCA_036388995.1. Taxonomy (GTDB): domain Bacteria; phylum Acidobacteriota; class Blastocatellia; order Pyrinomonadales; family Pyrinomonadaceae; genus JALZCH01. Next base: position 13,932 of record DASVQU010000140.1, on the reverse strand, counting down.
AGCGTTGGCAAAATCATTTGCGGGCGAGACGACGTTAGCAGCGATATTAACGGCGAGAGTAGCCACAATGATTGTAAACATCGAAATCGCCACGACAACAGGCTGCGAAAATTGTCCGATTAATTTTACCGGGTCCCATAATTCATCCGGTTTCATCTGGGGAAAAACGACAGCCGCCGCAGATGTGATAACAATTCCCATCGCCGCGAAAACAACCATTGTTGTCGGCAGCGCGACGACTTGACCGACGGCTTGTTCGCGCTGGCTGCGCCCGAACCGCGTAAAATCGGGCATATTCAAAGAAAGAGTTGCCCAAAATCCGATCATTGCAGTCAGAGACGGAACGAAAATCGCCCAAAACTCGCCCCAGGTTTTAAATTTGTCAGGCTGATTGATCAGAAATCCGAGACCGCCCGCCTGCCAGACGATCCAGACGAGCAACACCGCCGTCATTACCAGCACAAACGGCGCAGCCCAATTTTCGACGTGCCGGAGCAAATCCATTCCGCGATAAATGATAAAAATATTCATTCCCCAGAAGAGCAGAAACGAAATCCATTCGGTCGGCGTATGCCCGCCGACTGCGCCGCCTAAAGCCGTGTTCCAACTGGGAATTATCGAAGAAAAAAAGATGTGAATCGCCTGCCCGCCGATCCAAGCCTGAATCCCGAACCACCCGCAGGCGACAATGGCGCGCATCAGTGCGGGAAGATTCGAGCCGTATGTGCCGTAACTCGCGCGCGCAAACACGGGAAAAGGGATGCCGTATTTTGTGCCCGGATGCGAATTGAGCAAAATCGGAGCAAGCACGATAACGTTACCGAGTAAAATCGTAATCAACGCCTGCCACCAATTCATTCCCGCCGAAATCAAACCAGACGCCATCATATAAGTCGGGATGCAGTGCGCCATCGAAATCCACAGCGCGGCGTAGTTATATGTAGTCCAGTTGCGCTTTTCAATCGGCACGGGCGCGAGGTCTTCGTTGTAAAGCGGAGAATTTTCAATTTCTCTTAATGCTTCCTCGCGCAGCTCGACGCGACCGTCTTCGTGTTGGATTGTTTCGCTCATATTGTTATTTGCGTTCTTTGCTCTATTTGCAGCTTAAACTTTATTTAAATTCCGCTTATTAAAAACATCGTCACCAATTATAAATTTGAGCTATTTTGCCGTCTTTCATTATTCTGAAAGAAAACCAATAATGATTGCCGCCCAAACCTACTCTATAACGTAAAAGATAACTATCGCCCGCCTGCTCGCGGTCTGAAAGAGCAAATGAAGTCAAAGCGCCGTGATACGCCGCCCATTGCCAGAACCCTTTTCCGGTAGAAGTATTCAGAAAGATGCGCATCGGCGGCGTAAATAAATCAGCGTTGTGCTTGCCGTTTATCAAATTTGCCGTCACTTCCTTTAACTTTTGCGAGAGCGCAGGATCGGGATCTGTTTTCGCTTCCGGTCTTTTCAGCGCTGGAACATAATTTCCGGCGACGCCCCAGGCAAGCTGGTCAAGGAATCTGTCCGAGTGATTGCTCAAAATAATGATTGTCAATTTGTCGTCCGGAAAACGGTAAATTACTGATGAAAAGCCGGGCGTTCCGGCGCTGTGCTGGACAAAACGATGACCGTGATATGAATCAACAAACCAGCCGAAGCCGTAGTTGAAAGAAGCCGACGTGCCGTCATTTGTTTTGGCGGCTGTCCACATCCGGTCGAGCGTAGATTTTTTTAGCAGTTTTTCGCCATTGAGCGCAACGTCCCATTGCGCCATATCCTCAACCGTTGATAAAAGCGAACCAGCGGAGAAACCGACAAACGGCAATAAAACCGGACGGTTTTCAAATTTATTATTCGTCCACTCGTAGCCTGCGGCGCGGTTTGGAACAATCGCGCGCGTGTCTGTGCTGCGCGTCGCATTCATTTTGAGCGGCTTGAAAATCCGTTCGTCCAAAAACTGCCAAAAATCTTTGCCGCTAGCCTTTTCGACAACAATTCCGAGCAGGTAATAACCCGTATTGTCATACGCCCACGTTTCGCCCGGCTTGAACTCCGACGGCAGTTTGTAAAACTCTTTGAGCAATTCATCGCGCGAGGGAAAGTTTTTTCCGGTGATGCTGGTTTTGAAAATATCGAGATAACCCGGAACGGCGACGTGATTCTGAATGCCCGACGTATGATTGAGCAAATGCCGGACGGTGATTTGATTCCACTCTTGCGGAGCGTCCGGGAAATACTTCGTGATTTTGTCGTCAAGATTGATTTTGCCTTCTTCGATCAACATCATCACCGCAGCGGCAGTGAACTGTTTTGTCATCGAACCGATTTCATAAACGGTTTTCGGCGTAGCGGCTGAACTCGTTTCAATGTTTGCAATTCCATAGCCCTTTGTTTTGACAATCCGCCCTTCGCGGACAACTGCGAGCGAAACGGCGGGAATATGCAGATTACGCATCTCGGTTTCGATGTAGCGGTCAACATCGTCGCCCTTTGCCGAAGCCGATACGCAAAAAATCAGCCCTACAGCAAAGACAATCAATCTCTGACCGAGTTTCACCGCATTATTAAACATTGACGCAAGCTCCGCGTTTCAAGGTTTTGCATTTGAATTCGCCGTTTTCAATTACAACGCGCGCGAGAAAACCATATTGATTTTGCCTTTTACTTTCCTTCTGTAGAAATCGTTAAATCTTTTGTTTCTGAAACGTTTATTGACGCTTTTTTTAATTCGTCAGCTTTATCAGGATTGTTTGTCAACAAAATAACCGACTTGATTTTTAAGTCGGACAAAATTTCAACCGCCGGACGAAAACTTCTGGCATCGGCTTCAAATCCGACCTTTTCATATGCTTCGCTTTGTTTTAATCCGGCTTTTTTGTGTGGAATACTAGCCATCAAAGCCAGATGCCCGTTTCCTTTGCCCTCCTGATCGAGATAAACGATTACACCTTTTCCTTCCCGTTGTATCAAGGTTTGTGCAATTTCCATTTCCTCGCGGCATTCGCATTCAATACTGTTAAAGACATGAGCCGAAATGCAGCTTGAATGAATTCTGCAAAGGATATTTTCCTGCCCTTCAACCTCGCCCATAACGAGCGCGATTGATTCCGATTGCCCGTCGTAATAAAGAATCTCCCGAAAATTTCCAAACTTAGTATTTAAGTCTCTTTCTGCAAGTCGAACAATCATTTTCTTCTCTTAATTTCTAAATATTTATACAAGTTTCGTGCATTAAACATTATCAAATGCCCGCTTTGTCTTTTTGTTCGTATACTTACTTATTAGTCAAAACCAATAATTCCGTCGAACGTTTCGGATTGATAAGTTTCAGGTGATTGTCCGTTTCGCTCGTGTCCGCGCCGTTTTGAATGAGTTTGACGACCTCGGCAACAGTCAGATTTGGATTGAGCGCAAAAAGTTTGGCAGCAAGATTCGCCACTGCTGGCGTGGCGGCTGAAGTTCCGCCGAATATAAATTTTTCGCCGCCGGGTACGAGTGCCGGAACATTTTTGCCCTGCGCGTAAAGCCGAACATTTTTGCCGAAGCTCGTAAAATTTGCCGCCCCGCCGCTTTCGTCAACCGCCCCGACGGTGATTAGATTCGGCAGTTCGAGCGACGACGGAACTCTTTCGTTAAAACCCGCATCGCTGTTCGTGTTTCCCGCGCTGCAAACGAACAAAATCTCCGGCGCGCTGCGAAACGCTTCAACAAGGGCGTTTTTGATAATCGTAAAACTTTTTTGTGCCGCGATTTTGCGCTCTTCCGCAGTCATCGTTGGTGCATTCTTTTCAAGATTTTCTTCAATTTCGGTGCGCGACATACTCCAGCTCATATTAACGACGCGCGTGTTTTGTTTTTTGAAGTAATCAACAAACGCCCTGATATTTGCCGCAAAGCTTCGCGCCCAATCTTCATTATTAATAACCGAATCGTTTTGACCGCTTTGGTCGCGCCAAGTCGAACGGGCGTTCAGAATACGCGCCGCCGGATTGCCCTCGATGACGATTGCGGCGACTTCCGTGCCGTGCGTGTATGTCGAAAATATGTTGTAAAGGCGAAGCTCTTCGGCAATGTCGGCGGGCGTTTGCGCCTGGAATTTTTTCTTCAAAGCGCGGGTTTCGTCATCGTCAACCGCGTCCTGTAGTTTCACTACTACGCGCCGTTCTTTAATCCATTGAGCGTATTTTTTGGCGTCTTTGTCTTTAACAAAAAACAGCGGCTCGGTCGTGTATTTTCCGTTCACGTCAAAACCGATGCCATGAACGTCGTCCGCAAAATTGTTGCGGTCGTTGTCCTTACCGTCGGTTTTTTCGCGGCGGTTGACGAACATCTGACTCGGAAAAACTGTCGGGTCAACGCCCGTGTCCCAAACAGCGACAACGACAGGCGAAAGTTTTTCTTTACCGATTAAATTCACGGCGCGATTAGTCCAAACGTTGATTTTTGGAGCAGTTTTGCGGGCGGCGATATAAGCGTCGAAACCTTTGGCGAGTTCGCCCGCGAGCGGCACGAGAAATTTGTGAGCCGTCCGAAAACTAACTATGCGATAAGCGTCTTCATTAAATAATTTGTTGCCGTTTTGTTTGACTTTCGGCGCGAGCTGCGCTTCGATGATGCCCGTGAAAAATTTTTCGTTAAGGTAATCGTAGCCGGTTCTGAATTCTTTAACGCCCGTGAAAACCGAAGCGGGAAACGAGTTAAGCGTTTCCGCCAAAACCATTTGTAAAGCCTGCAAGAATTTCTCGCCCGAAGCCGCGCCCGATTGCTTTTGCGCTCTGACGAAGATTTGCGTGTCAAAGAAATCCGGCAGATATTTTAATTCCGGCTTTTCTTCAAGTTCGACGACAATGCGCATTCTTTCAAGCGCGGAATCCAAACGATTCTCCTGAAAATCAAGTTCTGCGAGCGTCGTTTGAATTCTTTTCAGAGTAGTTTTGTCCTCAATTTCGTAATCGCGCAAAACGCCTTCCAAATCGGTGCGAACTCTCGCTGCAAACAGTTTGTATGATTCATCATTCGTCAGTAAATCGGTCAACTTTTCCGGCACTTCATAAGAGAAACGCGGCAAATCGGCGGCTGACGCAACTTTCTTTTTGGAATTTTGCGCCAAAACAAACGTCGGACACAAAATCAAAAATGCCGCGAGATAAAAGGCAAATGATTTTTTCATACTCTTTACTCCTTAAATATTGACGCAAGTTCCGCGCTTCAAAAATTGCCCGTCGCCCGCTTTTCCTTTATGTTCGCCATTTTCAATCACAACTCTTCCGCGCGACAGAACCGTTTCGACTTTGCCTTTTACTTTCCAGCCTTCATAGGAAGAATAATCAACGTTCATATGCTCGTTTTCGACGCCGAAAGTGTGTTCTTTTTCCGCGTCGAAAATCACGATGTCGGCGTCCGAACCGATGGCAATCGTGCCTTTTTTCGGAAACAATCCGAACATTTTCGCGGCGGCGGTTGAAGTCAGTTCGACAAAACGATTCAATGAAATTCGGTTTTCGACGACTCCACCGTTGTAAATCAGCGACATTCGATTTTCCACGCCGGGTGCGCCGTTCGGGATTTTTGAAAAATCGTCTTTGCCGAGTTCTTTTTGCTCTTTCATACAAAACGGGCAATGGTCGGTCGAGATGACTTGAAGATCGTCCATTTTTAAGCCTTTCCACAATTCCGCCTGATTGTGTTTTTCCCGAAGCGGCGGCGTCATCACATATTTCGCGCCCTCAAAATCTTCGCCGTAATCTTCGATTGAATGAAAAAGATACTGCGGGCAGGTTTCGGCAAACGCGGGAATACCTCGGTCGCGCGCTTCGCGGACTTGATTCAAAGCGTCGGTGCAAGACAAATGCACGATATAAACAGGCGATTCTGCCATTTCGGCAATCGCGATAGCGCGATGCACGCCTTCTGCTTCGGCTCTAGTCGGGCGCGTCAAAGCGTGATATTTCGGCGCTGTTCGCCCCTGCGCGAGTGCGCGTTTGATAATTTCGTTTATCACAATTCCATTTTCGGCGTGCATACAAATCAAACCGCCGCGCTCACCAGCCGCGCTCATTGCGCGAAAAATCGTCGCGTCGTCCACCAGAAAGACGCCCGGATAAGCCATAAACAATTTAAAGCTCGTGATGCCTTCATCCATCAATGTGTGCATTTCTTCGGTGTGACGATCTTCAAAATCGGTCGTGATGAGATGAAAACCGTAATCAATCGCGCATTTGCCCTGCGCTTTGGCGTGCCAGTTGTCAACGCCCTGAATCATTGATTCGCCTTTGTACTGCACGGCGAAATCAATAATCGTCGTCGTCCCGCCAAACGCCGCGGCGCGGGTTCCGGTGAAAAAATCATCCGACGATTGCGTCCCGCCAAACGGCAATTCCATATGCGTGTGGGGGTCAATTCCGCCCGGAATGACGAGTTTGCCCGAAGCATCAATTACAACATCAGCTTCCATTTCGAGCCGTGCGCCGATGACGGAAATCGTTTCGTCTTCAATTAAAATATCGGCGCGATAATCGTCAACCGCCGTTACAATTCGTCCGTTTTTGATTAGTGTTTTCATAGCAAATTTAGGATTTTGATTATTCAGATTTTACTAGAGAAACCAACAATTTTAATGTTTCCAGTTTTGTTTTTAGAACTTCGACTTCATCGCTTGCTAACAAACTTTCGCGTCCAGCCGAAGATAATTTCTCCTGCAAAGCAATCAACTCTTCGCTTTCGGGCTGAAGTTTTGTTTGCGTTCTTTTTTGCCTTTGCTTTTCCCAATTCTCTTTTCGTTCGCGGTTAATTTCTGCCTTTTTGGTTTTTATGTATGCTTTGCTGTCAATAATTCTGTTTCTCAATTGGTGAACATTTACATCAGTTCCGACTAATGCCTTGATGTGGCTTTCTGTCAACTTTGTGTGAGTTCGTCTGACCTCAAGTTCGACTTCGCTTTCGGCGTATAAAAGCTCAAGTTTTAGTTTTTCGAGTTTGGCTTCCAAATCTATTATTTCCGCATTTTCATCTTCGCTTTCACCCGAATTTGATTCTTCGGCTTCATTTGCTAATGAAATTTCGTTTTGCAGTTTTTTTAGATTGTCTTCCAATCTTTCATATTCCAGAACCGCTTGAGTTTGCCTCTCAAGCGCGCTTTTGTATTCTGCCGTAAATGAAGTTATTTGTTCTTTCAATTCGAGAATTGTCATAAATTTGCCCTACAATCAATTCAACAAAACCTCATTAAAACCCACTTTCTCCGCCGCTTTCGCTAAGCGTTCCTCAGCCGTGATGAACGGGCGACGGCGTGGTTTTTCCTGACACCAAACCAGCGCCGCCGCGAGTTGAAACGAATCCAAAGCCCGCAAGCCGTAATTTTCGGGTAAATCGTTTGCCAATTCTATAACTCTTTCAACCGGAGAAACAATGCGGCAAGTTTTACTGAGTTTTTCCCACGAACGCAAGGCTTTGATTGTTTCCTTTTCCGTCAAATCACCGTTTCGCTTGAGTCTCGCCAGACCGCTGTTGATTTCAACCGAAGTTCCCCACCAAACGACGATTTTCGGATATTTTCGCAGCCACTTTTTTGATTGCGTCGTGAAAGTTTGCGAACAGCAAAGCGGCAGAATCGCGCTCGTGTCCCAAAAGGCGATTTCAGTCTTCATCGCGTTCGTCGGTTATGGCTTTGATTGCGGTTTCGCTTTTCAAAGCCGCGCGTTTTTCCTTCAAAAACGCTTCGCCAATCTCGCTTTCCTCAGGCAGACGTAAAATGCCCGCCGCAGCCAGAGCCAATTCTTCGGCAGAAAAATCAGAAGTATTGTGAAGCGGAACAATTTTGGCAATCGGCTGGTTTCTATCGCTTATCAGAATTTCTTCGCCGCGCTTTACGTCGGCTAGAAAACTGCTCAAATGGTTTTTCAGTTCGGCAATGTTTGTGGTTCTCATAATTTAAAAAATCTCCAACTTAGCCATTATAGCCAGATTTAAGCATAAAACGAAGTTTTTGCGTCTTCGATTCATTTCAATTCTCCATTTGATTTTTGTTTAAGACGGAAGTCTTTTTAATTATTTGACAATCTTCTTTTCACGCCGGCTTTTCGATTATTGAGGGCATTCCATCTTCCGGCGGTTCTTTCGTTTCTTCGTCTTTTCCACCTTTTTGTTCCTGTTCGGCGAGGACGGTTTCGGCGGCTTCGGCGATGCGTTCTTCGATTTTTTCGCTTGGCGCTTGTGCCGGATGATGGTCGCCGGCGTGATAAAAATACGAAGCCTGATAAAGCTCGCGCAGGAATTTTAGGAAAACTTTGCCGATGGCAATGCCCGGAATAGCGAGAATTATGCCGAGCAGACCGAATAATTTGCCGCCCACCAGCAATCCCAGGAACACAGCCATCGGGTGCAGATTCAAGCGCCCGCCCAAAATGCGCGGCGTCAGGATGTAGCCTTCCAGACTTTGCACCGCGACGAAAACGCCGAGAACGCCCGCAAATTCCCAGATGCTGCCGCCTTCGGCAACCGTAAACGCGCCCGCCAGAGCAATTCCGAGAATCGTCCCGACATAGGGAATCGCATTAAGCAGACCGGCAATCAGCGCGATACCCGCCCACGCCGGAACGCCCAGAATCCAGAAACCGAGCGCATAGCAAACCGCCATTATCAGCCCGATTAAAAGCTGCCCGCGCACGTAAGATTCGAGAATCCGACCGGATTCGTCAAACAGACGGCTGAAAGGATCACGAAAACGCGGCGGAATCAAATCTTCGAGCGAATCGCGCCATCTGGGGAAATCAACCAGAATATAAAAAACGAAAAAAGGAACGAGCAGCAAATCGAGCGAAGAAACGATTGTGTCCAAAACCGCAGAGCCTCCTCCGTTGACGACGACGTTTCCGCTCTCGTCAACCGTTGTGGTGCTCATATTTTCGTTATAAAAAGCTACGGGATCCCTCAAAAACTGTTCGATTTTATTTCCTGCCACTCTTTCCAGCGCGGGCGAATAGCGTCTGAGAAATTCTCTTTGCCGCGCGGCGTTTTCCGGCGTAAAGCTGTCGGCGATTTTCTGCCCGGCTTTTGTGCTTTCCGCCCAGAGGTCGGGAACGACAAAAGTGAGAAAGGCGGCGACGGCGAGCGTGACCAGAAAAATTGCGACGATTGCTGAGACGGTTCTCGACAAACCGCGTTTTTCTCCCTGGAGAACAATCGGGTTGAGCAGATAAGCCAGCGCAAACGATGCCAGCACCGGCACAACGGCTACGCTCCCGACAATGTACAGAAAATAAAGAATCAGAACCGAAATGACGACGGTCGGAATCCACCGCAGCCACCAAAAAGGTGACGGGTCATCCGGCGTTTTCGGTTTAAACCAAGTATTATTCATCCCGGTTAAATTATCAGTAATCCGACAAAATCGGAATAAGGAGAGAAAAACCGTCGTCAAATATCGGTTTTGTAATTGCCGACGGACGGAGAGAATCAGACGTTTTGAATCGTGTTTTCACTGTTGATTTCTCTCTTCGCCGGGACGATAAGCGCGTTCCAGATTCGCTTTAATATCTTCAAGCGCGAGCCAGGCGGGCTTAAAGTCGCCGCGGGCGTATAACGGCGATTGATCCATATAATGGCGGCTTTCGGGATGACCGCTTGCGCCGAAAACGTGGACTGAGAAACCGCGCACTTTGGGCGCAAATTCAACGACGCTGACGTATGTCCCGCCCGCCGCGCCATATCGTCTTTTCTGTCCTTTAGCCTGCTGTGAGTAGAACGTAAAGACTGAACCGCTCCCGCCGCTGACGCCGGGAATCGGAATGCTGGGGCGATTATCCTGAAAAGATTCTTCTTTGCTTTCGTCCACTCGCTGCAAGCGGTTGATTTCGCCCCAAGCAACTCGCCACGTCCCGAAATCGCGTTCCAACATTTTCAAAACGTCGGCGAGCGCCGCTGCCTGCGCATTGCCCTCAGTCAATTTATTTTCTTCTATCCTTCCGCCCCAAAAGAAAAGAAGCGTCGTGGCAACCGATTCGATTGTGCTTCGACGATTCCATCTCGATAATTCTTCGTAGGCGGCGCGCAGATTCTGAGTTTCTTTGTCATCCGCTTTGCCTGATTCATCGAGGTGTTTTTTCAATGCGGCGAGCATTGACGGCAGATATTTTTCCGCAGCCATCACGGTCGTATCGGACGCCGCTCGCTGCCACTCGTCAAACGTAAATTTCTTGTTTTGAGAAAGAATTCGCCGCGAAATCTCGCCGCGCAGATTATCTCCTTCCTGCACCATATAAGCCGGAAAATTTTTCGGATCGGGATTGCCTTCGCTCGTCAGCAGAAAAGGCGTCGTGTTGCAGTTTTGCATCCACCCGGTTTTCGGATTCGTCATTTGCGGCAGCTCGTCAATCGTGTGATAACCCTGCCATTCGGTCGCCGGATCCGAGCCGTCAACGGGTTTTTTCCAATCAAAACGCGGATTGCGGCGCGGCACTGCACCGTTGTAAAGATAAAATGTGTTGCCTTGCCGGTCGGCATACATCACATTGCCGAAAAGCATATTGAGCGGAGCCATCGCCCGCTTTAATTCTTCGAGCGATTTCGCTCTGGTCATCAGATACCACTCGCGCAGCCAGCCGTCGCTCTCGAATTTTGCCATCCGAATCGCTAATGATTTTCCATCACGAGCGCCGAGAATCGGACCGTGATGAGTTTTTCGCATCTTAAAGCTGCGCGTTTCCAAGCCGTTCGGAGTTTTGACTTGGATTTCTGCCGTTCGCTCGGTCGCCATTCGGTAGCCGTTGCCGTAGCGATAAGCGAGCGGGCGCTTCGGATCGTCGAAAGTTTCCAGATAAACATCAGTTAAATCAGCCGCATTGTCAGTGCTGACCCAGCCGCTGTTTTCATTGTGACCGACGTAAGGGAAGGGAAAACCGAAACGGGTGTAGCCCGTAAAATTCCAACCTTCGTCGCTGTGAACATGACCTTCGTAAACCTGTCCCGAACCGAAAAACGGCAAATGCGGATTGATAAAAAGCATTGCGTTTCCCGTGGCGCTTTTCGACGGATTGATAACCCAGCCGTTCGAGCCTTGATTCTCTTTCCAAACGCGCTGGTTTTCGGCGGTTTGGATATTCGGCAAACTGATTGCGGGATCATAAACGAAGCCGTTTTGATAATAGTTGTAACGAATAAAGGCGAGCGTGTGCCACGGCTCAAATTTGGCGAGCAGGCGCAGTTTGGTTTCCGGGTGACGCTTCAAATAATAATTCAAACCGGCTGCGTATGCATCGCAAAGAGCGCGTGTATGGGCGTCAAGACGGCTGTATTCTTCGCCCGCCAGTCTAGGTATTTCGAGTGCATGATTCAACCGGTCGTTGTTTAGAGTCTCTTCGCCGTAAATTTCGGACGAACGCCCGACGGCGCTGATGAAATTTTCCTCAATCCGCCAGAAATTGTCTTCCGCCTGTGCATAGGCAAACCCGAAAACCGTGCTGGCGTCAGTCCGCCCGAAAACGTGCGGCACGCCGTAAACGTCCCTGTAAATCGTTACTTCGCGGGCAAGCTTTTCCGAATTTACGTCGGAACGCGAAGACGTTTGAGCCAAAACAAACTGGCTGAAGATTATTACTGCACAAAATGCTAATGAATAGCTAAAGATTTTACTCATCTTTTTCTCACCTTACTCGGCGCGATGTTTGCCGCAAGCCAGCGGCTAACAAAGGGAAAATCCGGTGTCAAGGGCGGCAACAAGCTCCTCAACATGATCTTTGGTCGAATTGAGCATCATTCCGGTGCGAATTACATTACCGTAAAGCCCGCCTTTGCCGATCAGAACACCTTGCCGTTTGGTTTCTTCAAAAATTCGCAAAACGGCTTCCGGCGCGGGTTCTTTTGTTTCGCGGTTTTTTACTAATTCAATACCCTGCATCAAGCCCATTCCGCGCATGTCGCCGATGATTGGATATTTATCTTTTAATTCTTCCAATTTTCCGCGAAAATAATCGCCGACTACGCGGGCGTTTGTCCGCAAATCTTCTTCTTCAATCATTTGGATAACGGCGAGCGCGGCGGCGGATGAAACCGGGTTTCCGCCGAAGGTTGCAAACGTTAAACCCTGATATTTGTCGGCGACTTCGGGCGTCGCAATCGTCCAGCCGATTGGGACGCCGTTGCCCATTCCTTTCGCCGAAGTGATGATGTCCGGCTTAACGTCCCAATGCTCGATGCCAAACCATTTGTCGCCGGTTCTGCCCCAGCCGGTTTGAACTTCGTCAGCTATAAAAAGTCCGCCGTGCTTTCGGGTGATTTCTTCGACTCTTTCAAAATAACCTGCGGGCGGAACGATAAAACCGCCGACGCCCAGAATCGGCTCAGCCATAAATGCGGCGATTTCTCCGGTCGTCGTCGTTTCGATAACTTCTTTAACATCTTCGGCGCAAGCCAGACCGCAATTTTTCGGCGACAAACTAAGCGGGCAGCGATAGCAATAAGGGGCGCGGGCGTGAACGATTCCGGCAACCTGCGAGGGAAGCGGTCTCCACGTCGAATGTCCGACTGATGATAGCGCAGTCGCGCTTCTGCCCGAATAGCTGTGGCGCAGAACGACGATTTCGTGTCTGCCCGTCGCCAATTTCGCAGCCGTAATCGCTGTGTCGTCTGCTTCAGTGCCGGTGCTGGTGAAAAATGATTTTTTCAGATTGCCCGGCGAGATTTCCGCCAGCTTTTCCGCCAGATCGCCCTGCGGCTGGTTGGCGTAAAGCGTCGAAGTATGGGAAATCTTATTAACCTGATTGATAATCGCCTGGTTGATTTTAGGATTCGCGTGTCCGACGCTGACGGTTAAAACGCCGCCGAAGCAGTCGAGATAACGATTGCCCGCATCGTCCCAGACGTATTCGCCTTCGCCTTTGACCAAAGCGAGCGGCTCTTGATAATAAGTGGCGACTGCCGGAAAAAGAAATTCTTTGTGTTTGCGGACGGCTTCCGAAACTGTGGTTTTTTGTTCTGTTGGATTCATAAAATTATTTTCTTATTTTGTCGTGGTATTTATGCTTTCAAACAATTTTCGCTGCGCCCGCATTATCATTACTACGGGATTTTTCTCGTCGGGAGTTTTTTCGGGCAGCTCCAGATTTGTATTAAAAGCGATGATTGAAGCGACGCGCGTTTTCGGATGAACGTCAAGAAACGCCAGGAAACCATTTTGGTTTCCGCTGTGGCTAACGTATCGTTGCCCGTTTTCGTCATCAACAAAAAAAGTTAAGCCGATAGAAGAAACCTTGCCCGGATTTGCCCGATTGCGAAAAATCTCAACAGTCGGCGGCCACATTTCTTCGAGCGACGAGCGTTTGAGAACGCTGTCGTAAACGGCTTGTTGCTGCGAATCGCCGATTAAAAAATTTAGATATTTTACTACATCGGTGAGCGGCGCATTCCATCCGCCGTTTGAGACGGTAATTCCCGTGTTTACGTCAAAACGCGCGGGCTTGGGCTTTCCGTTTTCCAGATAATAGCTGTGAGAGCGATATTTGAGCAGATGATACGGCGTCGCGTCGAAATAGCTGCGGTGCATTTCCAGCGGCTTGAAAATGTTTTTGTCAATGTAAACTTCGTAATCGTCTTTGGTGATTAACTCGATGATTCTGCCCAGGAAAACAATTCCGGGATTTGAATAGCTGTAACGGCTGCCCGGTTTGAATTCGATTTCCGTATAAGGCAGCATTGCGGCAATCTGTTCCCAATCCTGCGGCTCGTGCGGATGCCAATCTTTGTCGCCGCCCCACGGAAAAGTCGAATTGCGAAAACCCGCGCTATGCGACAAGAGATGCCGAATCGTAATCTCCCCGATTTCGCCGTGCCGATTGTGAACCGCTCGCAATTCGGGCAGATATTTGATGACCGGGTCTTCAAGCTTTAATAAACCTCGATCACGAAGCTGCATAATCGCAATTCCGGTCAGAGTTTTGGTAATCG
>DASVQU010000139.1:0-16465 GCA_036388995.1 Pyrinomonadaceae bacterium | reverse complement strand
CGAAGACCGCCTCTAAACGCTTTTGGAGGAAATTATGGAAACCGATGTGATTATTGTCGGCGCGGGACCGACCGGACTTTCTTTGGCTTGCCAGCTTTTCAGATACGGAATTGATTTCGTTATTCTCGATAAAAACGATGGGATTTCACGATATTCCAAAGCAATCGGCGTGCAGGCGCGGACGCTTGAGATTTATGAGCAAATCGGTTTGGCTCAGGATTTAGTTGCTCTCGGTGCCAAAGCCGAAAAAGCGCAGCTTGTCGAAGGCGGTGAAGTGCGCGGGAAAATCGAATTATCGGAAATCGGACAAGGTTTAAGCCCGTATCCTTTTCTGCTTCTGGTCGAGCAAAATAAACACGAAGAGCTTCTCTTAAATCACTTAAAAACAAACGGCAAAGACGTTCTCTGGCAAACCGAGTCGTTAAGCTTTTCGCAAGATGAAAATGGCGTCGCTGCAAATATAAAGACCGGCAACGGCGAGCTAAAAACAATTCGCGCAAAATATCTCGTCGGCTGCGACGGCGCGAAAAGTCCTGTGCGTCACGGTTTGGATTTAACTTTTGAAGGCGGCACTTTTGACCGCCTGTTTTACGTCGCCGATGTCGAAATTAATTGGAATTTCACCCACGATTCGCTTTACGTTTGTCTCGCGCAAAGCACAATCACCGCATTTTTTCCGCTTCCTGGCGAAAACCGTTTTCGCATCGTCGGCACTTTTCCCGAAAACGAAGAGAGACGCGAAGGCGAGATTTTATATGAAGAAATCGAGCGCCAAATCGCCACAGACACAAAATTAAATCTCGACATTCACGATGTAAATTGGTTTTCGGTTTATCGCGTTCACTCGCGCCGCGTCAATAAATTTTCCGAAGGCAGATGTTTTGTTGCGGGTGACGCAGCGCACATTCACACACCAGCTGGAGCGCAAGGGATGAACACCGGAATTCAGGACGGCTACAATCTCGCTTGGAAATTAGCGCAGGTTTTGCACGGCAAAGCCGATCCGAAAATTTTGGATTCTTATAACGAAGAACGGCTCGAAAACGCCAAAAATCTGCTCGAAACCACCGACCGCATTTTTGAATTCGGCGCCAGTCCCGAAACATTTACGTCGTATATTCGCACGCATATTTTTCCGTACATCGCAAATTTTGCGTTAAATTTCGGCGCAGTGAAAAATTTCATTTTCCCGCTCATCTCGCAAATCGGAATCAACTACCGCCACAGTTCCTTGAGCGATCATTTTGAAGACGCGAATTTTAAAATCAAATCGGGCGACCGAATGCCTTATTTTTTGATTGAAGGCGAGAGCATTTACGATTGTTTAAAAACTCCGAAATTTCACTTGCTCACGTTTTCCGACGGACAAACGGATTCTCAAATCTTACGTCAACAAATTGAAAATGAATTTGCCGACTTGTTCGATTACAACGTTTTTCCGCTTTACCCGCGAATTGCCGAGCTTTTCGACGAAAACAAAACATTTACCGTTTTGCTTCGCCCTGACAATTACATTGCAACAATTTTTTCCGGCACCGAAAACAGTCGAATAAAGTCATATTTTAATTCGCTTGCAAGCGCAAAAATTTTTGGTTGATTGCAGCTACGTTTGGAGATTTTATGCCGGTCGCTGTGCATTTCGGTTTTCTTTTTAATATGATTTTTTGATGCAATACGCCTGGTACGATTTCGTCGGCACAATCGGCACGGCTCTCATTATCGTTACTTACATTTTGCTGCAAACCGAGCGAATCAAAAGCAGCAGTCTGCCTTATTCCCTGCTTAACGCCGCCGGTGCAGCTATGATTCTCGTTTCGCTCATTTTCAGTTTTAATTTTTCAGCTTTTATCGTCGAATTTTTCTGGCTTTTGATTAGTCTGTTCGGAATTGTTAAATTCTTTTTGCAAAAGTCGGACGCTCAGTAGAATTGAAGATGGCAAAATCAAGCACCAAAACAATCACGACAAAATCCAGATCAAACAATCAAAACGGCAGCAGCAAATTGCTTTCCTGCACAAAAGAAACCACTCTCTCGCGCGAGCAAATGCTCGAAATGTATCGCTTTGTAAAAATGACCAGAATGTTTGACGAGATAACTGTCAGACTGAAACGTCAGGCAAAGCTGACAGGCGGAGTTTTTACGAGTCTCGGACAAGAAGCAACCGCAGTCGGAACTGCATTTGCGCTTTCAGAGCAGGATTTCATCGCGCCTTTGATCCGTGACATCGGCGCGTGTTTCGTCAAAGGCATTTTGCCGCAGACGATTTTCGCGCAATATCTTGGCAAAGCAAATGCGCCGTCGCGCGCGACCGACGTGCAATTTCACTTTGCCGATTTGGAAAAAGGCTTCATCGGTCCGATTTCGCATCTCGGCGATATGATTCCGGTAATGGCGGGCGTCTTGCTCGCAGCTCGAATGAAACGGGAAAACCGCGTCGCGGTCGCTTACATCGGCGAAGGCGCATCTTCGACCGGCGCTTTTCACGAAGGCGTCAATTTCGCCGCCGTGCAAAAATTGCCGCTGATTACAATTATCGAAAACAACGGCTACGCTTATTCGACGCCGACGCGTAATCAATGCGCTGCCGTGCAGTTTGTTGACAAGGCGGTCGGCTACGGCATTTTGGGGTTGTCCGTTGACGGAAACGACATCATTGCCTGCTACGAGACGATGAAACGCGCGGTCGAACACGCGCGCAGCGGAAACGGTTCGGTTTTAATCGAAGCGCACACTTACCGCCGCAAAGGTCACGCCGAACACGATAATCAGTCTTACGTTCCTGCGGGCGAAATCGAACGCTGGGCGACGACAAACGATCCGATTGATCGTTACGAAAGATTTTTGACGACTGAAAAGATCGCTTCGGACGAAGATTTAAAGAAAATCGTCGCCGAAGTTTCCGAATATCTCGAAGCGGAGTTAGCCGTTGCCGAAAGCGCGCCAATGCCGGACCCGGTTTCGGCGGCTTACGATGTTTTCGACAATTCGGTTGTGCAGCCAGCATTCAAACGAAAAGTTTTGGAGAAATAAACAATGAAATGGCTGCTCGAAAATTCGCGCTATTTATCAATTATCGGCATTCTTTCGCTGCTTTTGGGCGCTCTGGCGGCGCTCGTGCAGGGCGCTTACAAACTTTACAGAACAATCGAGACCGCGATTTACGAAGATCCAAAAGGCGATTCGACGCTCGTCGCGCTGTTCGGCTGTCTGGATAATTTTCTGGTGGCAACGGCTTTGATTGTGATCTCCGTCAGCCTTTACGAATTGTTTATCGGCAGGCTGAAAGTACCGGATTGGATGCTCGTCCGCAATCTCGAAGAACTCAAAGCGAAATTCAGCTATGTCGTGATTCCGGTGATGGCGGTCAAATTCGTCCAAAATGTGCTGGAATCGAAAAACGCGCTCGAAACGCTTTATTACGGCGCGGGCGTCGCCCTCGTCATAGCGTCGCTGACGGCTTTTAATTACGTCAGCGAAAAAGAACGCGAAGCCGAATACGAGCGCCACCCGGAAGAAGAGGAAACGCGAGCCGCAGATTTGAAAAGCCATGATTAAACAAGAGCAAACTAAAGTGACAATAATCGAAGCGATTCGGCAAGGAATTTGGGAAGAAATGCAGCGCGACAAAACCGTTTTCGTCATCGGCGAAGACATCGGCGCTTACGGCGGCGCGTTTAAGCTGACCGAAGGTTTTATTGACGAATTCGGCGCGGAAAGAATGATTGACACGCTAATAAGCGGGGTCGGAAAGAGATGATTTAGGTTACAGAAAGATTTGAGCTACTACAAGTAATCTCTGTTAAAGGCGTACTTTCAGGTAAGTCTCTTTTTTAGAGAACAAAGAAGAAATAAAGGAATTAGAAATTATTTGTTATAGTATGCTAACTTCTTGAAACGAAAAATTCTAAATAAAGGGAATTGTCAATAGTAATTAAACATCTACCAAATCAATACAAAAGGAGCCTAAATGAATTCTCACTCTAAGAATGACTATGTAAATTTACTTGCAAATAGCTTATTGGCTTCAGAAAAAATTGAGAGTGTTTTTAATAATGATAAAAGTGAAGGGACGGAATTTAAACGTTTTCACTCTTCAGATTTTTTCAAGAAGTGGTTTACCGAAGAAGGATGTGCTTATTATTTTCTCTTCAGAAAAAACCTCAAAATAACAAATATACAGTTTGCGGAATTGTTAGCTCTCATCCGTTCTCACAATAAATCAAAGGAAACAGGCAAAGCAGTAAGTGATTTACAATTCCTTTCCCCTCCAGAATTTTATACTGCTATCCGAGAAATTGTTGAATCATTTCCTCATGAAGAAACAAATCCTAAAAGTAAATATGAATTAATAGCAGACTTATATTACTCCTTACTGAGTCGCCATGTAGTAGTGGATAGTTTTTTTGGTTCATGTGCTGTTTTCGTTCCACCTAGTTTAGAAATTGATTTGCCTCTTATTTGTGCTAATTCAGGATATATACATTCTTGTGGAAAAAATATTTTCACCAGAAAAATTGATAAAACGAAGAAAGAGGATTTTTTCCAAGCTATAGAGCGACATTTAACAGTCCGGGAACAAAAGAATCAAAACAACTCTGTACTTTTCACGGTATACGCGCACGAAGACTTTACTGAAAATGAAAAACCGGAAAAGCAAGAATATCTACGTCACGGACTTGATGATGTCAAAGTATATATTGAGAAATTCTACATGGACGCCATTCGTTTAGTTGATGTAGTTGAAGAAATGCGGGAAGAGTTTAAAGATAAAATTATAATTCCACCTTCTGGCACTCCTCCATCTCATACTCGTAGAAAAATATTAAATAACGAAAAAATTAACGAAAAAAATGGAGATCCTTACTCTACTATCTGGCTACTAGTAGATTACTCAATAAGTAAAGATCTAAAACAAAGAGGTGATGACCGTTTCTACATTTGTTACGAACAAATGTATATCAATGAAAGTCCTTTTCAATTTTTTGATGAGAACAAACCTGCATGGCTATCTCACACTACGATGCCACATTCCTTATTATCTGCAATGTTAAATATTACAGGTTTGTCTCGGCAACATGAGAATGAATTTGTATTAGCTGATCCTTTTGGAGGTACAGGAACGACTTGGTTAGAAGCAATAAAATTGAAAAATGTTATTACAAAGTGTACTGACATAGAACCGATTGCTCCTCTAATGGCGGAAGATAATTTAGATTTTTTTTGTAAACCAGTTGAAGATATTGAATGGTTAATAACAAAACTGGATGAACTTGAAGATTACGTACAAACACTTAAGCCCTATTCAGCTATGGCTGATATTGTAAAATTTTATAGAACAGCAATTGGTATTTTTGATTCTTTAAATACTAAGCCCGGAGAAAATTATATTGAGAAACTCAGTGAAGATGTAGTAACTGAGTTGCGAAAGAAATCTTTTAATGAAAGGTTTCTTTTTTATATCGTATTGCGAACTGTTGGGCGTAGTAGTGTTGCTATACAAAGAGGCACTGAAGAATGGGGAACTGCCTTTGCGGCACAAGCTAATCGTATCAAATTGCAGCTAAAAGCATTTTTGGAATCAAAGAAAAATACTCAAAACAAGTTAGGGGAAGTAGAAAATTTTAGTATTTACCAAAGCCTTTACTCAAAAGGTTGTGTTGTTAGCGAAGAAGTCTTAAAGAAAACAAAAGACATCATTAATAGAATGCATAATGGTAATCAAGAAGATATTGAAACTTTATCTTCTAAAATAAATGCAGTTAAAATTTTTGATGTGAGAGATGATTGTAATTCCGTTAACTCATCTCTTGTGCCAAACTCCTGTGATGTTATTGTTACTGATCCACCTTATGGATTTAATACAGATTCAAACCCGGAACATTTAGCAAGACTTTACTCTGGTGTAATTGAAAAGATGATTAATGCGTTGAAAGAGGATGGTCAGTTAGTTATATGTCTTCTTGACCGTTCACATACAGGGCGGCGTTCACCATATTTTACGCATAAAGAAATTATTACACAACAAATTCTCTCATTAGCCGAAAGATCTAAACCAAAAAGAGAAGTAATAATTCCAGCTTATGCTGTTCCTGAAAGAAAAGAATTATTTCGTGCGCCATTTTATTGGGAATCCGAACGTGCTTTAAGGCGTGCAATTTTGCATTTTAGGCTCAAGACTATAAACGAAAAGGATTAAAAAATGGCAGCAGCAACTAAGACGGAAACAAAAGCCCTAACAATAGTTGAAGCGATTCGGCAAGGGCTTTGGGAAGAAATGCAGCGCGACAAAACCGTTTTCGTCATCGGCGAAGACATCGGCGCTTACGGCGGCGCGTTTAAGCTGACCGAAGGTTTTATTGACGAATTCGGCGCGGAGAGAATGATTGACACGCCGATTTCCGAAGCGGCGATTGTCGGCGCGGCTTGCGGGGCGGCTTTGATGGGAATGAAGCCGGTTGCCGAATTTCAGTTTATTGATTTTATTTCGACCGGATTCGATATGCTGACAAACTATGCGGCGAAATCGCGTTATCGCGGCTGCGGTTCGATTCCGGCTGTGTTTCGCGGTCCGTGCGGTTCGGGCGTGCGCGGCGGTCCGTTTCACTCTCTCAACGCCGAATCGTTTTTTCTAAACACCGCCGGTTTGAAAATGGTCGAACCCGCGACGGCTTACGACGCAAAAGGCTTAATCAAAGCCGCGATTCGCGATCCTGATCCGGTTTTGTTTTTTGAACACAAAAAACTTTACCGTTTGCCGCGTCTGCGCGAAGAATTGCCCGCAGACGATTACATCGTCCCGATTGGCAAAGCTCGCACGGCGCGCGAAGGAAAGGATTTATCAATCATTACATTCAGCGCGCAGGTTTTGAACGCTTTGGACGCGGCGGAAGAATTGGAAAAGGCGGATGGTTTATCAATCGAAGTCATTGATTTGCGCACGCTCGCACCGCTCGACAAGGAAGCGATTTTGGCAACAGTCAAAAAGACAAATCGAGCGATGATTTTGCACGAAGCGTCTCTGACGGGCGGAATCGGCGGTGAGATTTCGGCGATTATCGCCGAAGAAGCGTTTGAATGGCTCGACGCGCCCGTCATCCGCGTCGCTTCGATTGATGCGCCCGTGCCGTTTGCGCCGCAATTGGAAGATTATTATTTGCCGAGTTTGAAGGAAATAATAGAAACGGCGCGGCGTTTAGCGGCTTATTAAAACGCAAATCTGACATAAAGAGCAATTTACCGTGATGCCCGCGAAACATACTAAAAGATTGTGTTTCGCGGGCATTTTTATATCAAACTCACCTTTTCTCAATTCTTGCCCGATGTTTTTTGAATTTTGTCTGAACCTTTTCCGTCTCGCATCGCGCGTTAATAAATGAACCGGAGATTTTCACACTGATAACAAACAAACGGGAGAAATTATAATGTTTAAAATTAATCGAATCTTGGCAATCGTTCTCACGACTTTATCGTTGAGCGGCGTGATTTGGTCGCAGGGCGTCGAATCGGCGGCAAACTCAAATTTAACCGGCGTAGCGCTTCCCGCAAACGCGCAGCGCGTCGGCGCGGAGAGCGTCCCGGCGGAAATCAGCGGCACACTGGAAAAAATCGTCGCTTCAGCCGACGGCAAATTGCGGCAGGGCAATTCGGAAGTTTTGGCTTGGGGCGGAGCGGGTTATCGAAAATCGAATGCGCCGAATATTGTCGGCAAATTACGCGGTTCGCTTGAAAGCGCCGGTTGGAAGTACGAAGTCGGCGGCACAGCAGACGGCGTGACTCTTTTCCGCGCGCTCAAAGACGGACGCGCGCCGCGCGCAGTCGTCGGATTTTATGCGGCAACCGACGATGCAATGCTGGTCGCCTGGACTGAGATTTTAGCCGCCGATGCCGCCCAAAATTTGATTGAAACCGCTTCGCAAACCGAACGAATTCAAAGCCCGGCAGCAAAATCGAGCAATGGTTCGCTACAGGAGATCGTCGGCAAATGGCACAACGGCAATGTTTCGATGATGGGGGAGAAAAATTTAACGACCGGTCAAATTACGTCTTCAAACGGCTCGACGTTTACTTATAAATTCTTCGCTGACGGGCGTTTTGAATACATCGGTTATATCAAATCAACGATGTACGGCTGCACGACGGATTTGTTCAACGACAAACGCGGCAAAGTCGAAATCAGCGGCAATCAAATCACGCTCGTGCCGACGAAAAATTACTGGAAAAACACTTATAGCTGCTCGCCCGCGAGCAACAAAGAGCGCGATTACGTTTTAGAGCGCGAAACTTACACTTTCCGCACGAAAACCGACGAGTATGGCAAAACGCTGATTTGCCTGGCAAACGCAAAAGGCGAGTCCTGCTATCGGCGCGAAGAATAATTGATCTGATAGTTTGCTCTTTTGAAACATCAAGCGGCGCAGAGATTTTGAAAATCTCTGCGCCGCTTGATACGTTTTCCGCTGGTTTGCGCGTTATAAATTGAGAGGAATTTTACCCGCGCTGTCATTCGGCTACACTTTGAAAATATCATGACTACTAAACCGAGAATTCTTATCATCGGCGCGGGCATCGGCGGCTTGGCAACTGCGATTTCGTTGCAGCAAGCCGGATTTGAAGCTGCGATTTACGAAAACGCTCCGGCTTTGCGCGGAATTGGTGCCGGAATTAGTTTGTGGTCAAATGCAACGGCGGTTCTCGAAAAGCTCGGTTTGCTCGACGAAGCCGTTTCAAAAAGCGCGGTTTTTAATTCGGTTAAAATCCTAAACCAGCGCGGCGAATTGGTGCTCCAAACAAACATCGGAAACTATCCGACTCCGGCAATTTGTATTCATCGCGCTGATTTGATTGATTTGCTCCGACATAACTGCGCGCCCGGAACAATTCGTTTGGGCAAAAATTTCGAGCGTTTCGAGCAAACCGAAACGAGCGTGACCGCATTTTTTGAAGACGGCACGAGCGCGGCGGGCGATATTTTAATTGGAGCGGACGGCATTCACTCGCGCGTTCGAGCGCAAATCAAAGGCGATGCAAAACCCGTTTATCGCGGCTATGCGGTGTGGCGCAGCACAATCGAATTTGACGCCGCAGGTCTTGACCTTGATTCTCCGAGCGAGACTTTCGGCGCAGGCAAACGTGTCGGTTTAGCTCCCATCGGAAAAAATCGTTTTTATTGGTATGCGACAAACAATCAACCGGAAAATACGATTCTTCCGCCCGTGGAACGAAAAAAACAGCTTTTAGATTTTTTTCACGATTGGCACGCGCCCACTCCCCAAATCATCGCAGCGACGGACGCCGAAGACATTTTACAAAACGATTGTTACGACCGCTTGCCGGAACACGGTTGGTCAACAGGCAGAGTTTGTTTAATCGGCGATGCGGCGCATCCGACGACTCCGAATTTGGGACAAGGCGGCTGTATGGCTCTCGAAGACGCAATCGTGTTGACGAAATGTTTGCAAAATTCGGCTGCGCCAAGCGAGGCTTTTCGGGAATTTGAAGCGCTGCGTTTCGCGCGAACCAAGTTTATTACCGAACGCTCATTGATGCTCGGTCGCGTTGGGCAATGGCAAAATCCGCTCGCGGTTTTTCTTCGAGACACTTTGACGCGCTTTACGCCGGAAAAATCACTCCAAAAGAGCTTCGAGCAGATTTACGGGTTTCAAGCATAAAATCTCCCGACTAAAAATGAGGTAAAGCGAAATGAACATCAACTTAAATCAATTCATCGAAATCGTTCGCACGCGGCGTTCGACTCGTCATTTCCGCTCCGAACCTGTTGCGCCTGAGCTTTTGCACGAATTACTGGAAGCTGCGCGCTGGTCGCCGAGCGCATTTAATTTGCAGCCGACGCATTTTGTCGTCGTCACAGACCAAAAATTAAAAGAAAAGCTTTATCCGGCTTGTATGAATCAGCGACAGATTTTGGAAGCCGAAGCAACTGTTGTGTTTACGGGCGACCGCAGCGTGGTCGAACATAATTTTGAGCGAATCCTGAAATTAGACCGCGAAGCCAAAGCCAACAGCGCGGAATACGAACAGCTATTGCGAAAAAATGTGCCGCTTTCCTTTAATCGCGGATTTTTGGGTTTCGGCTGGCTATGGAAGTTTCTGGCAGAAACAATTGCCGGGCGTTTTATTCCGATTCCCAAGCTGCAAGCGGTTCACCGCGATTATTGGCTGGCGAAACAGGCTGCGATTGCCGCGCATACGTTTATGCTCGCCGCGCACATCGCCGGACTCGCGACTTGTCCGATGGAAGGTTTCAGTGAACGAGCCGTGCAGGAAGCTCTGAACATTCCGTCCGATCAAGCCGTAATTCTCGTCGTGCCCGTCGGCTACGCTGACAATTCAGCGCAAACGAAAACGCGGCTTTCGCTCGACGAAATCGTTCACCAAAATTCCTGGTAACTTTTCGTTATGGAAAAAAATTTAAGAAAAAACTCGAACGGAGAAAATTGAGGTGGGAAACACTTTTTTTAATTTAGCGGTCATCGGAATCAGAATTTTTCTCGGTTTCATTTTTTTTACCGCCGGAATGGGCAAGCTGACGCACGGGCATTATTTTCCGTTGACGATGTTTCCGATGAGCTTGGCGAAAATACTCGCGCCCCACGGCTTGAGCTTATGGGGCGAATTTGTCGCCTGGTCGCAAGTGTTAATCGGTTTTTTGCTGATGTCGCAGCGTTTTGCGACCATCGGCGCGATTATGTCTCTGCCGCTGATTTTGAACATTTTCGTTATCACGGTTTCGCTCGGATTTATGGGGACGCCTTATCTCAACGGTTTTCTGATTTTCTTAAATTTATTTCTTCTCGCGGCGGATTATCACAAGCTCAAATTCCTGTTTATGGAAGACGTTTCCGAATTTCGGCATATTCGTCTGCGGCGCAACTTCTGGCAAGTTGATTTGGTGTGGTTTGCAGGTTTGGTTTTATGTCTGGCGGCGGGCGCGTTCCACGATACAAATCGAGTTATGACTTTTACTTTGTCATTTGCGGGAATCGCAGTGTTTCTGGCGGGCGGCGTCTGGCAGTTTTTTCTGCAAAGAAAGCAAAATCGGACTGATGAAAAACGTAGAGACTTACAAAATGATTTGGTTGTCGGTATTTACTGACAGCTTTGGTGAGACTTTTCCGCTCGATTTTGCGCGTTATAAAACAGGAAGCATTAAACCCTAAAATAAAAAGCACTTTCAGGAGATAACAATGTTTAGAAAAACTTTATTAACAACACTGGCGTTTTCGATTTTCTGTCTCGGCACAAATGCCAATGTTTTTGGTCAGGCGCGCGCTTTTGAAAATAATCGGGCAATCAGCGTGGAAACATCCGAAGCATCATCAGATCAAAAATCTTCAAACCCGGATTTGAAAAAGGCTTTGTTCGAGAAAAAAGATTCTTCAGTTTATAAAGAAAAAAACAATCTCGCCGAGTACGAAAAGCAAAAAGCACAAGGCAAAAAATTCTCTACGACAACCAAGGTTTTGATTGGCGTCGGTATTGCCGCAGCAGTCATCGGCATCGTCGTTTTTGCCGCAAGTCGGGATAAAATCGAAACCTTCTAAACCGAACAATATATTTATTCCGGTAATTCAGGGGTGAAAATTATGTCCGAAGATAATTTAAATTTAGTACGCAGCGTTTATCAAATCAAAGATATTAGCGAAATTGTGACGGCTTTCGCGCCCGCTTTCGAGATTCGTCAAACCGAGTCGCTCCCGTGGGGCGGGCATTATCGAGGTCTCGCCGGAGCGCAGCAGTTTTTCACGAAATTGCGCGGAAACGTTGACTCAGCGGTCGAAATAGAAGAAATATTTGCGGTTGAAAATAAAATCGTCGTCAAAGGGCGAACGCGCGGAACGGTATTGCGAAACGACAAAAAATTCGACGTTTCAATTGTTCACATCTGGACGCTTCGCAAAGGCAAGCTCGCCAAATTCGAGCCTTTTATTGACACTCCGGCGATGCTCGCGGCATTGCAGTAAAATTTTATGCAATCCGAAATTTCTTTTCCCCAACCAAAACTTCAACTATTAACGCCGCCGACGCCGAAAGGTCACTGGTTTTTCGGCAGCGGACCGGAAGCAGCGGCAAATCCGCTCAAATTTTACTGCCGCGTCTGGCAAGAATTGGGCGATGTCGTTAAAATGCGGACGATATTTGGTATTGAATGGTATTTGATTGCCAATCCTGCGGGCGCAGAACAGGTTTTGCAAACGAACCAAGCCAACTACAAAAAACCCGCGATTTTCACCAAAGCCCTCGGAATGATTGCCGGAAACGGTCTCGTCACAAGCGAAGGCGATTTCTGGCGTCGCCAGCGTCGTCTCGCGCAGCCCGCTTTTCATCGCCAAAGACTCGCTCTTTTGAGCGAAACGATGACAAGCGCGGCTGCGGAAACGGTGGAAAATTGGAAAAACACTTTTGCCCGCACAGGCGAAGCGTTTGATGTATCGGAAGAAATGACGAAGCTAACCGTCCGCATCGCCGCAAGGACGCTTTTTAGCGCCGACATTTCCGAAGATGCCGCAAGATTCGGGGACGCTCTAAAAATCGCGCTCGACCACGTCAGCCACCGAATGCGTTATCCGTTTGCTCCGCCGGAATTTGTTCCGACAAAAAGGAATCGAGAATTTAATCGCGCCCGAAAAACTCTTGATGAAATCGTGATGAAAATCATTCGTCGCCGCAGAATCGAAACCGAAGACAAAGGCGATTTGCTTTCGATGCTGATCGAGGC
Organism: Pyrinomonadaceae bacterium; assembly: GCA_036388995.1. Lineage (GTDB taxonomy): Bacteria > Acidobacteriota > Blastocatellia > Pyrinomonadales > Pyrinomonadaceae > JALZCH01. The sequence continues at coordinate 3,728 of DASVQU010000139.1, read as the reverse complement.
GCGCGACGAGGAAACGGGCGAAATGATGTCCAACCGGCAGTTGAAAGACGAAGTGATGACGCTGCTCATCGCCGGGCACGAAACGACCGCCGCCGGGTTGTCGTGGGGTTGGTATTTGCTGGCGAAAAACGATTGTGCGCGGGCGCGTCTGCGCGCCGAGCTTGAGTTAAATCTGCAAGGCAAAGCTCCGACCCTCGAAGATTTGCCGCGACTGCCTTTTACGCGAATGGTTTTCGAGGAAACAATGCGATTATTTCCGCCCGCCTGGGGACAGCCGAGACAATCAATCGGCACGGACGAAATTGGCGGCTTTCGGATTGACGCCGGAAAAATGCTCGTCGTTTCGCAATACATCGTTCATCGCCACCCGCAATTTTGGCAGCGACCGGAAGAGTTTTGTCCCGAAAGATTTACGCCCGAAAACTCGAAAAATCGTCCGCGCTTCGCCTATTTCCCGTTCGGCGGCGGCGCGCGGCAGTGTATCGGAAATCATTTTGCCTTGATGGAAGCGCAAATCGTTCTGGCAACAATCGCGCAGAATTTTCTGCCGCAGCCGGTTGAAACAAACCAGCCGGAGCTTGATCCGACTTTCGCTTTGCGCCCGAAAAACGGTTTGCCGATGCGGCTCGCTTGACAGAAAAGGCGGCTGACGGTTACGTTTTGATTTGACTCGCGCGGGGTGTTAGCTCAGTGGATAGAGCATTGGTCTTCGGAACCAAGGGTCGGGGGTTCGAATCCCTCACGCCCCGCCAATTAAAATCTCGTAAGTTCCCGACGCTTTAAAATAAATTTTCAAATTGGACTTTTCGCTTTCGAGCGGAAGAAAAGGGCGCGTGACATATAACGCGCCCTTTTTGCAATGTAAAATTTATTTTAGTTCAATATTCGTTTGCTCAGTTCTCGGTGTCTATCAATTCAAACAAAAAATCATCAGGTATCAATTTCTTTAAATCAATCCAGAAAAGAAACCGAGTCATTTTATCTGAAAATAAATTAGGTTTCGTAGAATATCTTATGTCTGGATCGTTTTCTACCATTATTAAGCCAAGTGTAAATAGCTCGCCGGATAATTGAGGAAATTCAAATCTAATATATTGGTTATCATTTTCCAGCTTACTTTCAGAATTATACCTTGCTGCTTCTCGCAAAAATGAGTTAACAATTTCACTTCCAAAAAACATGTTGTTTTTAACAAACGCGCAAAGCAGATGGAGTAAATTGATCTCTGCAAAATAAGATTTTATTATTTTTGTGGCGTGGTGATTATTCTGATCGAAAAAATTTTCATAAACATTTACAGGAATTACTAAATCTCTGTTTAATTTTTCAAATACATATTGAAATTCACCTTCCTCTGAACCTGTAAATGTTGAAGTGTTATCTATTTTTGCAATTTGTTCTCTAAGCTCTGCGTTTTCCTTTGTTAATCGTAAAATCTCTTCCGCTAAAGCGCCGGTGTTAATAGCCTCATTACCAGGAATCCAGCCAACTAAATTTTCATTGCGGCTGAATTCTGCCATTTTTTTATGGATTTGAAGCTGTAATTTCGTTGAGTTATCCCAAAACTCACTTATTTTTTTTAAAACCGTCGCACGGAATTCTCGCAACTTCTGCGGATTATCTTGCTCTATAACGTCTGCACCCAATTGTTTGATTCTTTCCTTTAGATAGTCTTCTGTAATAACTAAAGCAAAATAAGGTTTACCCTGTTTGATAGCATATTCATACTCTAAGTGAATATAGCTTTTCTTACTTTTTGGCTCGATGCTTCCGTAACGCCCGCCTAAAATTAAAAGGAAAACATCTGATTCATCAATCCAACGTTTGATGACTTTCATTTGTGACTCATCACCGGAAGTAAATAATTCCATTCCCGCAGGAATATGACCGGCTGTTAAAATTGCTTCGACGGCTGCTTGGCGTTCTGATTTGAGGTCATCGAATGTGGAAGATATAAAAACTTGAAGTTTCTTTTTTTGAGCCATTAATTTCTCCAAATGCTGTAAGAGATTATCGCGGCAAATTCTACCAAAAAATGAAAATGAGTAAAGTTTTATTTACTTTGTAATTGGTTCTTTTCCGGTCGGTCTTCCGCGCTCGTCAACACAATGTGGACAAAGCCGCGAACCTTTGTCTTTGACGATTTCCATTTTCGAGCCGAAATAAACCTGACACGGTGTTTCGTATTGCGGTTCGGAATTAAGGGTAATTGCACTAAAGCCGAATGTCACAGTTCTGTGACATTCGGCTTTAGCTTTAAATCGCGGCTATTTTTCTAATTAACTATTAGCCAAGGAAAGATAAAATCCTTGATAATGCATCGCTCAAAGTTTCTCTCTCAGCGCTTGTTTCCGAAAGATTCGGCTTTGTTGTTAGTGTTGAGTAAGAAGTCCCGCCGCTCCAGGCTTCAAGCTCAACAATTCTGCTGTAATTGGCTTGCGCATTGTTCACAACAACTCTGATCTTTGAAGTTGTTATTGGAGCAAATACCAGCTTTGTCACAGCTTTGTTGTTGTTTACGATGCTGCCGTTCGGAACTGTTATCCAATTTGAGCCATTCCAATATTGAACATCGAAATTCGTAATTCCATAATAATTGAATGTCGTGTTTTCGGTTGGATCAACCGGATTCGTGAAATCATCCGTCACGGCATAAACTGTAATTTCATTGATTGTTTTATTGCCGTTGAAATCTACTTGCAGCCAATCAGGATAATTATCAGGTGTTAAATCTTTCCAGGCTCCCGTAGTAGCCCAATTTCTAACACCGTCAATTGCCGTGCTTGCTGCTGATAACTCGGATGAAGCAGAAGCAATGCCGCCATTTGCAGTTGCAGCGACGTTTGTTCTGGTTCCGGGTGTTGGAGAGGCAGAAGGCGTCGGAGTTACAGAAGGCGTGGGTGTTGAATATGGAGTCGGTGTTGCGTACGGCGTCGGAGTTGAATACGGTGTTGGCGTCGCATAAGGAGTTGGGGTCGCCGTCGGTGTCGGAGTTGAATTAACACTGCTTCCCGCCCACGCTTCAAGCTCGACGATTCTGCTGTAATTGGCTTGCGCCGCGTTGATGACGACTCTGATTTTCGTTGTTGTGATTGCCGCAAATGTAAACGTTGTGATTACTTTATTGTTGTTTATAACGCTCCCGTTCGGAATAGTCGCCCAGCTTGCGCCGTTCCAGTATTGAACGTCAAAATTCGTGATGCCGTAAAGGCTGAATGTGGGGTTTCCAGTCGGATCGGTTGGATTGGTGAAATCATCCTGTACTGCGTAAACCGCAATCTCATTGATTGTTTTGCTGCCGTTGAAATCAACTTGCAGCCAATCCGGATAATTATCCGGCGTAGCGTCTTTCCAAGCTCCGGTTGTCGCCCAATTTCGCACCCCGTCAATTGCGGTGCCTGCCGCCGATAACTCTGATGAAGCAGAAGCCCTTCCTCCGTTTGAAGCTAACGCTGCGTTTGAGCGAGCGCCGGGTGTTGGAGTCGCATTAGGCGTTGGTGTTGCATACGGTGTCGGCGTTGCATACGGCGTAGGCGTTGCATAAGGAGTTGGCGTCGCCGTCGGTGTTGGTGTTGAATATGGAGTCGGAGTAGCATACGGTGTCGGCGTAGGTGTTACACTGCCGCTGCCGGTCCAAGCCTCAAGCTCGACGATTCTGCTGTAATTGGCTTGGGCGCTGTTGACCACAACTCTGATACTGCTTGTCGTGATTGCCGGAAATGTAATTT
>DASVQU010000138.1:0-17720 GCA_036388995.1 Pyrinomonadaceae bacterium | reverse complement strand
ACCAGGTTGATAGGTTGGAAATGTAAGTGCAGTAATGTACTCAGTTGACCAATACTAATTGTCCCAAGGCTTGACCATAAAATTTACTTGTTAGCATAATGGTTAAGTTTCGCAACGACTCAAAAATTCATATTCAGTTTTAATTTTAAATATATAGAATAAGAAAAGCCTATCTTTAAAAGATAGGCTTTTCTTGTTCTATATAGCACGCAATCTAAATTGGGAAACGGTTCAATTAGGTAATTCTTCTTCTAGTTTGCCGACAAGATGTTGAACATCTGTTTCGCTCATCAATTGTTCTGCTTCATCTTCAATAATATCAACATCAACACCGAAATGCTCGCATAATTTCTGCTGCATTCGGAGCATCATCGTCATTTCCTGTTCCGCAAGAATACTGACCTGCAAATCGAGATGCGCCCGGCGATCTGACTGCCTGCTCATCCGGTTTTGACCAATCAGAATGAAAATTGTGATAAAAACGCCCTCTGCAGAGACAATTAGTGTGAGTATCCCGAAAGGAAACGGGTCAAAAGCTGGAATGCTGGGAATAAAATTCAAATTGATAATTCCCCAACTAATGAATAATAAAATATGGAAGACTACAAAAGTCATGCTGCCAATAAATCCGGTGATTGCATCGCTAATGCGCTCTCCTAAAGAGCGCTCGTGCAGAGCTTCGCGCTCCATTTTGGCAATCGCTTCGACGTTATACGCCATCGGATCGGCGGTGGCGATAGAACGCTCAGAAGTACGGCTGTTAAAAGTTGTGTTGTTTCCTATTTCTGTCATTATCTGTAACAAAACAATATAGAAGAATCTAAAAATAGCTTGCTTGCTCTTCCTACCCAATAAATATTTGTTTTATTTCAACATATGAAAGAAATCTATTCTGTATTCAATTGAACAGAACAACCCGCTAAGGCTTTTTTATTTTCTTTCAACAAAGAAAATATGTGCTAACCCTGATGTGATGGTAACTATTCAGGTAGTCAAAGCGATTGGCTTGCCTTTTAGAGCTTGTTCGATTGCTGTAAGCACACTTCTGCCTTGCTTTCTCGCCGAAGACAGGTATGAACGCACCCGGCAGAAAGTCTGCGCTCCTTCAGTTGTACGAAAACAGCCTGCAATCTTTTGCTGCAATTTAAGCATCCGCAGATCGCGTTCCGCACCATTATTATCAAACGGAACCGAGAAATCGGTCATAAAGCGCAATACTTCCGCTTTGTTTTTAATAAGCCGATTGAGCAGCTTTGCCGCTGTCAGTCCGGCGCTCTTTTGTTCGGGCGAACCACGAACCAATTGTTCCGCCTCGGCGATGAGCTTATGGTATCGACCGTAGAAATCTTTTTGTAATTGGCTGTCCAGCTCCGTGTGCGAACTACTTTTCGCCACTTCGACCGCGTCTTTAATCTCGATCAGCAGCCTTGCCAGCAAAGTTGTCCACTCTCTATGAGCCGGTTCCGCTTCGCCGATATAAGTCAAATCTCTTAACAGATGCGCATTACAAAGGCTATGCCGACATTGCTGATACCACTTATATGAAAGCCAGCCGTCCCTGACCAAAGTTCCTTTAAACTGATTGATAATGCCGATTGCATCAAATGCGGCTTTGCCGCGATGAGTATGAGAAGCAAAATGGGTGAGCGTTTCGCTGCGAGCAACGTGAACCCACGTGACAGTTCCCGAAATTCTGACTCCGGTTTCGTCAACGCCGATCACAGCCGAGTCACGGATGACGGTTTTGATTCGTTGTTCGCAGCGAACCAGCTTTTTGCCGCATAAGCGGGCGGCGCGTTGAATGGTCGCCGGCGATATGGGACAAGCAAACAAATCGCGCATCGCTTCTGCCGTGCGTGCGACGGGAATAAGTTGATAAAGATGTAGGTACAGCGATATGGAGCGAGCATTCTCTCCATATTGCGCCGGAGCTTTCACATTTGCTGGAAATGAGGCGCGAGCAACCGCGTGACAAGCCGGGCAGCGTGTTTCAGTGACTTGATGTTCGGTGACAAAAAGCCCTCCATTGACTACGTCAAAGATCTGGCGTTTGGAAAAACGAATCGGAATCATGTCAGACGTTGAAAAAGGCGCGCCGCATGTCGGGCAGGCATCGAGGAGATGAACAATAATGCGGTCCGGATTGCCGACTTGTCGCAACGTCGTACCTCGATGTCCCAGTTGACCGCCGACAGTGCGATTCGACTTCTTCCTCAAACTTCTCGTGCGCTTTGGCTTGTTCCATGGCGCATCAAGCGACGGCGGAGAGGAAGAGTTATGAGAATCGCGTTTGATGACTTCAACCGGGGCAGGAGAAGCCGTCTCGGACTCAATCAATTGTTCGAGTTCGCGAATACGTTGCTGTAATTGATGATTCAACTGATGCGTCTCAGTTAATTGTCGTGTCTTTTGTTCAAGCGTATGAGCGAGGCGTTTGATTTCGCCGGATAAAGCCGTGATAGTGCGTTGCGGGTTCGAGGTGTGCAAAACAGTCAAATCTTGAATCTGATCTTCAAGTTTGGTGACCAGACGGACAATCGAATCAAGACCTTGATCATAAAGTCTGCAAATTGTCGAATGGCTCAGAATAAAACGGCTCACCTCGCGTCAGAAAAGACGATAAAGAAAAAGCCGCATGAAAACAAGAGGCGGGGAAAACGTTTGGTGGTTTTGTAGAAAATATCCGGTTACTTTATCTTTGTTTACGACGCTACCTGAATAGTTACAGAGGAGTCGCAGAGTCCAATAATGATATTTATGTAATGGGCGTTTTCTTTGTGTTTATTGAGGTTGAATATTGGTACTTCCGTGAGGTTTGATAATTTCAAGGTAAAGCACAATATCTTGTGCCTCGGATTTGAGAAATTCCCTGATTCTTGTTCGACGGCATGAGAAGTAAAAATGCTGTTTTCCTCTGCATCCTCTTTCCAAAAAGTCCCCAAAAAATTTATGTTAAAATTTACCAGTTATGATGACTCCTTACGAGCGCTCCGACATCATCCATATCATGAAAATGAATCGCCTGGCTTTGGTTGATTCCGATTCTGCGCATCTCAGCTTTAGCGGTCAGATCAAAGACAAAGATTACCAAATCACTATCCTTGCTGCTGAAAATTTGCCGTCAGTCGTTATCAAACAAAACGGAACGGTTATTGTTAACGAAGCGGTCAAAAGCATTGACGATCTAAAGATATTCCTTGAAGAGCGGCTTTACAAATATCTTGAAGGTTAATTATTTATTTTTAATTTAATTGATATTGAGGCAAGGGATTGAATTTCTTGAGTCCTTGATCGAGGTCAATGTTATCGGACGCACGGTAGAGGGGTGTATTAGTGTGAATATCATTTAAGATTATTTTATTACTTTCTTCTCTTCTGGCTTCTTTGCTTCTGCTTGTTTGGCTTTGGTCAGTTGTGTGTGTTTGCACATCACTGCCCCTTTGCGCAGCCCATTGTTTAATTCACTATTTCTTTAACTTTTCCATCAGCCAAGTCCAGTCTTCTTCCACAAACCATCTTTTGAAATCCGCTAAAATTTCATCTCTTTCTGCAAATTCCGAGATCATTGTCAGCGCCTCTTCTCTTCCCTTTTCATCAAGCGGTTTTATGATGTGGTGATCTTCTGCATCTGTTTCAAAACTATCCTCGGGTTTCCCTACTATGTCCTTTTTTAAGTTTGATTGCTTAGCGGACAATTGAGGAGTCGGCTTGAGAATCTTGCGGCGTAGCACCTCGGTGAGAAATGCCGGAACAGACGAAATCTCTGCGGTCCGGCTGGCAGCAATTTCTAATTGAAGAATTAACAGCTCTGCCAGATTGCCCCACTTCTCCGCTTCATGTTTTGAAGTGTTTTTCCCGGTTAATTTTTTTGCCGCTGATTCGAGCTTTTCGATCATTATCGAAAACACTAGATTATTGGCAGTCCTTTCATCATCATTCTTAGTATTAGTCTTTAAAGAGGTTTTAGAGTTGACGTAAGTATTTATTTTCTCAATATCTTGACTTTGGGTACCGTAGGTACTTTCTACTTTAGGTACTTGAGGTAGATTCTGCCCAGAGCTACTATCGGTACTCTGGGTACCTAGGGTAGCTAGGGTAGCTAAGGTTGCTTCTTCAGGTAGGAATACTTCATAGATGTTTCCTTTCTGGCTGCCAAATACCTTTTCGATTTGCAGAAGCCCGACTGATTGCAAGGATAATAAAGCGGCATCAAGAGTAGTATCAGAACCAAGCCCCGCTTTTTTAAGTAATTGTTTTCTTCCGATTTGCACAGTCCGAGAGGGTTGGATCGCGCCGCGGGTAAGCAGGTAGAGCGCATCGTATACTTGTTTGCAGCTTGGGCGGGTAAACATACCGCCTTGAAGCGCTTCCCTGTTTATTGAATTTGAAACCCGGTGAAAGTCTCTGACGGGCGCAACGGGGCTCGCAGTTCTAGCTTTCGTTGTTTGAATTTCCTGAGGTACCTCTGGTACTTTGGGTACATTAGCTACCTTAGGTACATTAGCTACCTTGGGTGACTCATCTTCTGAATAGCTTCGCTCGGCGTTACGTTTTTCAAGTTCTCTTAAAGAAGCTTGTCCGATCCAAGGCTTATCCGTTTCGGGTTTCTTTTTAGGTGTCGGTTTTTCTTCGGCTTTTGCTGCGGGTTGAGGAACACGCAGCTTTCCCGCCATAAATGAACTAGCCATTTAGCGTCACCTCATCTGCAACGGGCGTTACCCAGTCAGCAGGGAAATAGGAAACCCCGAGTTTTCTGCCTTCAGCAAACATAACCTGACAAATTTTTAGTACTTCGCGCGGCACCCCGCCGCTTTTATCGTATATCTCCCTCAAGACTTCCTCGCTAAATGGGCTTTCAAAACCGGCTTTCTCGCAACGGAAAACTACCATTGCAGAGGTTTCTTCCGGGGAAAGGGGGGCGAGCAGGGAAGGGAGCAGAATTCGGCTTCTGAGAGCCTTTTTGGAAGGATCCATTAGTTTAGTCCGAAGTTCGAGCTGACCGCACAAAATGATTTGAATTAATTTATTATCGGCTGTTTCAAAATTCAATAATGTTCGGATAAGCTCCAGTTGGACGCCCTTTAATCTCTGTGCTTCGTCAATAAAGAGGACTGCGGTTTTGTCTTCGCTGTCGAGGTTAACCAAAAACTCACGCAGTTCCTGCTCCTGTTTAATCAGCGAGCGTTTGGGCGCCAGTCCGAACTCACCGCAAATAGCTTTCAGAAAGGCGAAATCGGTCGGATAGGTGGGAGATAAAATCGCCGCCACCACAACATCTTCGCGCTCCATAAACTCGTCTATTAGATACCGCACGAGAGTTGATTTCCCCAAACCAATATCTCCCATAATCGAAGTCAAACCCTGCCCGTAATCAACAACGTGGCGGATTTTATTCATGGTGCTTTCAATGGTTGGAGTAATGTAAAGAAATTTTGGAGACGGGCTGATTGTAAAAGGGGTCGGTTTCCTCATGAGGAAACCTTTTAACATGCTAATTTAAAAAAGTCAAAGATAATTTGAGGGGGAGGGTGCCGGAATTACTATTGAGTAATGTCTGATATTGATTTGGCGTTTATGATAATAATGCTTAAGTTCTTAAATTATAGAATTCAATTAGAAAGACAATTACCAGCTTGCGGGTTTATGAAATGTGCCGTTCCGATCAGTTAAAGAAGAAGGGAACTGACTTGCTTGCAGCACGCCTTTTCTCAGTTGTTTGATAAAGGTCGCGTGCTGTCTTAAAACAAAGCTCGGGTTTTTATGAGGATTAACTAGCCCGACCGGTAAATTCAATTCCTGTTTGACGATTCTCATCGGCTCTAACAAATCTGAATCATTCGTCACCATTACCGCCAACTCATAATCACGTTTATAACCGTCATTCAAGAGATGAACGGCTAAATTTACATCCGAGCCTTTTTCTTCGGTTTTTATTACTCGGGCGTACTGTTGCGGGTTGGTGTTTGCTATCGGCATCATCACTGGTTTGACCAGAAAGCTGCCTTCTATAATTTCCAGATTGGGAATTGTTTGCAGGGCTCTCCAGTAAGTGGATTGCCTGATCGGTTGATCCAGGTCCGTCGGGCGAGCCGACACTCTGGCTGAAAAATACTTGATCTTGTTGATTATGTCGATCGGAAAAAGAAGCTGACTCATTTTGAGCAGATCGAGCCATCGGAAAGGCGTGCCTTTAATCGCACCGTAATAAAGATTAAAGCCGTCAACATAGATGTTGATTTTCATAGGGAAGGGAATTGCCTAATTTAAAAACGCAGAAGGCGAAGCAATTGCTCGCTTCGCCTTCGCACCCGCCCGTCGAAACGAGCGGGGGAATATGCTCTAAATTTAACAAATCTAATAGATTTTGTCAATATTTTGGATTTCAAAAGAATTGTTAAGGCAATTTTATCCTTAGACCTGAGTTGGATCTATCCACACACATTTTTATTTTATTGTCGTTAGTCCGGTGAATTTAAAATGCTCGCAAACTTCTTTTCTTCTTCATAAATTTCTTTGAATTTCTTTAGTTTTGCTCCTGCCAGATTAGAAGCGGCGGCGCGTTTCAATTTTAGGTATTTCTCAAAACCGGCGGTCAGCACCGATTGTATCGTTTCCCTGCCGGGTTTGTCAGCAGCCGGGTCATTCGTATCGCCGGCACGATTATCAGTTTTCTGATCCTTACTGTCTTTTTTCAAAATTTTGCTGTCTTTCGCAGGCAGCTTTTCGCGCCTCGCTCGCGCAATCTCTCTCATCGCCTGTTCAATCAAAAAATCATCGAGTTTTTTCTTCCAGTAAATCGGATTAAGTCTATGCTCGACGTGGTAATCAACAAAAAATTCAGAGCGCGGGCGTTCGAGCCGCTCGCGCAAACTTTCAGCGAAAAGCTGGCATTTCCGATCTTCCACTTCTGAAGCGACTGATTCATACTTTTGAAAATACCTTTTCGCGTAAAAGTAATTTCCGCGTCCGACCATTTCCAATTCGGTCAAACAAAGAAACGCGGTCGCCGTAATTTTGGGCGATTCGTTTTCTTTGAGCGCGTCGAAATATTTTTCTCGAATGATTTCGCGCTGTTTTTTTATTTCCTCGCTCGGCTCTTCCGAATGTTCCGTCTCTCCCCGATTTTCGGCGGCGACGCGATTCACAAATTGCAGTGCCTGTCCCCAAGCAAGCAGCGATTCGGATTGCAGTTGCTTCATTCCGACGGTTATTTCAAAGGCTTTTTTGGCATATTCGATACAGTCGTTGACTATGCTTTTCGCCTCGGCGCTCGACCCCATACCTATTTTATGGAGCATAACCAGGCGGTGGCGGTTCGTTTGAGAACGCAGAATCGAGACTTCCGCTTCCAAGCGGTGATTGCCGGAGTCGGTATGTTTTTCGTCTATTTCGGTGAAGATATCTAAATTTTTCTGAAATTGTTCCTCGATGTAATTACTGCAATCAATTTTACCTTGCTTTGAATCGTCAAATTCGGCGAACTTGAGTTTTGTTCGACAATCTCTGATTCTGATTTTTTCGAGCAAACATCTCGGCACGAAATTGCTGTGAGTAACGTATTTCTCATAAACTTTGAGGCAAGCGTCTATTTTTTTTTCGCATTCTTTGAGCCGCTCATCGTCGTCCGCGTGCAGCGCGCGTGTCGCCATCGCCTGAAGCTGATCGCAAAAAGTTTCGATTACTTTTCCGCAATCCAGAGTTAAAATCGGCACGCCGATTTTGAGAAGTTCGAGTGATTTTTCGAGCTTGCTCTGTTCGTAATAAAGTTGCGCGCTGCCCAAACAACGCGCGAGCATCGTGCGGCGCACGGACAAAATACGGGCTTCGTCAGGTTTGTCGAGCGATTTGTCCTCCGAACGAAATTTGGATTTGACGCGCTCCGAGTAAAAATCGGCACTGTCGGCAAAGGCTTTCTCCGCTTCTTTAAAGCTGCCGAGGGCGAAAAATAGGCGACCGGAAAGGTAGCTGTGCAAGCCCAGCAGACCGAAACTCGGTCTTGATTTTTTGTCGCTCAGGTCTTCAATTTTTCCCTCGATGATTTCCAGACTTTCCAGCCCTTTCTCATACTGCTGTTTGGTGTGAATTCGATAAATCGAATTGACGGCGCACAACGACATCAGCAAAAATTCGTTGGCGAGGTTGAACATTTCAGAATCAGGCAATTTGAACTCTTCAGGGTCAGACGTGACGGAATTTGAATCGGGTGTTAACAGGCAATCTTTTGCGAATTCGGTGACGATTGACGAAATTTTGTCTTCCTTTTTTCTCGTTAATAAATCAAGAAATCTTCTCAGAAATTCAACCATGTCGCCCGGTGTCTGAACAAAATAATCAGCGATTTCATAAGCGTTGGCGATGCTGCGAGCATAAATATTGAATTCGTTTACGGAGAGACGGTCTTCAATGGCGGGCAAAACCGGTTTCGCATTCAAATACGATTTAACAAAAGATAATTTATCTATTGCCGTTTTCGCCAAATCTACCGCGGCGGTGTCCAACGCGATGCCTCCGTCAGCGTCCGTCTCCCGAAGCTCGTAGGTTTCCATGTCGAGCGTGGATTCAAAAAAACCGCCTCGATACAGGCGATTAACTTTATCGTGCTTTTCTCTGAATTCTTCAAATTCCGTCGCAGGCGGTTTAGTTGATGATTTTCTACTCATTTTTTCTCTGCAAATTTTCAATCAAAAATTTGGATATGCTCACTTATTTCGGAGAATATCATATCTTCAAAATATTTGTCCATTTATGTGGACGTATTATGGCGTAGATATTCATTTGCATTTAGCTTCAATATCTCAATATATCGGCTCTTTTGAGAGGCATTTTCAAATAACTTTAATTCACTTATCCATAGAGTTAACATTTTTTACGTTCATAATGGAATAATTTTTGCGTAATGTCTAGCGGAGGTATTTAAATTATGACCATTGTTAAATCCAAACTCGGTGCTGTCTTGGCGGCTGGCATCGGATTAGTTTTGGTCGCCGCCACGTTTTGGTTTTCGCTTTTTGAAACGGCGGAAATTGTGGTTTTGAATCCGAATCCTTATAAGAGTTCGGTCGCCGTGCGCTACGAAGCGGCTCCGGGCGATTGGCAGACGATTAGCTGGGTCGCGTTGGCACCCGGCGAAAAACGGACTTTTTCGGCGACGGTCTTTCGCGTCGAGCCCCAGTTTTTTGTCGCCGCCGAAAGCCACGACAAACAGCTTTTGAATTGGCTGTTGGAAACTGGCGACACGATTTATTTCGGCGGCGATGGCGAAACGGTCAGCGGGCGTTTACCGAAAAACCGTGACGTTGATTCGGAGCAGACGGATTCGGCGGCACTCGAATTGGAGGAAACGGAAGAGGTGCAATTCTCGCTGGCGAAAACCGGTGAAATTTATGTCCTGACTGACCCGCTGTTTTCCGAGGCGATATTAAGCAACGACGGTCTCGAAATCAACGGCGAAGATGAGGGCTTTGAGCTGATCGCTCAGAAGGCAAGGAGCCTGCATGAGTCGCTGCACCGCCAGAAACGTTTTGAAGAGACTTTCAAATCCGAAGCCGATTTTCCCTTTGCGTTTGAATTCGCTTTAACAGACGAAGAAACCAACGGTTTTATGCGGCTCGGCACAAATTTGAAAGACGTTCAAAGCCACACGCTGCACGGCGATGAAATTATGCTGCGCGACGGCGATGTGCTAATCGGTATCAAATCGGAAGCTGACGATGATTTCACCCCGACATATAGTCCCGCCGATGCCTATCTTACCCTCCACGAACACTCGTTGAATGCGGACGGCGGGATTACCAAAAAACTGCATTTTCTCGTCGTTAGAGACGGTGAATTGCTTCAAATCGAATCCTACTATCTTTTCAACCCCGACTTCGATTGGGACGATGAAACTGACGGTCAAGCCTTTTTTGACGGCGCGATGAATTCAATCTCGCTCGGAACTTGGGCGCAGATTTACGGCTTTTTCAGTAACGATCCGCAAGCGTCGTGGAAGAAAACTCAGCAAATTTACCGCGCCAAGCAACTTAGACCGGGCGCGGCGCAAATTGGCGAGATCGCCGGGCTTTTAGTTCCGCTGCCCACGAAAATCTTAAAAATTGGCGGTTTGGCGAGAGGCGGGCGGATGCTCGGTTCCTCCCGTGCGATGGCGGAAGTGGTGGGCATCGAAGCCTTCAAATTCGTCGTATACAGCTACAACACATCCGTTTCAAATCCTCAATCCAAAACTTTGACGAGCGAAAATGTTCGCCTTCTTCTTCCAGATGTTGGAGGAATCACTCTGATTCAGGGGACGGAAATCGGCGGCGATAAACCAATTTTGAAACTGAAAAAACCGAGCTTTGGTCGGGGTTAATTCCGGGAGACTAAACAAATGAAAAAAAGAACAAATCAACGTCAAAACACAATTGTAAAAAAAATGAGAGCGCTTGTGGTTTTCTTAACCGCGGCGTTATTTCAGACAGCATCAATCATTCCAATCGAAGCACAGCGCATTGCGGCGATTAAACCGTTTACGCCGACAATCGGTCGAACCGCCGAGGTTGCCCGATCCGGCATCGCGGCGGGAGTCAAAATTTCGCGTCTGCCCCGGCAAAGTGTCACCACGGCTTTTAATGCGGCGGGACGCTCGGCGGTGACGCACCAAAGCGTGACCACCGCCTTGCGCTCATCCGGCATCCGGCGGCGGGCGGTCAACAGCGCGACCGGCTCGCTGACGCGGACTCCGCGAATTGCGCCAGTCGTTCCCCAAATGCCCGCAATCACCTCCGGCACGCAAGCCGTCGGTCGCACGGCGGCGCAAATCAGCAGCAAACAGGCGTTCAAGGATGCCCATGACATTCGCAAACTGCTTTCCCCGAACTTGTCGCCGAGGGCGAAATTGGAAATCGGGAAGAGCGCGAGCGAAGCCACGAACCGCGCCGCTGCCGTTCAAGCCCTCGAAAAGCAAGCCGTGACGGTCGAAAAACTGTTTAACGCGAAGGCAAGGCTGCACAAGAATTCCCGTTTTTTCCGCGGTCCGAGCCACGTTTACGTCATTGTTGGCAAAGACGGGCGCATTTATAAAGTCGGCGAATCCTCGAACAAAATATTGAGCAACGGTTTGAGCGGGCGCGCGCAGACGCAAGTGCAGAAACTCGGAGATGGCTATCGCAGCCGAGTCATCGCCACGTTCGGTTCAAAAGCCGAGGCGAAAGTCTACGAACGCAACATGATTTTACGCTACGAAGCGAAATACAAAGATCGCCGTTTCGTTTTGCCCGGCAACCACGAACGTTTCCGGCGGCACGAAAACAAGTCGGAAGATAAGCAGTGAGCGACCCGTCAATTCTTAAATTAGAACCAGCGGAGGCGCAGCAACACCGGATTGCCGTCGGAGAGAATGATTAGCACCTCAGACGGCAATCTGAACTCAAAAGAAGGAGATCGGAAAAATGGATTTCAAAAAACTGAAAACGGCGTTAAGCGATGCCGGCAGCCGCGAAGAGCAAAACTTGATTTTGCTTCAAATTTTGATGGTCGCGCGGAGCCTATACTTCACAACCTACCAAGCAATGCAGACCGTTGGCGAAAAATTCCGGCAAACGCTGAGGATGTGGGGACTGAACGACGAAGCCGACAAATTCTTCAGCATTCCCGACGCGATTGACGATTTCTCCCAAAAAACGCGGCGGTATTTTTTCGGAGCGATTGCGTGTTTGATTGCCGAGGCGATTTTGGGCGGTTTAGTTTCGATGAGTAACAAGTGGTCGTTTTGGGGCGGGGCTGTAGCCGCAATCATTGTCACTCTGATTGTGGATGCCGGATTAGTCTGCTTTTCTCTGGTTAACTCGCGGCAAAAACCATTACAGGCGGTGCGGCTGACCAACACTATCTTAAAAGCCTCGCTGGTGATTTTCTTCGTGTGTTTGCCGATCTTCATTCTCGGTCGAGTCGTCACCGGCTCGCTCGCGTTATCAATCGCACCCTTGCTGTCGGTCGGGTTAATGCTGACTCCGATTGCTTTAGTATTTACGGGAGCGAGTTATTTGGTTCTTGCCAATTTGCATTACTGGTCTGACCGTTTGACCGCGCAGTGGAGACAAAAGGATGCCGATTACCGCCAATCTTCGGAGTATTTAATTACCGCGCTGGTGAAACTTTCGGATAACGGTTACGATATTCAATTTTTGATTGACGAAATCTTTGAGGAATGTAGGGCGAAAAGCATTCCAGCACCGGCGTTTCTGGACAGCCTGAAACAGCGCGAAAAGATGCGCCGACAATCCGTTTCTCATCCTCCTCAAAATAGCCCTTTACCGACAACTTTGCCGCAGACGCAGACAGCGAAATCCAATGGAGGTTATTATGCTCAAAAATAATTCAGCGCGAGCTTTGGTGATTTTTTTGACTTCTGCAATGATGATTGCCTGCCAAAACGATTTGACGCAGACAAATTTCGGTTCGTCGGAACACCACCCACAAACGAATGGCGAATTGAACGCGCCGACCGATTTGAAGGGTGCAGAGGCATCAACCCGCGCGGCGGAAACTTGCCGTGATCCGGCGCGAATGGTCATCGGAATTGATGCCACCAAAAGCGGTGACTCGACCGCTTTTGGTGGCATCAATAAAGCTTTGGCAGGCACCCTGCCTGAGCTTGCGCTCACTTACTGCATTAATGAATTGGAGATTTTAGAGTTTGCCGACAACGGACGCATACCAACTCAAAAAACACAGATTTCGCTGCCGATCTTCGCGCCGCCGGCGGACGAGCCAACCGCCAGCGAAACCGACATTTTCGTCGGCGTCCAGCGAGCGCAGGAAGACCAGCGACAAAAAGAAAAGCAGGATGTTTGGGCAAAACATCGAACGGATGTTTTGCAACTACTGAAAGACATCACCGCCGAAACCTTAATGCCTGTAATTACGAGACAGCCAAGATGCAGCGATATAGCCGGTTTTTTTGGCTATTTGAGTGATTTGCGAAGCGAACAAAAACAAATAATTTTGATTATTAGCGATGGTCACGAAAATTGCCGCGAGGCACTTCCGCAGATCACGATTCCCGCAAATATGGCGATGTCCGTTTTTGTGCTGCCGCTTTCTGAAGCCGAAATCAAATCTACTGCCGAACTAGATTCAAATTTCGAGAAGCGAAAAATGGCGCTGCAAGAACGTATTCCGCAAGCGAATGTCGTCGCTTACAATAACAGCGTAAAATTAGCGGTGAAAGAATCGGTCTCTAAGCTCAACTTTACCCATTTTGAAAATCGGCAGCGCAAATAAATGACCTTGGGTTTTGCACGGCGAGGTCGGAGATTTCCTCGCGCCCGACACGATTACAAAATATTATTCCAAATGTTTATCGGTATTTGGATGGACAAGTGACAAATGCGTGAAGATTGAAGTCAAGCCTTATTGATACTTTTCGTGGGTTTGGGCGGAAATCCCCATATTGGACAAAATAACTCTTTTGTCTAATTAATCATTTAACAACCTGATTACTGAGGTTCTGCCGATTTTTAGTTTTCGGGCGATTTCCGATTTACTCAATCCTTTTCCATTTTTAAAAAGCCGTTTAGCTTCCTCTTTTTTGTTAGCAGCAGTCTTTGGTCTGCCGTGCGTTTTCCCTTTGCTGCGAGCTTCTGCAATACCTGCTCGAACACGCTCACGCAAAATTTCGCGCTCGAACTCGGCAAAGACAGCCAACATTCCAGCCAGGGCTTTGCCGCTCGGCGTTGTTAAATCTAAAGATTCATTTAGCGAAACAAAACTGACTTCGAGAGAATTCAATTCGTCGAGCGTCGTAATCAGATCGGCGAGCGAGCGACCAAACCGGTCGAGCCGCCAAACTAAAATGCAATCAATTTTTCTCTGCCGGGCGAGCTTTAAAAGCTCTTGGCGCTTTGGGCGAGTCTTTGCGCCAGACGCAATATCAACCACTTCAACTTCAACAGTCCATTTTCTTGTTTTTGCGTAATCGCGCAAATCTTTTAATTGAAGCGGCAGAGTCTGCTGCTCGGCGGTCGAGACGCGAGCGTAAATTCCAACCTTCATATAGAGAGAAAAGTTTAATAATTTCAGGGTGTCCAAAAACCCCTCAAAAACGGGCTTAAAATAATGCCGTTTTTACTGGTTTTTGTGAGTCAATTATAGCATGTCCAAAAACATTACTTTTTGGACACCTTTACTTATCATTCTCTTCGCGTGATAATTTCAGAATTTCGTGTCCGTTCTATTACCGACACCACCTTTTCTATTTTTTTAATCTTCTTTATAAAGAGCAGAGCTGAAATTACCTATGACGCAACCCACTGCATTTTTGATTGAAGAAGACGATGATACTCGCCCGATCTTCAAGAGGACGCACTTTTAAAAGCCGGATGCAAGAAGATATTTACAGATGTTGTCAGTGGTGTAGTTGATTCCAGAAAAGGATTAGCAGAATCTGTCGAGTTTGCCCGCAAGGGAGATGCTCTCGTAGTTTGGAAATTAGATCGCTTGGGTCGTTCTCTCAAACACCTGACTGAAACCGTCAATCTCTTGCATGAAAAGAAAGTTGGATTTGTTTCTCTTCAGGAGAATATTGATACGACGACATCGGGAGGAAAACTCATCTTTCACGTTTTTGGAGCATTGGCAGAATTTGAACGCGAGTTAATCCGTGAAAGAACACAAGCGGGAATGGCTGCGGCTCGCTTACGCGGCAGAACGGGCGGAAGACCGCAAAAACTTACTCAAAAACGAATTGAAATGGCAAAGAAGTTAATGAAAGACCCGGAAGCAAACATTCAAGAGATTTGTCAGACTTTGAAGATTTCGCGAGCTACGCTTTACCGTTATTGCACTGTTACCGGTGTTACAAAAACCCCTGAAAATAGGAATTATTAGCAAAAGTTAGTGAAACTAGTAAAATAAGGCGTTGGTGTCGAAGTTCGATCACCATTTGTTTTGAAGAATATCAATGGAATTTTGATGCGAAAGTTCAATTTGCAGCGTATACTAATTTTTTCGGCAGGCTGGATTTTGCTAGCATTTCTCTTTTCGGGTCTGTCCTATTTTGCTACCCCTCCAGAAGCCCACCCCCGACTAATCCTTTGGAGACACGTCTTTTTATCGCAAGCGATAATTTACAGTTGGGCAATTCTCTCACCGCTAATCATTTTCTTCGCCAAACGATTCCGCTTCAGTAAGCGTAATTGGTGGCGCCTGTTACCTGCACACTTTGTTGCGGCGGTTGTTTTTCTACTGCTTCACACAATTATTCATCTCACTTTCGTTAAAATTGTTAATCCGGGATGGTTTGCCGCAAACGGTGATTTTTGGGCTGCCACACTAAGGCTAACCATAGGAAGGTGGCAGGTGGATTTGCCGACGTATTGTTTTCTGTTGAGCTGCTTTTACGTGGTCGACTATTACCGGAATTTTCAAGCCGAACAGTTAAAATCTTCAGAACTGAAAGCCGCCCTTGCCACCTCGCAGCTTAATGCATTGAAAATGCAGATTCATCCGCATTTTCTTTTTAACACACTAAATGCCATTTCCGCGCTCGTCAATGATTCTCCCAAGATAGCTACTCAAACCATCGCTCAGCTTAGCGATCTGCTCAGAATGTCATTGAAGAGCGATGCGGCGCAGGAAATTTCATTAAAACAGGAACTTGATTTTTTGGGAAAATACGTCCAGATTCAACAAACTCTTCTGCAGGATCGGCTCGGAGTTGAATGGAAAATTGCCCCTGAAACGCTTGATGCCGCCATTCCCAATATGATTTTGCAACCGCTGGTGGAAAACGCCATCAATCATGGAATTTCTCCGGTTGAAAGCGGCGGATGTATTGTAATCGCAGCAGCAAAAGAAAACGAAAATCTAAAGCTGAGCATATCAGATAACGGGCAGGGTTTACCATCTAAAGCCGAATTATTATTTCAAAAGGGTATTGGATTGTATAATACAAGAGAAAGACTGAAACATTTGTATGGTGGCAAGCAGGAGTTTATGATAAGCGAAATTTCCACGGGCGGCGTTTTGGTTCAATTGGAAATACCATTTCGTGAGTTAATTGAAGAGGATACCGAAAGTAATGAAAATTCGAGCATTGGTCGTTGATGACATGGCTTTGGCTCGGAAGCGGGTCAAAGAATGTCTGGCTTTAGATCCAGAAATTGAAATCGTTGGTGAAAGTGTAAATGGGCAACAAGCCATTAGAGCCATTCGAGAACTAGCGCCCGACCTCGTTTTTCTCGACGTTCAAATGCCAAGAATCAGCGGGTTTGATGTCGTCGAAGCGATAGGAGTTGAACAAATGCCCACCGTTATTTTTGTGACGGCTTATGACGAGTTTGCACTCCGCGCTTTTGACGTTAATGCCATCGGATATCTTTTAAAGCCGTTTGAAGAAGACCGATTTATCAGAGTTCTTGAAATTGCCAAACACCAAATCAAGGGTAATTTACACAAAGGCTCCGATGACCGGCTATACCAGCTAATTAAAGAAGTTAAAAATGAACCTAAATACGTAAAAAGACTAGCTGTCAAATTGGGTGAGAGTTCAAATATCCTGTTGACGGACGAAATTGACTGGATCAACACAGCTGGTAACTATGTCGAACTACATATTGGTAGAAATAAATACCTTTATCGAGAGCAAATGAATAAATTGGAGCAAAAGCTTGACCCGGACAAATTCGTCCGCATTCATCGTTCGACCATTGTCAATATAGAGCGGATTAAAACTTTGCATCCGCTTTTTAACAAGGATTATTTGATTATTCTGAAAGATGGAACAGAACTTAATCTGAGTCGTACCTATCACAAAAGATTGTCTTCGCTTTTAGCAGGTTTGTAACATAAGTAAAATTGATGCCGCGATAAGCTAACCGCAGATTTAAACTGAAACTACAACTCTTACTTTCTGATTATTGAGACAAATTACCGGGTATTTGTTGAAATTTGATTTCCGGATAACCGTTTCTTTCGCATGATATGCGCTGGCAGTCTTGCTTTGTATTTGCCATTAAAGGTCATGTGAAATTAACTGTTGATTTTGCTCAATTTCGCGCAGGGCGCGCCACTTGCCAAAAACGGAAGCGAAGATTTGCCAAAGAAAAAATGAATAACGAAATAAAAGACTAAAATCACTACTCATCATCTTGAGCAAACGGCTCATCAAAAATTGATTTTAAAGATCCACTTTTTTTGCTTTGATAATTCATATGCCCATAGTGCATGAAACCTGCTCAGTTTTAAAGATGGGTCTACTCCGGATTTTGTCATGAATTTGGGATAAACGGCATTTTCTCTTTTGAAAGTATGATTTTTAACGGAGCGACCTAATTTTTCTAAAGTAAAACGAAGACAAAATAAACAAATTGAGCAAAACTTTGAAAAACTTTTCAAAGTTACTAGAAAACTAAACCAAAAAGAGAATCGAGAAATGAAAAGCAAATTATTAATTGGAATTGTCACCGTCACGGTTTTCGCTTTCGGCTGAAAGCGGAAATGCCGACCTATTTGCTCACGAGCGCGGATGAAAACACGCTCATCTTCTCGATTGCCAAAGATTGGAGCGGCGCTCTACCGTTCACAATTCTTTTCAACGAAAACGGTATCTAAAATTTTATTTTTTTTGAAAGAGTATAGCGAAATGCGAAAAAATCTTTTCCTGATGCTGACTATCGGGCTGTCTGCTTTTATATTCTCAACGACGGCTTCGGCGCAGCAGAAATTCACTGTCAGCTTAA
>DASVQU010000137.1:0-21361 GCA_036388995.1 Pyrinomonadaceae bacterium | reverse complement strand
GGTAAAAGTAATATATGCCTCTTTACACATTCATAATGGAGTTTGCTGGCGGAACTTATATCTCACAAGTTGAGGCTGAGTCGCCAACATTAGCTTGTTTGAAATGGGCTAAAAATCTTGATACTTCTGAGATATATGGATTGGGGTTGAAAGGCAAGGGCGTTCTTATCGAAGAGATGAACAAGAAAATTCCTGAGCCTTTGAACGGAATATTGAACACTTGGTTTACTTCTGCTTTGATTCAGGGCAAAAGTGCTTACATAAATTTTGTTCAAACGGAGTACAAAGCTGTTTAATAAAGTTTCAAAAAGGAATGTTTTTGAAACTTTTCTGATACGGACTTTTCGTCATTATAAATTATTGCAAAAGCAACTTTAATTCTCTTTATCTCCTACAAAGTTTTGAACCAAATTGACTATCATCTTAAAAACTAAAATGAGAAAATTGTTGTTAAGTTTTTTGGTGCTTATTGCAGTACCATTATTAACCTTTGCGACCGCACAAGAACCAGACATTCTGATTTTCAAAGGCAAAAACCACGACTTGTTTTCCAATCCTTTGGAGCAGTATTTTAAGGACAAAAGCAAAAGACCACAGTTTTGGATTGCGCCGATGACTATGAAAAGTAGCAACTGGCGCGGTTATGTTGCAGCTTGGGAAATAATCAATGACCAGCTTTATTTGTCCAAGATTGATTCTTGGTTTTGTGAGCCTTCTATTAAAACTAAAGACAGTTGTCATCAGGTTGTTTTAAGTGAATTATTCGGCAAAAATGTCGTTGATAATAAAGTCTCGGCAAATTGGTTTACTGGTAAACTGCGTGTTCCTGACGGAAAACAATTGATGTATCTGCACTCTGGTTACGCTTCAATCTATGAGCGTGACATACTCTTTGAAGTTCAAGAAGGCAAAATAATCTCTCAAGAGACAGTTGATAACACTAAGAAGCCTTTGCCATCAGAAAGTGAAATTTACCAGCAGGAACTTGAAAGACTTAAAAAACTTGCCTCAGAACAAAGAAACGTTAATTCAACGCCTACTCTTGGACAAAAAACAAAAGAAGAGAGCGAACCTGTTCTAATTGCTGGTAAAGGGTTTGGAAGAGTTGTTCTCGGAGCTAAACGCAAAGACATTGAAGCTGCGCTTGGCAGCGGTGAATTTGACGGCAGCAAATATGATGATGTTTATTTTATCGAATATCCAAAAGAAGGTATTCAAATATCATATACCAACAAAACCGATGAGGCTTATGCAATTTTCTTCTACAACAAACAGAAATACTATGGCAATTTCATAACCGCTCCGATAAAAACCGATAAAGATATTACTTGGAGTTCAACGCCAGAAGATGTCATTAAAGCTTATGGCAAGCCGCCGAGAGATTTTAGTAATGATACAGGAAATAGCCTTTGGAGGCGTTTAGAATACGACCAAATAGATTTTCTTTTTGAACGCGGCAGAATGACGCGCATTAGTATTGTCAGGTCACAGTGCACGGGTTGTAAAAAGTAGCGTAAAAAATAAAGGAATCAAACAAATAATTAATGCGAGGGCAAAAATTTACTTTCCCCCTTAGAGCTTGCTTTCTATGATGCGCTTGAAGTGAACGATTCAGCGGTTAAGATTTTGGGCGATGAAAAATTGCAGACAATCGCCAGAGAACTTCTTGAAAGCGTCTGCAACAGTACAACGATTGACTGGACAATAAAAGAAAGCGTCCAAGCTACCTTACGCCGAAACATCCGCCGTATTCTTCGCAAGCACGGCTATCCGCCCGATTTACAGGAAAAAGCTGTTCAAACAGTCATTGATCAAGCAAAACTTCTAGCTAAAGAATTGGTTTAAAATTGATTTATCTGATTCTCAGCCCCTCGAACTAAGAAAATAAAATACCGCTTGGTTTTTGAAGGAATTGAAAATTAAAAATCTGCAAAAGAAATTCTGTCCTTTGCATACGTTGAACCAATGATGATTTTCTTACGATAACGTGGCAAAAATAACGATATAAAACTATCTAAAATGTAGAAAAATGTGGGCTTTAAAAGAGTAACTCAATTGATTATCTACACACAGTTAAGTATAATAATTGCAGCCGCTTAACGCGAAAATTCATTGAAAAATAAAAGAAAGGTATTGCAGTCCAAGTGCGTTAAAAATAACGCCAGCTTTACCCGACTTTTAAGCTAAAGCGGACTTTGAAAGCGGACTGAAACACAAACGGCTATCGCTAGGATAGCCGTAAGTGGTTGAAAACTTTGACAATTTAGGACATTTAGCCTTAGCTTGACAGCTAAATGCGGAGCATTGCGAACGCGGCGCTCTGCCAAACTGAGCTACTGCCCCACACGTACGCATTTGATGATAAAAATACGGCGGCAAACTGTCAAGCGATTGCGGCGCGCTTTACTGCGGATTAACAGCTTTGAGCGCGGAACGCCGGTCGGAAGCGACAGCCCAGCCGTCGGCGATTTGTCCGATCATTCCGTGAAATGGGATTTCCTCGCCGTCCATCAAAGCCAGCACGTCTCCGGCATTGTATGACGGGTCTTCGAGCCGGAATTTGATGACCGTCGCTTGTCCGTTTTCCTGTTCTACGGTTTCAAAATCGAAACCTTCCAATTTATAGCAAAGCGTTTTAGCCAGGCTGATATTGCTTCTCGAATCGGGTGACATTATTTAATCAATTACGAATTTCAAATTACGAATTACGAGTTTTGTTTCGAGATTCGTTTAATTTGAAATCTAGCACGATTGCGTCGTGGTCGGAAAGCGGGACGCCGTTTGGCTGCGTCAGATTGCCGACGACTTTCGGTTCAAATCCTTTCGCCGCTGCGATGTCTCGTCCGGCGAACCAGTCCAATCTGAGCGAAAAACTATCGCCGACGTTTTCCATTGCCCAGAAAATCCACGCAAAACACCAGTCTGGAATCAAATCGGCGAGCATCTGGTTTTTCGACAGGCTGTTTACTTCGTAATGCAGTGTGCCTTCGCCGAGCGAATTAAATTTTTTGTATTCAAAACCGAATTTTTCAAGCGTTTGAAACAATTCGCGCTCGAAAAAGCGTTCCGGGCGCGGGTAATGATTTTGAGTGACGTTTCGCGCGCCCATCAAAACGCGGCGGACGTAGCCCAAAATTGCGCGCGTCGAATTTTGCGCGTTGTGAGTCGTCGTGTTCCAATCGCCGCCGATAATGACGGGCAGTTTTGGATGAAGCTCGTCAATGTTTTCGAGCAGAATCCGCATTTGCCGGACTCGGTGGGAGCGGCTCGAATGCGCGTCGAGATGAACGGTTACGGCGTAAAAATTGCCCGTCGGATGTTCGATTTCGGCAATCAGACCGCGCAAACCCCCGATGCGTTTTTCCGCGCCGTGCATTTTGTCCTTGCCGTTTGGGAAGCGGACAACGAGCGCTTGTTTGATTGGAAAACGCGAAAAGAGCGCGAGTCCGTGAATCGCATACTCGTTTTCGCCTGCGATGTCCATTTCTACGCCGTTGCCTTTGTTCAAAGCCAGATAACACGGGGCGAAAACGTAATTAAGTTTTAATTCGGCGGCGATTTCGCGGGCGACGAAACGATTTTCCGAACGCGCCATTCCGTAATCAAGCTCGGTCAGCAGCAGCAAATCTCGATTGCGGAAATCTTCGTGAGCTTTAAGCGTGTTAATGATTCCGTCAAGCTCTTTGCCGCGCTCGATGTTCCACGCGAGAGCGCGAATTGTTTCCGTTTTTTCGAGGATAGGCAGCGCAAAGTTTTCGCCGACGATTGAATTTAAAAGACGCTCGATTTCCGGTTTTAGTTTTTGATAAATTTCCGATTTTTCCAGCGCCTTAACGGAATCAAATTGCGCCAAGTCGGAAAAATACGGCTTTAAATCGTGTTTTAAAATTGCGGGCGACAAAACGCCGTTTGCTTCGAAAACCGCTTGCATAAAAATACAAAGCACAAAACCGCAAAAGTGTTTTGTGCTTTAAAAATTATGATTTTATTGCACGGATTTTACAAATCGTCGTGCCGCTCGCGCGCCGGAGCGAACGCCATAAAATCTGCGACGAAACGCTGCTGGTAATGTTCGAGCAAATATTGCACGCGGTCATAATCGTGCGAAGCGACGATGAAACCGACGTGATTTTTCTTTTTGATGCGGTAAACGATTTCCGATTCGGTGTAGTTAGATGTATCGGGAGTTTCCTGTCTGGCTAAAGTCAAAACTACTCCCGCGTAATGCTCTCGCAAAGTCGGCGGCTTGTATGGATTTTCCGGCGTCGAAATATCAACGCTTGCCCATTCAGCCCAGAGATTAACGCCCGTCGCGGCGTCCAAAGCGTCGGAAATATAAGCGCCGCCGACACGCGAAGCGACTTCTAAAAGATAAAATTTTCCGTCCTCTTCGGACTGCAAAAATTCAGCGTGCGCGACGCCTTTTTGCAAACCGAAACCTCGAATCAGTTGGCGATTTAATTCGAGCAGCTCACGTTTTTCGCTGCAATCGTAACGGCAAATGCTCGTCGTAAAAATTCCGCCGCCGTGAGTGACCGCAAAGGGCGGTTTCCCGTAACGGCTGACGCCGGAAAAAACCGGCTCGCCGTCGAAAATGACAGAATCAACGTGAAAAACGTCGCCTTTGATAAATTTTTCGAGCAGATATTGCGAAGGATGGTCGCGCCAAACACCGCGATTATCGAGTTCCGCCAGATTCTGCCAAAGTTCGTCTTTTGTATGCAGCTTGCGAATTCCGAATGCCGAAACTTCCGTGCGCGGTTTGACGATCCAGGGTGTCTCAACCGAATCGGCAAACTTTTCAATATCCAGCGAATTAAAAAGCGCAACGTAATCAGGGATCGGGACGCCTGCTTTCTCAGCCGTGCGGCGCATATTGAGCTTGTCGCGGAAACGCGCGGCGCTTTCGATTCCCTGCCCTTCGATTTGCAGATGATCGCGGACGAAAGCCGCGGGCAAAACATCAAACTCGTCCATCGGGCAAACCAGATCGAATTTTCTCGACCGCTGGAGCCCCGTCACAATTCTGATGTATTCATCGGCGGTCGGGTAATTTGAAGTCGGGTGAATCTCGTCAATCGCGCTCCAATCCCATTCGTCGCGGAGGTGTTTATCTTTGGTCAAAAGCGTGACGTGACAACCCAAATCTTTAGCTCTTCTTAAAAACGGTATGCCTTTAAAATCCGAAGCGAGACAGACAATGTTCATAAACCATTTATATTTTTATTTGACCGAGACAGAATCGCATAAAACCTCGTAAAAGACAACGCCGACAATCGTTTTGACACCTTATTTGGAGCGTGTTACTTTGCCTTTTGAGGGTTTATAAAAATGGATGCTTTCGGCATTGAATTGATCGGACATTTAATGATCTATATGGTCGTTTGGCTTTTCGCCGTTTCAGCCCACGAAGCAGCGCACGCTTGGATGTCAATGAAATTCGGCGATGATACGGCTCTGCGGCTGGGACGAGTGACTTTAAACCCGATTCCGCATATTGACCCTATCGGAACTTTGCTGTTGCCGATTGTCGGTTTTTTGATGAGTTACTCCAGCAATATGGCGGGAATTCCGCTTATTATGTGGGGCAAACCAACTCCGGTTAATCCGCTCAATTGGCGAAACAAGGATACAGCCAACGTAATGGTTTCCGGCGCGGGAATTATGGTGAATTTGTTAATCGCCATCTCTGCGAGCGTCATTATCAAAATCCTGGCTGCCTATGGAGTGTTTACCGAGCAAAACATTCAAGGAACGTTTCTCGAACCGATTTGGATGATTCTCGTCGGCACGATTTTTCTTAATGTGGGTTTGGCAATCTTTAACCTTCTGCCGTTTCCGCCGCTTGACGGAAGCAAGATATTACAAACTTTTTTGCCTCCAAGCTATGAGCCGTATTTTGAATTTCTCGAAACCTACGGATTTCTTATTCTTTTTTTGTTATTGCAGATGGGAATTATTCGCTTGATTGTTTCGCCGCTCAACAATTTAATTATAAGTCTTTTATTTTGATAGTATTTAAACTGTAAGCTCTATTTTAAAACGATGGAAAAATTCAATTTCGCTTTTTTTGCCGGTCATTTGGCAATTTATTTGTTCGTCTGGGTCTTCGCAATCACGGCTCACGGCGCTGTAACGGCTTGGATGTCGAATCGTTTCGGCGACGATACCGCGCGAAACGAAGGTCGCATTTCATTTAATCCCTTTGTTCAGGTTGATTTAATCGGAACAATAATTTTACCCGTGATTGGCTTTGTTTTTGGATGGCTGAATCCCGGCGGAGGCATCCCGATGATTGCCTGGGGAAAACAAGTTCCGATCGATTCTGAAAAATGGCGTAACCCTAAACTGGCTGCCGTATCAGTGGCTTTGGCAAGCACCGTTGCCAGCATCTCGATTGCTCTAATTGCTTTTATCCTCCTTAAATTTCTTTTCGTTTCCGGCGCTGCCGATGTCGAAAGCTTCACAAGGCTTCTTATGCAGCGGAACTTTTCGGACGAAGTTTCCTGGCTTGCTCCGATTGAATTAATTCTTTGGTACGGCTTGATTTTAAACATCGCTCTAGCCGTTTACAGCCTGATTCCGTTTCCGCCTTTTAGCGGGGGCGCAGCGCTATCGGCTCTGTTGCCGACCAGCTTTAAACCTTTATTCAATTTCTTTGAACGCTACGGGTTAATATTCGCGCTTCTGCTAATCTATTCCGGTGTTATCAGCTTTGTTTTAAGACCAGTCTTTATTTTTGTGATTTATCTTTTGGGTCTTAGCTAAAAACAATGAATCCGTTTTGAAAGCTTTCGAGCCGAGGGCTTGAATTCTGATTTTAAATGGAAACGCAGCAATTAACTTTCGATTTTCAAACGACAATGCCGCACATTGTCGCCGAACGGGGCAACGATGAATTAAAGCTCCGGCTCGGCGAGTTTGCCGGTCCGCTCGATTTGCTGCTGCATCTCGTCAAACAAGAGCAGGTGAATATTTACGACATTCCGATTGCCCGCATTACGGACGAATATCTGCGCTATCTGCGATTGATGAAACGGCTCGACATTACAATGGCAAGCGATTTTCTGGTGATGGCGGCGCAGCTTATCGAAATGAAAACGAAAATGCTGCTGCCGCGCGATCCGTTTTCGGAAGAAACGGAAGAAGAAGCGATTGACCCGCGCGAAGAGCTTGTGCGCCGTCTGCTTGAACACCAAAAATATAAATCCGCCGCGCAGATGCTCTGGTCGAAATCAACGGTCGAGCAATCCGTTTTCAAGCGCGGAAAAACCGAAACCGACAATCAAGCGGCGGAAATCAATGCCACGGTTTTCGATTTAATCTCGACTTTTCAAAAAATTCTCGCCCGCCAAAAAGAAGAAATCAAACTGGAAATCGAGCGCGAAGAAATGTCGCTCGCCGAAATGCTCGACAATCTGAAAAAACGCCTTTCTGTCGAAAAGAAATTAAATTTAACCGAGTTTTTCTCAATCGCTCGAAGCAAACGCGAATTGATTTTAGCTTTTCTCGCCGCGCTCGAACTCGTCCGCACGGCTTCGGTTCGATTAGTCCAAAACCGAATTTTCGGCGACATCTTTGCCGAATCTTTTTAATATTGATGCGAATCAAGAGTAAAAACTCTTCTTTGCGTTCTTTGCGTTTAACCTTTGCGTCCTTTGCGGTTAAATTTTCTATGCTTTTACCGAATTAAACCGCAAAGAACGCAAAGGTTTTCGCAAAGGACGCGGATAAAGGTTTGACTGTTAAATTTTTAACCGCTGCTCTTGATTCGCATTATTTATCGCTATTGCACAAACAGCCGGCTTTGGAGAAACTGTTCGTATGGCGATTGGCGGCGAAGAATTTCGGGAAGCGTTAAGAAACTGGGCGAGCGGCGTAACCGTTGTCACAGCCAAAGACCGCTCAGGCAATCTGCACGGAATAACGGTCAGCGCGTTTACTTCCGTCTCGCTAGAGCCGCCGCTCGTCTTGATTTGCATTGATAAATTCACCGGCAGCCATTACGCCTTTGCGGAAAGCCCGTATTTTGTCGTCAATATTTTAAGCGACGAGCAGGAATTTCTTTCGCGTCAATTCGCCACACCGCTGCGTGATAAATTCGATAACATCGAGTTTGAAGAAACCACAAATGGCGTTCCGATTTTACCGGGAGCGCTCTGCAATCTCGAATGCCGTCTCGTTTTATCTTACGAAGGCGGCGACCACACAATTTTTATCGGCGAAATCGAAAAAGCGGTCACCCGCGAAGGAAAACCGCTTCTTTATTTTCAGGGAAATTACGGCGACATTGTGCCGCGCTTCGATTAGAAGAGGAGAAAAGGAGACAAGGAGCAGAGGAACAATTACGTTATTTTATTCCTCTTCTCCCTTTCTCCTTTTCTCCTCTTCTCTATTTCTGTTCGTGCAAAGTTTTGAGTTTTTGAATCTCAAACGTCCGGTTTCCGGCGGGAGTTTGAACGCGAACTTCGTCGCCTTCTTCTTTGCCCATCAAGCTGCGCCCAATTGGCGAAGCCGAGGAAATAAAGCCTTTCGGCGGATCGCTTTCTTCCGGCGTGACCAGACGATAAGTCACGGTTTCGTCTTTGTCCGCGTCGTAAAGCTCGACAATCGAGCCGTAAGCGACTCGATCTGTCGGAATTTTCGATAAATCAATTGATTCGATTTCGTGCAGACGCTCTCTCAATTGCCGTGTGCGCGAAGTTAAAACTTCCTGTCGTTCGAGCGCCGCTTTGTATTCGGCGTTTTCGCGCAAATCGCCGTATTCCACCGCTTTTTTGATTTCGCGCGGCAGCGATACCGTCAGTTCGTAATCAAGCGCTTTCAATTCGGCTTGCAGTTTTTGCTTAATATCTTCAGTCATTCTTTAAAAATGGTAATAAGTAATAAGTAATAAGTAATAAGTCTAAAAATATTTACTTATTACTTATTACTTATTACTTATTACTAATCTAAAATCATTGTCTCATAAATTGCGGTTCGTCGGGCGCTGCAAACGAGATTCCGACATCTCGCGCGGTTCTGATCAGTTGTCCGTCGGCTGAGACTGATTTGATGTTTGTCACGGCTTCGGCGAGCGGCACGGTGATAATCGAAGCCGATTGCAGCCCGACCATTACGCCGCGCTGTCCTTCAGCGAGCGCTCGAACGGCGCATGCGCCGAAATTCGTCGCCAGCATCCGGTCAAAAGCGTTCGGCGTGCCGCCGCGCTGCAAATGTCCTAAAACTACGACGCGCGATTCTTTGCCGGTTTCTTCTTCGACACGCTCGCGGATGTGTTCGCCGATTCCGCCCAAACGTTTGGCTCTGTCCGTCCCGCCCGAATCAACGTATTTCGCTTCGCCGCCCAATTCTTTCGCGCCTTCGGCGACTACGATGTTGGTAAAACGCGAGCCGCCGCCTTCTCTGGCTCTGACTTTTTCAATTACGCGATCCATTACAAACGGAATTTCCGGGATTAAAATCACGTCGGCACTGCCCGCCAAACCCGAATGCAAAGCGATCCAGCCCGTATCTCTGCCCATCACTTCCAAAATCATCACTCGGTCGTGCGATTCCGCCGTCGTATGCAAACGGTCGAGCGCTTCGGTCGCGATGTCGCAGGCGGTTTGAAACCCGAATGTCAATTCAGTACAAGCTAGATCGTTGTCAATCGTTTTCGGGACGCCGATGACCGGAAAGCCTCGACGGTGAAACTGTTCGGCAATCGCCAGCGTTCCTTCGCCGCCGAGGATAACGAGCGCTTCGATTTCCATCCGGCGCATATTCTCAATCGCTTCACTAATCGGCTCTTCCGGGTAATATAATTCGCCTGCGGGCGTGTGGCAGCAAAAATGTCCGCTGTTGCGCGTGCCTAAAATCGTGCCTCCGCGCGGCAATAATCCGGCAACATCGGTTGTACTCAGATTTCGCAGTTGCAATTCACCGATTAAGCCTTCAAAACCGTCTTCGATTCCGACGACTTCCATCCCGAATTGACGAATCGCAGTTCTCACCGCCGCCCTGATCACCGCATTCAAACCGGGCGCGTCACCGCCGCCCGTCAATATTCCGATTTTTTTATACATAACTTAAAAATTCAAAATTAGGATGCAAACTTTAAATCGAAAGATTTAATTGATTTTTCGCTCACTCAGATTAACGCCTTCTGAAAATAGGAAATAGGAAACAGGAACAGAGAAAATTGAAACTCCTCCGTTTCCCATTTCCTATTTTTATCCTATTCTTACATCCCTTTCAGCACATCGAACAAAACTTCGTTGTCAGGCGATTCTAAAATCTCGTAATTTTTAACGTAAGCGATTTTGCCAGCTTTATCCACGATAAAAATCGAGCGCCCGCTGAATCCCATTTTCTCAAGCCAAACTCCATACATTTTTGCCACTTCGCCTTTCGGATGAAAATCGGCGAGCAAATCGTAACTCAATTCGCCCAAACTCTTCGCATACGCTGCGTGGCACGGAACACTATCAATCGAAATGCCCAAAACTTGGGCATCATATCCCGCAAAGCGTTCTTTGTCCGCTTCAAAGGACGATAATTCGCCTTTTCAAACCGATGTCCAATCAAGCACGTAAAAAGCGATCACGACGTTTTGTTTGCCCCGAAAATCCGAAAGCCGAACCTTTTTATCCTTTTCCAAATGGCTCGGCAATTCAAAATCGGGAGCGTTGTCTCCAATTTGTAACACTAGAAACTTTTCTCCTTTTCAAAATTTAATTTGTCAAACTTATTATTAGTTTTTCAATCTGTAAACAGCTTAACTCTCTTTTTCTGCTCGTTTCAAGATTTAATTTGAACTAAAAAAGCAAAGAAGACACAAACATATTGCCTGCGTCTTCTTTGCGCCCGCTCTTGATTCGTCAAAGCGTTTTACGCTGCTCCGGCGGTCTCAACGGTTTGGTTGCTCACTGATCAAATTTTCGATACAGCAAGCATATGAGTTTGAACACCCGGACAATTGGATTGCTAATCTTTTTTCTCCTTATGTATGTGACGCTCATTTCTGTATTTCGCCCAGCAGAATTGTTGAAATAAGCAGACGAATCGAGATTCGGAACGAAATGCGTCGGAACAAAAAAAATGCGAAAATTAGTTGATGAAACAAGCCGAACGAAATCAAGCCGAAGTCACGCGCAAGGGCGCGAACCGAATCCGCGACGGACATTTATGGATTTTTAAAAGCGACATTCGCGCGGTGAACGCTGACGGAGGTTCGATTGTCACGGTTTTGGATGAACGGCGCAAGTTTTTGGGCAAAGCGTTTTACAGCGATAAAAGCGAAATCACTCTGCGTTTTATCACGCACGAAGATGTTCGGATTGACAAGGAATTTTGGCGCAAAAGAATTGTTCAGGCGGCAAAACGACGAACGATGAACGACGAGCAGCGAACAAACGCGCAACGTTTAATTTTTTCCGAAGGCGATTTGATTTCGTCGCTCATCGTTGACGTTTACGCGGATGTTTTCGTCGTCCAAACTCTTTCGCAAGGCACTGAAAAATTAAAACAAACGTTTGTCGAGATTTTAATCGAAGAATTTGCGCCGCGCGCCGTCGTCGAACGCAACGACGTTCGAGTGCGCCAAAAAGAAGAGTTGGAATTGACAACCGGCATCCTGTACGGCGAAGCGCCCGAAGAAATTGTCATCGAACAGGACGGAATTAAATTTTACGTTTCGCCGCTCGGCGGACAAAAAACCGGCGCGTTTTTAGATCAGCGCGAAAACCGTCTGGCGCTCAGAAAATACGCCTTCGGAAAAGCTCTCGATTGTTTTACTTTTAACGGCGGTTTCGCCTTGAATCTGGCGCAAACCTGCGGCGAAGTGACGGCAATTGACGTTTCCGCAGACGCAATCGAATTGGCAAAAAGAAACGCCGCGCTTAACAAAATCGAAAATCTCAAATTTGAAAAGGCGGATGTTTTTGACCGTTTAAAAGATTTGGAAACAGCCGGAGAGAAATTTGACACTATCGTTTTAGACCCGCCCGCTTTTGCCAAAAACCGCCAAACAATCGAATCGGCTCTGCGCGGCTACAAAGAAATAAATTTAAAAGCCTTCCGACTTTTAAACCCGAACGGCATTTTGGCAACCTGCACCTGTTCGTTTCACGCGACCGAAGATTTGTTTTTAGAAACCGTTCTGGCGGCTGCAAGCGACGCGCGTCGCCGCGTGCAGCTCATCGAAAAACGCGCGCAAAGCTCAGACCATCCGATCTTGCTGGGTGTGCCGGAAACTCATTATCTAAAATGTTTGATTTTGCGCGTTCTTGATTAACAACATTTTTTACCACAGAGTCACAGAGACACAGAGATTTTATTATTTTTCTCTGTGCCTCTGTGTCTCTGTGGTAAAAATTTTAGCCAATAATTTTGTTGCCGTTTTTCACCGATTCGACGAGTTTTTTTGAGTCCGGCAAAACTTCGACCGCTTTTTGCAGTTGCGGATCAACTTCAAGCAAAACCCGCTGTCCGGTTTCGTTGCCGTAAGCCGCCGTGATGATTTCTTCCCGCAGACGGGTTTTAGCGAAATCAATTTCGGCGTTGAGATTTTCGCTCGTTAAACCGAGCTTGGCGTCTTTGCCGACGAAATCGCGGAAAGCGGCAAAAACTTCGTCGGTAATCGGGAAATCGGTCGGTCGCAATTCGTGATCGAACTGAGTTTTGGCGACGCGGTAATTTTCCAGACCGGCAAAACGCCCGGCGGTGAGCTGACGCGTAAAATAAAACGCGGCTTCGGCGACACGCGAGCGCAACTGCGTAAACTGCTGCCCGGCAACTTTGACATCCGGCTCGATTCCGCCGCCGCCGTAAAAAATTCTGCCGCCCGCAGTCGTCACAGGCGCCCCTTGCGGAGTCGGAGTTGGTGTTGCCGCGTTTGTTTGATGTCCTTGCGTGTAATAATCGTAAATCGAACCGGCTGAATAATCGCGTTGCAAAGAGCGACCGTAAGGCGTGTAGTAACGCGCCGTCGTCAAAGTCAATCCGGTTTGATAAGGCAAAGTGAAAACCCGCTGGACGAGTCCTTTGCCGAACGTGCGCTCGCCGACGATCAAGGCTCTGGCGTAATCCTGCAAAGCTCCGGCGACGATTTCCGATGCGGAAGCCGAATAACCGTTAACAACTACAACGAGCGGAAAATCATGAACAGCGCCGCCCGTTGATTTGTAATCTTCGGTTCGAGCGAGTTTTGAACGCCCGCGCACCGAAACTACGGTTTGTCCGCTCGGAATGAATTGGCTGACCACGTCAATTGATTGCGGCAGCAAACCGCCCGGATTATTGCGAACGTCGAGCACGAGCTGTTTCATTCCCCGCTCTTGCAATTCCTCAATCGCCGCGCTTAATTCGTCGCCCGTCGTTTCCTGAAAACCGCCGGTCAATCCGACGTAGCCGACGCCGGGACGCAGCATAAACGCATTGCGAATTGAAGGATACGGCACGGCGTCGCGGATGATTTCAAAATCAACCGGCTTATCGGCTCCGGCGCGTTCTATTTTAATTTTCACCGGCGTTCCGCGAACGCCCCGGACGTTTTTCGATACTTCCTGACTCGTCCATTCGCGCGCGTCTTTGCCGTCAACTTCGAGAAATCTGTCGCCGTAGCGCAGACCGGCTTTTTCCGCCGGAGTTCCTTTAACGATTGCGTGGACGTAAACGCCGTCCGTGTACTGCAAGATTGAAACGCCGATGCCGTAAAATCTGGATGATTGGTCTTCCTGAAGTTTCTGAAATTCGGCGCGCGTAAAATACGACGAATGCGGGTCGAGCGTCCAGAGCATTCCCTGAATCGAGTCTTCCGAGACTTTTTCGTAATCAATCGGAGAAACGTAATTGTCGCCGATGACTCGCAACGCTTCCGTGTAATCGCTGCGAACTTTTTCAATCGGCGTCGTCGGCTCGGCTTGAGCTGTCAGCGAACCTGCGCCTTTCCCGAAAAGCCCGCCGAGAATTGCGCCCGACATAATCACCGCGACGAAAATAATGCTAAAAATCTTACCCATTCGCTTTATTTGTTAATCAAATGTTTTGATTGCTCGTTTTACAAATCCAACCACTTCGGACATCAAATATAACATATTGGTTGCCATCGAAAGGAAAAACTAAACTCTGCCAAAGCCGGAAGCGTAACTGTCTTTGAATCTTCTTTTGACGGGCTGTTATATTAATAAATCGCGCTTTTAACGCATAATCGAATGAGTTTGCCTTTATCCATCATTATTCCCGCTTACAACGAAGCCGAGCGTCTCGGCGCAAGCTTGGAGATTGTCATCCGCTATCTGCGGCAGAGCGGAACAAATGCCGAATTAATCGTCGTTGACGACGGCTCTTCGGACGCGACGGCTCAAATCGCTCAAGAAATCTTCGCGCGGACGCCGGAAATCAGCGCGCGCGCAATTCGCTGCGAATCGAATCGCGGCAAAGGTTTTGCCGTCAGAACCGGATTGTCAGCCGCGAGCGGCGAAATCGCTCTTTTTTCCGACGCAGACCTTTCGACTCCGATTGAGGAATTAACAAAATTAGTCGAACCGATTCGCGCGGGCGAAGCCGACGTGACGTTCGGTTCGCGCGCGCTCGACCGCAGCCTTATCGGAACGCATCAACCGTGGCGGCGCGAACAGGGCGGAAAAGTGTTTAATTTCGTGGTCAGAGCTTTAACCGGCTTGCCGTTCTGGGATACGCAGTGCGGTTTTAAAGCCTTTCGGATGTCTGTGTTTCGCCCGCTGTTGCCGGTTATGAAAATTGATCGTTTCGGTTTCGATGTCGAATTTTTGTACGCGGCAAATCTCGCCAATTTGCGTTTGAAAGAAATTGCCGTCCGCTGGAATCATTGCGAAGGCACAAAAGTCAGCGTTTTGCGCGACAGCCGCAGAATGTTTAACGAAGTCCGGCTGATTCGCAAAAACGCCAAACGCGGCGTTTACGATCCCGCGATTAAAGCCGTCAACGCCAAATCAATCGAGCTTTCCGGCGCGGAAGCAAAAATTTAATCGTCGCGAGTTTACATTTTAATTTAATAAGTATATTATTAAATTAAGTAACGAAGCGAGGATTATTATTTTATGCCTGCGAAATTAAACGTCAATATAGATCACGTTGCGACCGTCCGCCAGGCGCGCCGTGCGCCTGAACCGAGCGTCGTCGCCGCCGCCTGCGTCTGCGAACAAGCCGGAGCGCACGGCATCACCGTTCATTTGCGCCAGGACCGCCGCCATATTCAAGACCAGGACATTCGCTTGCTCAAACAAATTGTCACGACTTATCTCAACGTTGAAATGGCGGCAACCGGAGAAATGATCGAAATCGCAGTCGCAACAATGCCTGACGCCGTAACGCTCGTTCCCGAAAGCCCGTCGGAAATTACGACCGAAGGCGGTTTGGATGTCGTTTCCAATTTTGAAATTGTCCGCGCAAGCATCGAAAAATTGCGCGAAACAGGAATTTTCACCAGCATTTTTATTGATCCCGACAAACGGCAAATCGAAGCCGCGCAGCGAGCCGGAGCAGAACAAATAGAAATCTGCACCGCCGAATATGCCGAATTGACTTTGGGCTGTGGCGCTTCGCATTCCGCAGGTTTGCAAAAAGTCGAACAAGAATTAAAACGTCTCGGCGAGGCTGCCGCACACGCCAAATCGCTCGGTTTGGCTGTCGCCGCCGGTCACGGTTTGACTTACCGCAACATCGGCGCCGCCGCCGCAATTTCGGATATTACCGAATTCAACATCGGTCACAATATCATCTCGCGCTCGATTTTCGTCGGGCTTAATCAAGCAGTGCGCGAAATGATCGAAGCAATCGGGCGCTCTTGAATCCGAGTGTCAGGTTCTGATTATCCAACTTTTTCGCTTGTCATTTTCGGAAAAATCAACGAAGCGAAAACCGAAACTGCAATCGTCAGACCGATAAAACCGAGCGACCAGACAATCGGAAATTTTCCGCCGAAAGCGTCGTTCAGCCAAACCATTTTCAGACCGACGAAGATCAGCACGACGGATAATCCATATTTCAAAAGATAAAATTTATCAACTGCTCCGGCGAGCATAAAATACATCGCCCGCAGTCCTAGAATCGCAAAAATGTTCGATGTAAACACGATAAAAGGCTCTTTCGTCAGGGCGAAAATTGCCGGAACGGAATCAACCGCGAAAATAATGTCCGACAATTCCAGAAAGAGCAAGGCGATAAACAGCGGCGTGGCAAACAAGATTCCGTTTTGCCGGACGAAAAACTTTTGCCCGTGAAGCTCGTGCGTGACCGGAACAAATTTTTTGAAAAGACGAATTAAAAAGTTTTTCTCCGGGTTCATCTCCTTTTCCCCGGAAAACATCATTTTAATTCCGGTCAAAATCAGAAAAGCTCCGAAAACGTAAACAATCCAGTGAAACTGCATCAGCCACGCGCCCGCGCCGATAAAAATTGCTCGAAAAATGAGCGCGCCGATGATTCCGTAAAATAAAACTCGATGCTGATATTTCGCCGGAATAGCGAAATATCCGAACACCAAAACGAAAACGAAAATATTATCAACCGACAAAGCCTTTTCGATCAGATAGCCGGTTAAAAATTCGAGCGAAACAGTTTGCGCGGTTTCAGCGCCAAATTTCGAGGCGGCGAAATAATAAAGTCCGGCGTTGAAGACAAGCGCCAGCGTTACCCAAACCACACTCCAGGCGGTCGCTTCTTTAAACGAAACTTCGTGCGCGTTGCGATGAAAAACGCCCAAATCCAGAGCCAGCATCAGCAGCACGAACAACAGAAATCCGAGATAAAACAAATAATATTCGGCAAACGGAAAAAGCATTCGATAAATCTCCTTTTAAGGTTTTGAGCCGCAAAAGGAAAAACCTTTCACGACTGTGTTTCTTTCAGCCGTAAAAGGTCTCGATTCTTTCCCCGAAGTGCCGGATTGTTTGGCTTAAACAATCGTATTGACGACGCGACGGACCGCTTTGGGTAATCTACTCCCCCGAATTAAATTAAAAAGAGAATAAACAAAACCTGATTTTTTTGTCAAGTTTCCAGACATAAAAAATGCGTTTCGATTTTCTGTAAAATCGAAACGCATTTTTCATTTCAAGTTATTAACTTTTTTAACGTCCGGCTGCTAATTGCAAACGGGCTTCGGCGCGTTCAAAACGGTCGCGAGCTTCTTCCAATTCTTCGCCGCTCAAATTCGCCATCGTGCGGTCAATCGAATCGAGTTCGGCGCGAGCAGCCGTCGTATCAATTTCGTCCGAAAACTCCGCCGTATCAGCCAATACGGAAACGCGGTCGTTGCTGACTTCGACAAAACCGCCGGAAACAACCATTCTTCTCGAATCCGCGCCTTTGACATAAGTCAAAATGCCGGACTTCAAACCGGAAATCAAAGCGGCGTGTCCGGGCAAAATTCCAAGTTCGCCTTCTCTGCCCGGAACCGTTACCGAATCAACCGTTTCGCTGACCACGCTGCGTTCGGGCGTGACTATTTCTAATCTTAAATCTGCCACATTTGAAGAATTACGAATTACGAATTACGAATTACGAATTGTGGAATTTTAATCTTTTTAAATTAGAAATAAAATTCCTTCATTCGTCTTTCGTAATTCGTAATTCGTAATTGATTTTACGCTGTTTCGGCAATCTTGATCGCTTTTTCGCGGGCTTCTTCGATTGTGCCGACCATATAAAACGCTTGTTCGGGCATATCGTCGCATTTGCCGTCGAGGATTTCGCGGAAGCCGCGCACCGTGTCTTCGCGTTTGACGTATTTGCCTTCCAAGCCGGTAAACTGCGCTGCGACGAAGAACGGCTGCGAGAAGAAGCGCTGGATTTTACGCGCGCGCGCAACAGTCAGTTTGTCTTCTTCCGACAATTCGTCGAGTCCGAGAATTGCGATAATATCCTGCAAATCTTTGTAGCGCTGCAAAATGCGTTTGACTTCCTGAGCCGTGCGATAGTGCTCTTCGCCGACAATATCCGAACTTAACAAAGTCGAGTTCGATGCTAGCGGGTCAACCGCCGGATAAATTCCGAGTTCGACGATTTGGCGCGACAACGCCGTTACGGCGTCGAGGTGAGCAAATGTTGTTGCAGGCGCGGGATCGGTGTAATCGTCTGCCGGGACGTAAACGGCTTGAATCGAAGTGATGGCTCCGACTTTCGTCGAAGTAATACGCTCCTGCATTTCGCCCATTTCCGTCGCCAGATTGGGTTGGTATCCAACCGCTGAAGGCATACGTCCGAGCAGCGCGGAGACTTCCGAACCGGCTTGCGTAAAGCGGAAAATGTTGTCAACGAAAAACAGCACGTCATTTCCCTGATCGCGGAAATATTCAGCCACGGTCAAGCCGGACAAAGCCACGCGCAAACGCGCTCCCGGCGGTTCGGTCATCTGTCCGTAAACCAAAGCCACTTTTGAACCGGCAATCGCGCTTTTATCAACTTTAGTCAAATCAAACGCGCCGGTTTCTTCCATATTATGGTTGAATTCTTTGCCGTAAGTGATAACTTCCGATTCGACCATTTCACGCAAAAGGTCATTTCCTTCGCGCGTGCGCTCGCCGACTCCGGCGAAAACCGAATAACCTTCGCGTGCCTTTGCGATGTTGTTAATCAGTTCCATAATGAGAACCGTTTTACCAACGCCCGCGCCGCCGAAAAGACCGATTTTTCCGCCGCGTTTGAACGGCTGAATAAGGTCAATAACTTTGATTCCGGTTTCAAACATTTCAAGCTCGGTGGCTTGTTCTTCAAATGTCGGAGCGTGACGGTGAATCGGGCTGCGAGTCGCCGAATTAACAGGTCCAAGCTCGTCAACCGGATCGCCGATAACGTTCATCACGCGACCTAAAGTCGCTTCGCCGACCGGAACGCTGATTCCCGCGCCGAGATCAATTACCGTCATCCCGCGCACCATCCCGTCCGTCGGAAGCATCGAGACGGCTCGGACGCGACCTTCGCCGAGATGCTGCTGGACTTCGCAGATGACATCAACTTTTGTCGGCACGTCGAAACCTTCGCTCGTAACGCGCAAAGCCTGATAAATCGGCGGTAAATAATTATCAAATTCCACGTCAACCACCGGACCGATGATTTGCACAACGCGCCCGATCTGGTTTCCGTTTGTTGCTGTAGCAGTAGCCATAATTTAAATAAACTAACTCCTCTTTAATAACTGTTATGAAAAGGCTGGTTAACAAAGAGATAAATTTAACACAGTTTTTGCGGTCAAAGCAAAGATAGTGCGATTTGTCACAAACTCGCTATAACCGAAACAAAATAAGATTTTTCCTTATTAATAATCTTTGATGACAAACAAAATAGCTCTGGCGGCAGCAATGACTAACCGACGACAAACAAATTCGGCGGCGCTGGCTCCATTTTGAAGCAGATGAATATCAAAAATTAATTATTTTCCGTTTGAATTGAAAAGGCAGCTCATAAAAAGAGCCACCTTTTAGTTTGAGATATTTTGTGGATTTTATTTTTAAGTTAAGCGGTTTTGCAATGTGCTAAAAGAGAGCTAAACCACATCCGGCTCGGCGACGGCATACCGATATTCAATAATTATTTTGATTACGCTTTACATTTTTATGTTTAGGCTCGTCAAATTTTTTAGCCGTTTAACTAATTCCGTAAGCGGCTCAAATGCTTCTTCGCCGCTTCTCTTACCGGATAAGATGTCGTACTGCCTTTTGTTGACTGATACATATCATTTCGGGAAATGTCCTCCAAAACTTGGGCGGCATCTCTATCCTGCAATTTT
Organism: Pyrinomonadaceae bacterium; assembly: GCA_036388995.1. Lineage (GTDB taxonomy): Bacteria > Acidobacteriota > Blastocatellia > Pyrinomonadales > Pyrinomonadaceae > JALZCH01. The sequence goes on along the minus strand of DASVQU010000137.1, from coordinate 1,611 downwards.
CCAAGACCATTAATTGCTGCAAGCCTTACGTTATAATCCGCGTCTTTAGCCTTTCTTATAAGTAAGTTCTTAATCTTCTCTCGTGAACCCGGAGCTTCGGATTCAAGACGGTTGATATTTGTCGGTTCCAACATTTGCGAAAGCGCCCTTGTCGCGGAACTTCTGGTTGACCAGTCGTCGCTATCAACTTTTTCCGCAACTATATCAATCGAGAAGGGAGCCAGTGCCGCAAGACCCTTCGTTGCCATATTGCCGGTGTTGATTGCGCCAACGAGAGCATTAACTGAACGCGAATCCTTCAAACCGGCTACTGTTCCAATCAAATCTCCGTGATAATTGGTGTATTCCTCGGTTAATGTTTCACCTGTTTGCTCAAACTTTTTCTCTTGTTTACGGATGAAATTATTTTCTGTTTCAAGAAGCCGAATAAGCGTTATGTTTATTTTATCTGAGTTCTCTGGATGCTTTTTAGAGAGCTTGAATAATGCAGAAGGTATTTGCGCTGTTTGCCCATGGAAGTCACCTCCAAAACCTAGTTTTAATAGTTCATAAAAAGCAGTCCTCCGGGCGTTCCAATCAGAATTTTTCATCTGCGTTAGCAAACTTTCTATCTGATCGTTTTGGACATTTGTTCTTGTGGCGCTTTGTGACTTGAAAGCATATATAAAGCCGCCGACAGAAAGAACAGCTATAACCGAAGCGGTGAGCAATTTATTTAACATAATGTTTCTCCTTGTTATTGACACTCTCCAAAATTTAGTAGCCACCTGTATGACTTCGCCAATCCGCATGAGTGCATCCATTGCCGCACGGACCTGTCCAAGGCTCTATGTAATCGGCATTAGCTCTCTGTGCAGCAGCAGCACGTCGATCATACTCGTCTCTAGAGCGAGTTTCGTTTTTAATATCGGCAGCATCTCCGTACATGTGCCGACTTGCCGTAGCTCCGCCAACTCTACTATTGCGTGATGGATTTCGATAAGCACTATTAACGTTCATTTGAAGACCTACAGATTCAAAATCCCATTGTGCTAATCCATAATCAGTAAAATAAATAGTTAACGGTTCACGAATTAATGCCCAACTATAGTCACCGGTATTAAGAACAGAGAATGGAAAACGTTCGCTACCGCGAGTCTGCGTAAAATCTGGACAGGCAGGCTTCAGGGCAACACCATGTGTTCTATACTCTCGAATGATAGTATCTCTTTCGTCGCCGCACGGCGGAGCGCAATTTCCAGAACTGGTATATTCAGTAGAACCTAAATTGATTACAGGCTGATCAAGAACTCTAGGGTTTGTTAATGCAGAAAAGAACATCGAACTTACATAATCTTCTACTTGTCCCTGCTCTGACGAGAAGAGATAATCAAAAACATCATAGTAACCATCCCGATAGCCTCCATCATAGGGAAAAGCAGTAACGTAATATTGCGTAGTCGTGCGATGTGAGCTTAAAATTGTGTATTCGTCACATCCCCTTCCGTTTGCAAACAAAAGTAAAATTGCCTGAAGATCAGCATTAGCCGTGTTGCTGGCTAACAAATTATAATCCGAATCAACGAGAAAGGATGTTACCTCCGTATTATAGTAACCTGAGTTGCCGTAAGT
>DASVQU010000136.1:0-5709 GCA_036388995.1 Pyrinomonadaceae bacterium | reverse complement strand
GTAGTTCGTCGTTCGTTGCAAAAAAGATCTGCAACGAACGACGAACTACGAACTACTTTCCAATCAAATTTGCGACGATTTTTCCAGAACTCATGACACCCGGCAAGCCCGCGCCGGGATGTGTCCCCGCCCCGACAAAATACAGATTTTTGATGTCTTCCGATTTGTTATGCGGGCGAAAATACGCCGATTGCATCAATGTCGGCTCGACCGAAAACGCGCTGCCCAGATAGCTGTTCAAATCGCCTTGAAAATGCAGCGGGTCAATCCGATGCTCGCTGACAATGTGTTTTGATAAATCGGGCATATAACGCTCTTCGAGATATTTGATTATCGAATCTCGATACGGTTTCGCCGCCGTTTCCCAATCAATTTTTCCGCCCAGATGCGGCACGGGCGAAAGCACGTACCAGCAATCGCAGCCCGCAGGCGCGAGACTCGGATCGGTCGCCGTCGGGCGATGTAAATACAACGAAAAATCCTTTGACAAAGTTTTGCGCTTGAAAATCTCGTCCAGCAGCCCGCGATAGCGCGGTCCCATTATGATTTCGTGGTGCGCCATATTTTCGTATCGGCGGTCGGTGCCGAAATAAATCACGAACAGTGACATCGAATAGCGCAGATTTTTCATTCGCCGGTCGGTGTTTTTGCGGCGATATTTCGGCTGAATCAAATTTAAATAAGTAAAAGCGACATCGGCGTTTGAAACCACGGCGTCGGCGGGCAGAAAAACGCCGGATTTGAGATAAACGCCGGTCGCGCTCCGAGTTTTGTCATCAACGAAAATCTGGTCAACTTCGGCTTCGAGATAAATTTCGCCGCCGATGTCCAAAAATAAATCGATCAGCGCCCGAACCAGCGCGCCCGTTCCGCCCATCGCAAACCAGACGCCGAATTCCTGTTCGAGCCGGTGAATCATCGCGTAAATCGAAGTTGATTCAAACGGATTTCCGCCAATCAAAAGCGGATGAAAGCTAAAGCATTGCCGTAAGCGCTCGTCTTCAAAATAACGCGCAGCGAATTTGTAAACCGAACGGTCGGAGCGCAATTTGACCATTTGCGGGACGACGCGCAGCATATCGCCCCAAGTTGAAAAAGGCTTGTCAATTAATTCAAAACCGACGCGATAAATTTCCGCCAAATCGGCGGCAAAACGTTTGTAGCCTTCGACATCAGCCGGATTAAATTTGCGAATTTGAGCGAGGAGATTTTCGCGGTCGTCGTCGTAATTAAAAACCGTCCCGTCTTCAAAACGAATGTTGTAAAACGGATGAACTTTGACCAATTCAAGAAAATCCTCTCGTCGGCGACCGGCGACTTCAAACATTTCATCAATCAGCCACGGCGCGGTGAGAATCGTCGGACCGCCGTCGAACTTAAAACCGTCCTGCTCATAAACATAAGCGCGCCCGCCGGGTTTGTCGCGCTTTTCCAAAATCGTTACTTTGTGACCAGCCGCCTGCAATCGAATCGCGGCGGACAAGCCGCCAAAGCCGCTACCGATAACTATAATTTTCATTCGTTGAATTAAACCCCTTGTTCCCGGAATTGAAACAATCCCAAATTCAAGAGTAGAAACTGAAAACGGAAATTACAAGTTTGAGTCGAACGAGATGTTTATAGAAAATGCTGGAAATAGATCGGTTTTCAATTTTAAACCGGGCAAATTCGAACACCATTTTCGGTCAGTTTTGCTCGAACGGCTGCGGCAAATTCCAGGGCGTTTGCGCCGTCGCCATGAATGCAAACGGTTTCGGCTCTCAGCGCCGCCGTTTCGCCGTTTGTCGCCGTTACGGTTTGCGTTTGAATTATTTGTAAAACCTGCTCGACCGCCCTGTTCGTGTCGTGAATCAAAGCGTTCGGCTCGGAACGGGCGGTTAAGCTTCCGTCAGAATTATAAGTTCGGTCGGCGAATACCTCGCTCGCGGTTTTCAAATTGATTTTCTCGGCTTCAGAAATCAAAAAACTGCCGGAAAGCCCGTAAAAAATCAAATTTTTATCAATCACTTTTACAGCGCGGGCGATTGATTCGGCTAATTCGGTTTTTTTCGCGGCTTCGTTGTAAAGCGCGCCGTGCGGTTTGACGTGATGCAGTTTTCCGCCGAGCGCCGCTGTCATCTGATAAACGGCGCCGACTTGATACAAAACCGTATCGAAAACTTCCTGCGCCGAAAGCAGCATCGGGCGTCTGCCGAAACCCTGCAAATCGGGAAACGATGGATGCGCGCCAATTGCAACTCCTTTTTCCAGAGCAATTTCAATCGTTTTCCGAATCACTGTCGCGTCTCCGGCGTGAAAACCGCAGGCGATGTTGATTGACGTGCAATAATCCATCAGCGCCCGGTCGTTTCCAATCGTCCAGGCGCCGAAGCTCTCGCCCATGTCGCAGTTTAAATCAATTGAAATCATAAAAAACGGATCGCCGTTCGCAGATAATTTAACTCAATTTCCTGTTGAACGAGTAAATTTTCGGCTTCATTAATCGAAATCAAATAAAAATTTACCGTGTCGCCGGGATTTAATTGCGCCAGCAGCGGCAAATCAACCGCCGCCGCCGATCCGAGGCGCGGATAACCGCCCGTCGTTTGATGATCCGCCATCAAAATTATTAATTGCCCGTCGGGAAGAAGCTGGATCGTGCCGAAATTGACGGCGGAAGAAAGTAATTCGATCTTTTCCGTCAGATTCAAATTTTCGCCTGCCAGGCGAAAACCCATCCGATCTGATTCTCGGCGAATCGAAAAACTGTTTGACAAAAACTTTTCCTGACTTTCTTCGCTCAAATTTTCCCATTCCGCGCTCGCTATAACCCGAACGGTTGGAAAACGGCTGTAAAACGGAAGCACGCTCGTTGAAATCCTGTAATTTGTTCGTTGTTCGTCGTTCGTCGCTCGTTGTTTGAAAAACAGTCGGTCGTTTTTTTGAAAATCCCGTCCGTCAAAGCCTCCGATTTTCGCAGATAAATTTGTGCTTCTGCTGCCGAGCCATTCGGGAATTTGAAAACCGCCGCGGACGCTTAAATAAATGCGCGCGCCGAAATTTCTTTGACGAAATTCTAGAATACTGCCTTTTTCGAGTCGAACGGGACGCCAGTTTTCAATCGGTTTTTCGTTTAAATGCGCGGCAAAATCAGCGCCGCCGAGCGCGATTGTCGCCGGTTCTTCAAACTGCAAAATCGGAGCGGGAAAATGAATCTCCAAAACCGCTTCGTTTTCGTCGTTGCCGAGCAAAACATTGATTAAACGCGCAGCCGTTCGATCCATCGCGCCGCTCGGATTGATTCCAAAGCGACCGAATCTGACGCGCCCCAAATCCTGTACAGTTGTTAGAATCCCTTTGCTCTGAAAATGCACACTCATCTAACCATAATTTTACCGCCGAGACGCTAAGACGCCGAGAAAACCAAAAGAGAAAAGATTAGAAAAAATCTTTCTCTTAACTCTATACCCTTTTCTTCTTCTCTTAACTCGGCGTCTCAGCGTCTCGGCGGTGAAAATCAGTTTTCCCAATTCGGTGAAACCGCACTCGGTCGCCGGGCTGCAAAACGGTCGGCGGCTGGTTGTCGGGATTGAACATTTCGAGCGGCGTCCGCCCGATGATTTGCCAGCCTCCGGGCGAGGCGAGCGAATAAACTCCGGTTTGACGCCCGGCAATCCCGACGCTGCCTGCCGAAACCTGCAAGCGCGGCGACTGTTTTCGCGGAACGGCAATTATTTCGGCGACTTCGCCCAAATAAGCAAAACCCGGCAAAAAACCGAGCATAAAAACGCGATAAGTCTCGGCGAGAAAAATTTCGATTATTTCTTCGGACGAAAGATTCTTTTCCGCCGCAATAAAATTCAAATCCGGCGCGAATTCCGAGTCAAAACAAATCGGAATTTCGACGAGCCGCGCTTCGATCTGCACGTTTTCGTTTGTTTCGAGCATCGCTTTTTCGATTTCAACACAAACGAAATCGAAGGCGGTTTCAAGATTTCGATTGTTTTTCCGCACCTCGAAAACGTCGTAAAAAACAGTTAGCGAGCTGTAAGCCGGAACGATTTCGATGAAACCCGCAAACGGATTTTTATCGAAATATTTGGCGAGCGACAAAACGCGGTCGTTGATTTCGGCGGAGATTTGATTGCCGAAATCAACAATCGCGGCAGCGTCACCGAGCGGAAAAATTTTGGGCTTTTGCATCGCTAAAGAAAACGTTTTTGACGGTGCGTATTGTGTTGCAGTGAATTTCCACCGTGTCGTTAATATCGGCGGCATAACCTCCGCTCATTACGGTAACAACCGGAATCGAATGAGCGCGGGCGTATTCCAAAACAAGCTCGTCGCGCCGCCGCAAACCGCCAAGCGTTAAGCTCAAACGCCCCAATTTGTCTTTTTCAAAAGGGTCTGCGCCCGCGAGATAAAAAACAATGTCGGGTTCGTGCGCGAAAACGCGCGGCAGATTTTCGGATAAAACCTGCAAATAATCCGCATCGCCCGTTTTATCCGGCAATTCAACGTCGAGCGTGGAATCTTCTTTAAACAGCGGATAATTTTTCGCGCCGTGAAGCGAGAAAGTGAAAACTTCCGGCGCGTTTTGAAAAATAAAAGCCGTCCCGTTGCCTTGATGCACGTCTAAATCAACAATTAAAAAACGCTTTGCCAATTGCTCGCGCTGTAAAACTCTGATTGCGACGGCGACATCGTTCAATACGCAGAAACCTTCGCCGCGATCCGGGAAAGCGTGATGAGTCCCGCCAGCCAGATTCGACGCGACGCCATTTTCCAAAGCCCACCTTGCGGCGTTAATCGTTCCCGAAGTCGCCAAAAACGAGCGGCGAACGAGCGATTTCGACCAAGGCAAGCCGAGTCGGCGAATTTCTTTAGCAGTTAAGCTGCCGTCAATCAGGCGAGAGATGTAATCTTCGGTGTGAACGAGCAGAACGTCTTCGACGCTTGCCGGTTCCGGTTCAACGATTTCTTCGGGTTTCAGTGTTCCTTCTTTTAACAAACAATCGCGGACAAGCTCGAATTTGCGAATCGGAAAAACGTGATTCTCGCCGATGTCGGCGTAATAATAAGGGCTATAGAAAACGTGGAAGCTCACGTTTACAGAGTCTAAAAATTTCCGGGCTGAAAGTCTAATCTTTAGCCTGATCCCGGAATGTTCGATTTCTCGTTTTTATTGTCATTCGCGCCGCCTTTTTTCTCTGCCTTGATAACGCTCAGTTTGCCGTCGCCTTCGAGCCGGGCTTCTTTGACTTCGGAAATGTCCAGGATTCCTTGTTGGCGAAACTGCGAGAACAGTTCTTCTTCGGTAACCATTTCGCGTTCCAGATTCTTGTGAAGCAGCTCGCCGTTTTTAACCAGCGGCAGTGGGCGCGGGCGCAGAATTCTTTCAATCATCGGCGATTTAAAACCGAGATAATCCAAAGCCAAATCCCAAACGGCAATTATCGCCACCAAAATGACGCCTTCCGTAACTGATTTGTAATCGCCGGACATTCCGTTTTGCGCGGCATCGGCGATAATTACAATCACGAGTAAATCGGCAATGCCGATGCCGCCAATGCCGCGCCGCAAGAAACGGAGTGCGAAGAACAGCGCAAAATACATCAGCGTTCCGCGAATTATTAATTCCAGCAGCGATGTTTGGGGAACAAAAATCTTTTCCCAATCAACTTCAAACAGCTTTTGCCAATTCATTTGAAATTTTCGCTTTTAGGTTTT
>DASVQU010000135.1:0-67342 GCA_036388995.1 Pyrinomonadaceae bacterium | reverse complement strand
CAATTGTTTGCCTTTCGCGCTCCCCAAGCTCATTAATAGTCGTTACGCTAGATTTTCTACCAAAAGGTGGGTTTGTCAATAAGACATTACATTTTACACCTTCATCTTCAATTAAACTGTCAGCCGTTACAATAGGCAATTCACCTTCTTCGTCATATTCGGGTCCTATTCCATGTAATAATAAATTCATAGCTCCAAGCCGTGTCACGGTATGAACTAATTCAACACCTCGAAAAGTTTTAAGTTTAAGAAATTCACTTTGTTCTTTTGTTAATTTAGGATTTGTTTTTGAAATGTACTCGTGAGCTGCCAATAAAAAACCGCCTGTACCACAAGCAGGGTCATAAATGGTTTCACCTAGTTGAGGGCGAATACATTGAACAATGGCATTGATTATTGGTCTAGGTGTAAAATATTGTCCTGCGCCTGTTTTAGTATCTTGTGCGTTCTTTTCAAGTAAGCCTTCATAAGCCTCTCCTTTTACATCAATGTCAAGCGCACTCCAATTTTTCTTATTAATCAAATCATAAACTATAATTTCCAATTTAGCTGGGTTGCGTATTTTATTCTCAGCTTTGTAAAAAATAGTTCCAAGCATTCCAGTCTCATTCTGTAATTTTTCGAGAATCGCACCATACTGCGTATGTAAATCTCTTCCATGCCGTGAAACAAGGCTTTGCCAATCAGAGCCAATTGGAATAATAGAAGGGCGATTGCTCGAAACCTGTGCTTTTTCATCTGCCATTTTTAAGAAAAGCAGATAAGTCAATTGTTCAACATAATCAGGGTAAGAAAGCCCATCATCCCGCAAAATGTTGCAGTAACTCCAAAGCTTTTGAACAATTTGTTTAGATTGTGATTCCATAGTATTTAACTAGATAAAATAATATTACTATTTCAAGAAATTATTTAAGTTGGATTTTTAAAAGCTCTCATATAGCCTAAATTGCTACAAAAGCTTATTACTTCTGTTTCTGTTGCTCTTTGTGCTAAGTATGAAAAAAACGCCTCTTTAACAATACTATCGGCTGCGGTTTTTTTAAATTTACTCCATTTTTGTGCTTCAATTCTAAATCTTTCCCGTAATGCTTCTACGTTACACTCATCACGCGGTACACTATAAAAAAATTGCATTAGCCAAGTCCTATTGTGACCTCTAATTCTGTTTGAAAGACGAGATGAAATGTTAAAGACATTATTCCAAGTCTCCACCTTTTCGGAGTCATCATCGCTTGAAGGAGTTATTTCAGCATTCCATGTTCCTTTTGTATTATAAATTGACCAATCTTCACATAAAACAGAAAGTTTAACTTCACTATTTTCAGAATAAGGATAAAAGGCTTTCCGTCGTGTAGTTCTCTCATCCGATGTGAAAAGTATATCTTTCGAGCCTTTATTTGGACTATTATTGCAGTCCTCACACATAGGAACTAGATTCTTAAAATTAACTGCGGCTAGCGGATAAGATTTTCTAGCAAGATAATGGTCATAATTGGAACGTCTATTAGTTTTATCATTATATGTCTTGCTAGTTTTGTCATATTCTGCTTTCATATCGGGATATATTCCCATGCCACAGAATGGACACACTACTTCATTTTTCTCTCGAAACTCCTCGTGATGTTGTTTTATAGAAAGGTCTTTACCATTATTAAAAAGGTTATTTCTTCCTAAAACATTTTCATATAAATAATCAAATAAATCCTTTATTTCCTTTTTAAGATTTATCTTAACTCCATTAATTTCTTCCTCTATATCATCAAGTATTTCTAATGAAAGATTTGTATTCTCGCATAATTCTTGAATTCGATTATTATTTTCAAATACCGCCAAGATATGAATACGAATTCTGTTATCTTGGCTTTGAATCAATTTAGCTACTAATTCAAATCTTTCTCTTAATTTATCGGAATCTGTTAGAGTGCTTCTAAACCATTCTGGAAAACAATCTAAGCTGTAGGAAGTATTAGAGGCGCAGCGTTGAAAAAAGCTTAAAAGGGCTTCTTGTAATTCGTAAATTCTGTGAGTTTCAATAAAGGTAAGGGAGAAAAACATAGTTACCGCTTAGCTTGTTTTAATGTTGCGAGTCTTTCAAATAAAAAACGTTTTTCAAACGATTCACCAAACCGGTTGATGGCTGATTCCAGCTCTTCTTCAGTACCTTTTTCGATTAAATGCTTCATTTCAGTTAAAGCACTCTCGGATATTAAAGCTTTTAAGTCGAAAAGCTCTGTTAGTAAGAATTCAAAAGAGGCACCGTATGTTTCAAAGTCAACCGCTTTGCATATTGCAACATCACCATGTCGCTCAAATTTGAAGACATTCTCTTTGCGACAACCTGAAACAATAAAAGGTGAGTGTGTTGATATTACAAATTCTTGTTTTTCTGTAGAAGGGATTTTTGTTAATAACTGTACGAACTCACGCCGCCAACGAGGATTAAAGTGGGTTTCCGGCTCATCCAAAAGAAAAATGATTCCAGGTTCGTCAAACAATTTGATTGTCCCAAAGATGTGAAGGAATTGATGCTCACCGTCACTTATTCCGGCATAATCAATTTTCCTTTTTGGCTTAGTTAGATTTAACTTGAGATTGTTAATTGAAAAAATTTTATCTTCTTTGGAAACTGTCGGAGGCGGTTCTAATAATCCTTCTTTCAATCCTTCGCGCAAGTAAAGATCACGCTCAGATTTTTCTAAAGCAAGTGCGTTTAGCAGTGATAATCTATGCAATATTTTGAAAAATTTTTTGGAATCCTCAAATGCTTTACGAAAAACTTCTAATCTTTTTTCATCCACCTCATAATAAAAGGTGCGTTTTGCGTTACCTCCTTCGGATTCAATTCTGTTAGCACATTCTTCAAGCTTCGCTATTGATTTCTCTAACTCCTGAGTTAATAAAACTGGTTCATTATTAGGACGTGTAAGTTTAACAACGATCTCAAATGAATGAACACTATTTATCCGCAAATGCTCTCGAAACAGACTTAGATTCTCATCCGAATCAAAAAGGTAATTTGCTAAAAGAATTGTCGCATTAGAATCATAGTCCATAAAAAGAGTTCTAGAATCTTGTATAGGGTTATTTATCTTTTTATCAATCGCACCATAAACTTCCCTGGAATATAGAGTTTTAGTTTTGAAGTAAGAGATGCTAATTGTTTCATTTAAACCAGATGAGTAACCAATTATTTTAGTTGGTAATGCATTAAGTCGTGCCGTGCGTCCGACAATTTCCTTTTCTGTTCCGTTGCTTAGCTCTAAAAAAACAGGGAGTGATGAATTATGTTTATGGATACGTATGTGGCGAAATTCATTTGAATTTGGAGCAGGTAAATAATATTCAAGGTTAAAGCGCAAATCTATCTGCTTATATTTTTTAGAGATACTTTCATAAGGAAGATTTATTAACTCAAGATAACAAAAGATTTCACTAAGAGATTCTATTAAATTTGATTTACCTGAGCCATTTAATCCAACGAGGCAAATAGGTGAAACTCCAACAGATTTCGATTCAGTTTTGCGAAAAATGTTGTTAAAGTTATGTAAGCTTTTGTAGTCATTATCTATTTCAAGTCGCATTAATTTCATATCTTCTACCTCCGCTTTCATTGATGAAATTACTGAAGACTGTTCTTGAGAATCAAAGGGCAGTAAATCTTGAATGTTCTGTCTTTGCAATTCCTCAGTTGATTTGGACTTTAATGAATGCCCATTCTTTACTAATTTAACCTTTTCTCTTTCAGCCTTTTGTGCCTTGATTTTTTTCAATAAAGTATCTGCCGGCTCATCAGTTGAATTTTGAGGTACAAGTTCCCCCTTAAAAGCTAACTGCAAAACCCTTTGTTGCAATAAATCTGCCCGTTTTAAACCTATTTGCACCATTTTTTCTATTCTTTCTATTACTGAAAAGCGTCGTTCAATCTCATCTACGATTCGCTTTTGTTCAGACAATGGTGGCAAAGCAATCGGTAAGGAAGAAAATCTATCCGCACTCAGATGGTTGATATTCACTCCTCCAGAGGCTTGTGCAAATATGCCTCTATGGTAAAGATTTTTTAGAGCATAGAGTAAATATTCGGGAATTAACTCAACTGGTCGTATTCTTATAACTGTATTTTGAAAACAGCAAAGAGGTAATTCATTTCGCCACATTGCTGGTTTGCCAACTTGCGATGCGCTGCCAGATGCTTCTGATAAGACTATATCGCCGTAATGCAACTGATATTTTTCACGCTCTTCCGGTTTAAATTCCATTTCCAAGACATCAGTTAAATCTAAACCTTGCTCTGTAATATTAGCCGCACGAATGTATTTTGTTGGATAATCCTTAGAACGGTATTTAGGCGCTCGCTGTCTCCCTAGTTGAATCTTTCCCACATCGCGGATTAAAGCCCAAATCCACCCTTCTGGCAAATTAGGGAGAGAATCAATATCTAGTTTTGAAGATTCATTGTATTTTGTTTTCCAATTATTAAGTTCAGCTTTATCACCTTTTTGTTGTTTTTTAGTAACAGATTTAATCTCCCTATTTTCACGGAGCCTAGAAGTAATTCGGGAAAGCAATTTATCTGCCGGCTCATAATTACGTTTTTCAGTCTGTGCTAACTTAGCTTCTGTTATAACAAGGCACCCTTCACAAGCTGCTCTTAGAATTGAGACTCGTAAACGACTTAGATTGGCTTCTATACGCTTAAGCCCTGCAACGACTGTATCAAGTCGTGTAAATTGTGTTTCAATCTGCTCAACAATACGCTTCTGTTCGGCTGCTGGAGCTAGGGGAAATGGGTAATCAGCTATGATCGAGGGCTTAATTCTCATCAAAGAGCCCCCAACCCCTGAAACATTCGCAGCTAAAAAATCTCTAAAACTGTTTTGCTGTAAAAAATAACGAATATATTTCGGTTCTAAGCCGTCAATATGCTCAAAACCAATCCACTCTGGAGATGCAATCTTTTGATGCGAAGAATAATTTCCGACAATCCAAACACGATTGATACGTGGATTTATTTTGCAAAGTAAGACGGTATTTTGTTTAACGATTTTTTTGGTCGAACCAATTTGTCTTCCGGCTATAATTTCGGGAACGCCTGTTTCATAGCTTGGGACACTATAAAGCTCAAACATCTCTTCACCGAGATTAACTGGATTGATGTTCTGTGATAAATCTACTCTTACATCGCCAAGAGTCGTTAATACCCAGTTTTTAGGAAGATTGTCGTAATTTTGTATGCTCATACTGCTTTTCTTATTTTTATATCATGGAAAAACAGCATCAATTCGTTTAAACGAAATTCTATCGGTATGTGTATTTGAATGTGTATCTGGCGCAAGGCAAAATAGCAAAAGCCAACTTAAATTATTGATTTTATTAAAGCCACCTGTCGGATTTGAACCGACGACCTTTCGATTACGAATCGAATGCTCTACCAACTGAGCTAAGGTGGCAAATTATTTTATTGATAGCGCTTACGGTTTTGGTTTATTTACCAAACGGCATTAAAACCTGCTTTCACTTCGCAAACGCCTCGAAAGAAGAAATACTAACAAATATTTCGAATTTTGGAAACCGATATAGGCTCATAACCGGAATTTTTCAAGCTGCTTAATTCTAAAAGCTCTTGCGGAAAAGATACGACGCTTTGATGAAAAACGTGCGACTGTTGCCGTGAAAGGATTGTAACCGTGATAATTTAAATCGTCCCGGCGAGGCTGCGGGAACAGGCATTTCTCTCGCAATAGTTTGGGCAAAAGAATTTAACAGGCACAGAAGGTTTCTCGAATTTTAAGGTTTTGAGCCGGAGCGCACGGACGAGCAAACGCTCCGGCTGTTTAAGTAAAGATAGAAACTATTGGACAATATTATGGTTACGAAGCCTGATAATTTGCTCCAAGCTGATGTCCGTAAAGCCTTTGGCTTTGACGCGGCGGATAAAATCTCGGTCAACATTATGATTTTTGAGCCGCACAGCCGTTTCCGGGGAGATTTGAGCGTAACCTTCGGCTTTCACATCGTTGACGAAATCGGGCGTGATGTTATGGTTTTTGAGCCGTATTAATTGTTCAATCGAAAGATTTTCAAAACCGGCGGAGCGCATCTGGTTAATAAATTCCTGCGTAATTTCGTGATTCCGCAAACGAATAAGCTTCTCCAGCGGTTGTTTGTCGAAACCCATTGCCCGCACCTCTTTGACGTATTCTCCGTTAATATTGTGATTCCGCGCGCGGATCAGCTCATCCATTGTTAAGCCTTGATAACCGGCAGTTTGCATCTCGCGGATGAATTGCGGCGTGATGTTATGCGTGGCTGCACGGTTGAGTTGTTTAAAATCCAAACGTTCGTAACCCGCAGATTTCAAGTCGTCAACGTATTTTGTCGTCAGATTGTGCAAAGCCGCTCTTAACAAATCTTCATCGGTTAAGCTCTCGTATCCGCGACTTCGCATCGCCGAAACGAAACTTTGATTCGGAGTCAGAGACCAGAATCCAGCGCCTTTGCCTTCGCGGAAAAAGCCTTCGCAGACAAAAATTCCGGCTTCGCGGACGATATTGAAGTTGACGTTTACCCTTGCAGAAGATGCTGCTTCTGGGCTTAGACCTTGAAATTCATTGAGCGAAAGAGTATTGCCCGTCATACTCATACCGCCTTTTTCGGAGCGGCGGTGAAATGTAAAGTGTATTTCACCAATCTTGCTTCGTTTGAATTCGGCAGTCCATTCGCCGGAAAGCGCATTTTGCGCCGTTTGGGCTGTCATAAATTCGCTTTCGCCGCTTGCGGTGACAAAGCCCTGAGCGGAGATGCTTAGCGCTGCAACAATAAACGCAAAGGACACCGCTGTTTTTTTGAAGAGCCGATACGCCGTTGTTTGAATGTTTTTCATAAAATTGTCTCTCCGATTTTTGCTTATTTTGATTTATCAGTTATTTAACGATGTCGTGAATCCGAAGATTGACAAGCTGCTTTAGCGACACATCCGCATAGCCTTTCGCTTTTACGCGACGGATGAATTCTCCGTCAACTCCGTGAATTTTCAGTTCTACCGCCTGTCGCGGCGAGATTACAGAAAAGCCTTCGGCTTTGATCGCGTTGACGAATTCGGGCGTGACGCTGTGGACGCTGAGGTCCATTAGTTCTCTGTACGAAAGATTTTCAAAACCGATAGAGCGCATCCGGCTGATGAATTCCGGGTTGATATTGAAAATCCGCATTTCCACCAGCACTTTCAGCGGCTGGCGTTCAAAACCCATCGCCTCGACTTCCTTGACGAATTGGCTGTCAACTTTAAAAATGCGGGCTTCGACGAGCTGTTTGAGAGTTAAATTTTCAAATCCGGCTGATTTCATCTCCCGGATGAATTCCGGCGTGACATCGAAGATGTTCGCTTCGACCAGTTCTTTGAATGAGAGGCGGTCGTATCCAGCGGATTTTAAATCGTCAATGGATTTAGTTGTAATGTCGAAACGGGCGGCGGAGTACAGATTGTCTTCGGTCAGATTATCGTAGCCGCGGCTGCGCATTGCCGACACGAAGCTCGGGTTGGGCGTTAAAGTCCAATGCCCGGCTCCTTTGCCCGCACGGAAAAAGCCTTCGCAGACGAAAGTTCCGGCTTCGCGCACGATCCTAAAACTAACGTCCGTTCTCGCGCCGAACGCTTGTTCGCGCGTCAGACCTTGCAGCTCGCTGAGCAAAATGCCGTCGCTCGTGTTGTTCTGACCGCCACGCTCTGAACGGCGCGTGGTCGTGAATTGAATTTCATCCTGATTCTTGCGACTGAAATCTGCGAGCCATTCTCCCGAAATCGCAGTCTGTGCGGCGTTATTTGCACCGATAAAACCTGCCTCTTCCGCGTCAACAATGACGAGAGATGAAAAGACAACAAAGGTGATTACCAGCAACCAACTTGTGCAACGTTTGAATTGCGGCTTTCCGCTAAAAAAATTATCAATGTTTGTTTGAGCTTTCTGCATAATTAAACTCCTTCGATTCCAATATTTATCCTTGGTCTTTATCTTTATCTTTGTCTTTATCCTTATCCTTATCGTCGTCAATACCGCCTACATTTTTGAGAGAGATAATTTGTTTCAGAGTAAGCTCTCCCAAACGGCTTCGGGCTTTGCGAATAAATTCAGGATTAACGTCGTAAACTCGCAAAGAGACGAGTTCTTTAGGAGACAAATTGCCGTAGCCAGCGGCGCGAATTCCGCCGATGAAAGCGGGCGTAACTCCGTGAACCGCAAACTGAATCAGTTGTCTCGCATCCAGATTGCCGTAGCCCGCCTCGCGCAGGGTTCTGATAAATTCGGGTTTAATGTCATGAGTGCGGAAGGCGGTTAAATCTCTCGCGGACAAATTGTTGTAACCCGATGAGCGGATTGCCTGAATGTAAGCCGGCGTGACCTCGTGAACTCCCATTGACGCAAGCTCTTTGACCGTAAGATTGGCAAAACCAAGCGCACGCAAATTTTTAACATAATCCGCTGTGACACCTGACGTTTTCAGCTTTATCAGTTCGTCAACCGTCAAATTCGTATAGCCCACGGAAGCCATTTCATCTATAAAATCGCCCGATTTTTCCTGCGCTTCAGGTTTTTGTTTCTCTTCAAATTTGGCATTTGTAAAAGGATTGGATACTAAACCGTTTTCAGAATTAACCTCCGGCGTTTGCGCGCCGGCGACGTTTTGCTGTGCGGTATCTTCCGAAACGTCTCGCTCGACATCACGTTCAATGTCGTTCTGTGCGAGATCGCGTTTCGTGCCGCCTTCAATTTGTGAATTAGTTAAACCCGGTTCCGCCTGCTGATTATTATTCGCGACAATGCTGTTTTCTTGCTTTTTAACTGTTTCCTGCGATTCCGCTTCATTATTAAAATCGGATGATGGAAACGAATTAAGCGGCGTTATTTCTGCAAAACCTGTTTTAGAATTTGAAGCATTTTCAGATAATTGGTGATTTTGCGCGCTAATCGCTATCGGACGAACCACAGCCAGCGGCAAAAGCAAAATGCAGATTAAAGTGACGAGAATTACCGTCGTCACGCGAGACATCGCCGGGCGTTTGCCTTCATTTCTGAGAATTGCGAGAAGACGCCCTTCCAATTGAGATTGTCGCGCCATCGCCACAGTTGCCGTTTGTGACCATTCGAAAACGGAACTCTCCTTTATCGAACGCGCGATCTCCAACAGATGGTGCGCATAATCTGAAGGCTTTGCTCCAATGCTCAGCACGTAATCGTCACAGGCTTGCTCGCGTTCTACGCGCAGCCGCCGCGCCGCATACCAAACGAGCGGGTTAAACCAGTAAAATGCGCAAGCGGTTTGCGCCAACAGTTGCGTCAAACAATCACGCCGCGCCACGTGTGTCAACTCGTGAAGCAAGACCATTCTTTGCCGCTCTTTCGACCAATCGTCAGCGTTCGCGGGCAGCAACACTGCCGGACGAAAAACCCCGCAAACAATCGGCATCAACGTGCGCTCGCTGCGAAGAAGCCGAACTTTGCTTTTCAAGTTAAGCTCGATTAAAAGAGACGAAAACAATTCATTCAATGCCGCATCTTTAAAATCGGCGGCGCGGCTTGCAAGAAAATTTGTAGCCGTCAATCCGACTAATAATCTGAATAAAAGCAACAGCATCCCGGCAAACCAACCAATTAAAATCCAATTTACCGATTGCTGAAAAAGCGATGTCACATTTTTTGGCGGTTGTGCTTCAGGCTGCGATGTGTTCGGTACGAGCTGGGTCGGTTCTGAAAATTCTGCATTCGTTTTAAATTCCGGTTTCTTTTTTATACCGTCGCTTGCCTCGAATGAATTTGATAATTTTTGCGGCAATCGTGTATCGGGAATAATAAGCGGTTCATTTAGCTTTGATTTGCTCGCCCCGAACGCGGTCTGTGCCGGTGCTTGAGCGGGCAAAATCGGCAATTCCCAACTCTTTACATATGAGATGAATGGTATTAGAAGCGAAGCGCACAGCATCAGCGTCCAAAGCAGGTGACGAGTCGCGGCTGAAGAGCGACGAAAAGCCAAACAAAGCAGGGCGACAAAAGCAAGCAGGATAGTCGCCTTCGCTGCCGCTAATGCGAGCAGCGTTAGAAATTCAAAACCGTCGTATTGCGTTAACAGATTCCAAAAGCCATTCATCACACTAGCGCCCTTCCTTTCTGGCTTGCTTGATGAGCTGCTCAAGGCGCTCTAATTCGTCATCGGAAAGACGTTCCTGCGAGATGTCGAGCAAAGCAGCCACGGCTTCTTCCGCCGAATCGTCAAAAAAAGTTTTCAGCACTCTCCGCAATGCCGAATGTTTTGCCCGCTCGCGCGCTACAGTCGGCGAAAAAACATAACGCTGCCCGTCCTGCGTATGCCGCAAATGTCCTTTTTCTTCGAGCACGCGCAGCAGAGCGCGCACAGCCGAGTAGCTCGGCGGATCCGGCAAACTCTCCATTACTTCGCTCGCAGTAGCTTTTCCGCGACTGTAAATAATGTCCATAATCTGCTGCTCGCGCCGCGAAAGAGTGTAAAGTGCTTTGTTGTTCATCAAGTTATCGCTTACCGAAGAAATCTGCTCAAAACCGTGCTGTTTTTTTAGCATGTGCTAGTTTTTTAGCACCAACAAAAAAGAAAGTCAAGAACAATTAATTAAGAATCAAAGATAAAGAGATTTTTATCTTTTTTTATCGCAATGGTTATATGGGAGGAATAAAATAGAGATTATTTAAAATATAAGAGTTCGCTTTAGGTGACTTTTCTTATTTGTCTTTGTTTTGTTTTAATAAAAATATGCAAGGAACGCATCCGCAAAAATCCGCAACGCTCGAACAATTTTATTTCTCGGTAAGAAAACATTCGGAAGCGATTTGCGCTCCGCTCGAAACGGAAGATTACATTCCGCAGCCAATCGTTGACGTAAGCCCGCCGAAATGGAACATCGCTCATACGACATGGTTCTTCGAGGAAATGATTTTAAAGAAATTCGTAGAAGGTTACAGCGAGTTCAATCCCGATTTCGGTTTTCTTTTCAACAGCTATTACAATTCGCTCGGCGAGCGAACCGCGCGGAATAATCGCGGCGACTTACCGCGCCCGACCGTGCGGGAGGTTTATCAATACCGAAAGTATGTTGATAAACGAATGCTCGAATTACTCCGGCAAGATTTGACCGAAGAAATCAAAGATTTAATCGTTCTCGGCTTGAATCACGAGCAGCAGCACCAGGAATTGCTGCTTACCGATTTGAAATATATTTTTAGCTGCAATCCGCTTTTTCCAGTTTATCGGGAAAATTTTTACCCGGAGGAAACGGGCGAAATCCATCCTTCAGAAACAAACGTATATATAAATATTCCTGCGGGAATTTACGAAATCGGTTTTGAGGGCAATGATGGCTTTTCGTTTGACAATGAACACGCGCGACATAAAGTTTATCTCGGCGATTTTGCGGTTCGGAAAAATTTGGTTACAAACGGAGAGTTTCTGGAATTTATCGCAGACGGCGGTTATCGAAATTTCAATTTGTGGCATTCGGAAGGCTGGGATTGGGTGAATCAAAATCAAATTCAATCTCCGCTTTACTGGCGCGAAATTGACGGCGAATGGTTTCAATTTACGCTCGGCGGCTTGCGGCGTGTATTGCCGCAAAACCCGGTTTGCCACGTTTCGTTTTATGAAGCCTTCGCTTTTGCCGAGTGGAAAGGGCTGCGACTGCCGACTGAATACGAATGGGAAGCTGCGAGCGAGCGATTCGATTGGGGATTGCGCTGGGAATGGACTCACAGCGCGTATTTGCCGTACCCGAATTTCAGGAAACCGGCGGGCGCGGTCGGCGAATACAATGGCAAGTTTATGATTAATCAAATGGTTTTGCGCGGCGCATCCGCTGCCACGCCGGAAAATCACAGCCGCCGAACATACCGGAATTTTTTCCATCCGCATCTGCGCTGGCAATTTACGGGAATTCGTTTAGCCAAATAATCTTAATTAAATGCAGACTTCGCGCCGAATCAAAGCTGACAATTTCGCTTCAGACGTTCTCGAAGGCTTATCAGCCGCGCCGAAATTTTTGTCGTCGAAATATTTTTACGACGATGAAGGCAGCCGCCTGTTTCAGGAAATTATGAAGCTGCCCGAATATTATTTAACCGAAGCGGAATTTGAAATTTTTTCTACTCAAGCAAAAGGGATTTACCAGGCGTTCACCGACAATGAGGATGATACCGGCGAAATCAAAACTTTTGATTTAATCGAACTCGGCGCAGGCGACGGAACGAAAACCGCTGTTCTGATTGATTATTTTTTAAAGCGTAATGCTGATTTTACGTATATTCCGATTGATATTTCGGCGGAAGCGCAAAGACGTTTGACGGAAAGTTTTCGCGCAAAATTCCCCGATCTTTCGATCAGAACCGAAGTCGGCGATTATTTTGAAATTTTAGAAACGCTAAAAGAAGTTTCCGACAAACCGAAAATGATTTTGTTTCTGGGGTCGAACATCGGCAATTTCAACCGCGCCGAAAGCCTTGCATTCTTTAAAAACCTGGCGGCGTTAATGAACAGGAAAGATTCGCTGTTCATCGGTTTCGATTTGCAGAAAGACCCGCGCACGATTTTGAGCGCTTACGATGACTCGCGAGGCGTGACCGCCCGTTTTAATTTGAATTTGCTGGCGCGAATAAACCGTGAACTGGGCGGCGACTTTAATCTCGAAAATTTCTCGCACTATGCCGTTTATCGTCCTGTCAAATGCGCCGCGCGCTCTTTCTTAATCAGCCGCAAGCAGCAAAGAGTCAATATTGAGGCTCTCAATCGCAGCTTTGAGTTTGATGCGTGGGAGCCGATTTTTATGGAAATCTCGCAAAAATACAATCTCGAAATGATTAATGAATTGGCATCGGAAAGCGGTTTTCGAGTCGTGCGGAATTTTTTCGACAAACGGAATTTTTACGCCGATTCGCTTTGGAAAATTAACGCCTAAGCGAAAAATTTCGAGCAGAAAATGTCAATTCAAAACATTGCTTAATTACATAGAAGTAACGCAGTTGGAGGCAGAAACACTTTCTGTCAGGGAGTGTGCTTTATTTTTACACGCTCCCTGACAGAAAGTGTTTCTGCCATTTGCATTTCAACTGCGTAACTCATATTACAAATAAGTTTCATCTGGATAACACCACGCCCAGTTTTCTCCCCTTTCGAGCGATTTAATGATCGGATGATCGCATTCCTGAAAATGCGCGGTCGCGTGTTTGTTTTTTGACGAGTCGCAGCAGCCCGTATGTCCGCACGAAAGACAGACTCGCAGATGCACCCACGAATCGCCGATGCGCAAACAGTCTTCACAGCCGTCAGCGCTCGGAAACACCGGGCGAATTTGCTTTAAATGCCCGCAAACGGATTCGTCAATTTGCGGTTTAAATTCAATGGCTTTTTCCGTATCAATAAATTTGTTTCCGTCGGTTTTAGCTGCAACAGGGGTTGCGAGTAAAACATTGTCAGCAATCGAAACAGCTTTCCCATTGGCGGATTTTAGGCTGGTTTCCTTCGGTGAACGAAAGAGGTCGGCATTGCGAACAAACGCCTCGGTCGAACCGGATAAAACGAGTTCGTCGCCCGGCTCGATAATAAAATCCTGGGTTAAGTTTTCCACGTTTTGACCGTTTCGGGTTATAGATTGCAAATGCAGTCCATCGTTCTCCAAAACGTTTAATGAGGAAAGCAGTTTATTCGCAAAAGGCATTGACGGGCGAACGATAATCGTTCGGGTGTCGAAACAATCTTCGCCCGGTTCGCAGGCGAAAACTGATTTGTCGTCATTTACGCCCGCGTTAAGAAGCGCTGAATAGCCGTTTTGCCTCGCTAACTCTTCGTAATTTTCTATCTGTGCGGCTGGAATGCGGTAATCTCTCAAAACTTCGCCGAAAAGCTGGACGATTGATTCGAGTTCTTCTGCGATGACGACATCTGCTCCGGCTTCGGTTAAATGCTCGGCGTCCGAGATGTATCGCGTTCTGACGACAATGCGCATCGTCGGATTTAATTGCCGCGCAACTGAAGTCGTTCGATGCGCCATTGATACATTATCGTCGGCGACGATTATCATTTTCGCTTTGGCGATTCCGACTGCGTCCAACAGAAATTGTTTGCTGTAATCGCCGCGCACGACCGACATATTTTCCGCTTCGGCTTCATTAGCGCCGTCCGGGCTTAACGTTGTGATAATGAACGGAATGCTCGAACCGCTCAAAACGCGAACAAGGTATCGCGCCGCCTGCCCGTAACCGGCGATGATAACGTGGTCTTCCAAATCGGCAGCGTGCGACGGAATTTGTTCCGCAATTTGGGTTTCATCGGGCAAATTTGCCTGTTTTGATTTCTTTTCGAGTTTATCAGATAAACTGCCGCCGATTTTCATCAAAAACGGAGTGGCGACCATCAGCACGACGGTTGCTGCAATAAAAGTCTGCGAGCCAGCCGCTCCCCAATTCATCGGCGTCAATCCGACATCACGCCCGGTGCGCTCTAAAACGAAAGAAAATTCGCCGATTTGAGCAAGCATCAAAGCGCATGATGCGGCGATTGGCAATTTATAACCTAAAGCTCTGAGGCTGATTCCGGTCGTCAATATTTTGATTAGCAAAACAACGACAATCGCTCCCAAAACAAGCGGCAAATTCCCAATCAAAAAATTAATATCGAGCAGCATTCCGACCGAAACGAAAAATGTCGCGCTGAATAAAATCTGCAAAGGTAAAGTTTCGCCCAGAGCGTGCTGGCTAAAGCGGCTTTCCGAAACCAATAAACCTGCGAGAAACGCGCCGAGCGAAAGACTGACACCGGCGAGACTCGTCAAATATGCAGTGCCGAAACAAATCGCAATGACCGACAGCAGAAAAAGCTCAGGCGAACAGGTTTTCGCCACCATTTCCAAAACCTTCGGCATAATACGGCGGGCAACCAGCAATACGGCGGCAATGATTAACAACGCTTTCGTGAGCGCCCAAACAATATCCAGAGTTCCGCCGCCCGAACCGCCGAGCATCGGAACGATCATCACCATCACGACGATTGCCAAATCCTGAAAGATGAGCAGTCCGAGCGATGCCTGACCGGGTTCGGAATTTGTTTCTCCATTATCACCAAGAATTTTCAGGACAATAGCGGTTGAGCTTAAAGCGACGAGAAATCCGGTAAAAAGCGCGGCGCGCCAGTCAATTCCGAACAGCATCAGCAAGCCGACGACGGCAATCGTCGAAAGTCCGACCTGGAGACTTCCGCCGCCGAAAATAAGCCGCTGAATGCGGGCGAGCTTTTCGAGACTGAATTCTATTCCAATGGTGAAAAGCAGCAAAATTACGCCTATTTCGGCGGTTGCGTCAACAATTTCCTGATCGCGCACTAAGCCCAAAGCGTTCGGACCGATAAGAACGCCTGCCAGCAAAAATCCGACAATCGGCACTAATCTCAAACGAAAACTGATGTAGGCGATGATTGCGCCCGCGACAATCAGCGCGACGATCTCGGTCAGGTAATGCGGAACGGCTCCCGCAAATAGAAACGGCGGAGAATCTGTTAGCAGCATAATTAATGATCTTACGCCGACAAAGCCGGTTTCGACTCAAGAGGCAGGCGAACCTGAAAACAGGTGTCGCCGGGTTTGGTTTCAAATCGAATGTTTCCACGATGTTTGCGGACGATGCGCGAAACCGTATCCAGTCCCAAACCGGTTCCATCGCCGACGCCTTTCGTCGTGTAAAAAGGCTCGAAAATGTGCGGTTGGACTTCAACCGGAATTCCCGCGCCGTTGTCCCTGATTTCGATTAAAACGGCATCCGGTTCGAGTTTTGTCCGAATTTTCAGCCGCCCGCCTTCGGGCATCGCATCAACGGCGTTGTCAATCAGATTCGTCCAAACCTGATTCAGGAGACTTCCGTGCGCCGTCAATTTCGGTAAATCGTTTGCGTACTCGCGCACGACATTAATATTCTTCTTTTTCAACTTGTATTTGAGAATCAGCAAGGTGTTATCCAAGCCTTTGTGAAGGTCGATTTCCTGCACTTCGGCTTGATCCATATACGAATATTCTTTGATTGCGCCGACCAGATCGGAAATCCGCGAAACACTCGTTTTGATTTCACTTGCGAGTTTAGCGACGGAAATCTGGACGGTCGCGCGCGTTAAAACGTCTTTCAATAATTCATTCCGAACCTTATCCGCAACCTCTCCGAGTTTTTCCGAATCAATTCCGGCTTCAGTCAAGGTATGAGCCAAGTCCCAGGCGTTTTCCACGTTTCGAGCTTCGAGCCAGTCGGTTAATTCATCTTCGCGGTCGCTCATTGTCAGAGCGTTACCGGATGCGTTGGAAGAATGAGCGTTAGCGATAGCATCTCGTTCAAAGTCGGACAAGAATTTTTGTTGCTCTCCTGTTAAATCGTGACGGCAGAGATTCAGGTCGGCGACGCGCAGTTCTTCAAGCGTTTGCAAAAGTTCGTCAGCGGTGCGACGCGCGGCGGCTGCCGGATTGTTCAATTCGTGGGCGAGTCCGGCTGAAAGCTTGCCGAGCGCCATCAGTTTATCGCGCCGCTCATCCATTTTCGTTGATTCCCGCACGCGGTCAATCATAATCCAGACGAGCCTTTCGGCTAATAAGGGCATCCGTTCAACGAGCTGCGGAAACAGCGCGACCGGAAAAAGCAAAACGCGCGTATAAACGATTGCGCGGCTATTGATCGTCATCGTTTTCATCCGCGAAAACGGGAGTTTGCCGCTTATTTCCGTCGCGGGGTCGCCTGCGCGGGCGATGTAAACAAAATCATCCAGATTATTTTCATTGCGGCGGGAATGAACTTCGCCTTCGAGATAAATTAACATCCATTCCGGCACATCGCCTTTGCGAAACACAACGTCACCGGCGTTGAATTCTTTTTCGTCCGAATTTTCGATAAACCATTCGAGCTGCTCTCGCGGCAAATCGGCGAAAACACTTATACGGCGCAGAGCCTCCACGCAATCGGGCATCGAATAATCCGCGACTTCAGCCGTCCTCGGCTCGATCTCGGCGAGCCGAACGGGCACGCCGACGCCTTCAATAATTTCATCTCTTGTTTCGGTAATATTCATCGGTTAAACCACCTTGCTCAAATATTGATGGACGAAGGAAATCGCCACCGAGCCTTCGCCGACGCCTGAAGCCACGCGCTTGACGCTGCCTTTGCGCGCATCGCCGACCGCGAATATTCCCGGAATATTGGTTTCCAGAAGTCCAGGCGGGCGGTCGAGATTCCACCCGCGCGGCGGTTTTCCGTCGCGCAAAAGGTCTGCGCCCGACAATATAAATCCGTGTTCATCGCGCTCGATCACTCCTTCGAGCCAATCGGTATGCGGCATCGCGCCGATTAAAATAAAAAGAGAATTTGCCGGATATTCGTTGGTTTCGCCGCTTTCGGTGCAATGAACGGAAATCGCTTCGAGATGCTCTTCGCCGCGCGCTTCGACGACTGACGAATTGTATTCGACTCTGATATTTTCGGTTTGTTTGATCTGTTCAATCAAATATTGCGACATCGAGGTTTTGAGCGATGCGCCGCGCACGAGCATCACGACTCGGCTGGCGTAGCGAGAAAAATACATCGCCGCTTGCCCGGCGGAATTTGCGCCGCCGACGATGTAAACGTCTTCGTCTTTGCAAGCCATTGCTTCAGTCATCGCCGCACCGTAATAAATTCCGGCTCCGGTCAATCGCTCGACTCCGGGCGCATCCAGCTTCCGCCATTGCACGCCGGTCGCGATCAGCAGAGAATGGCAATTGATTCGGGTTCCGTTGGTAAGCTCAAGGCAGCGATAAATGTCTTCGACACAAACCCTTTCGGCTTCCGCAGCGAGTATTTCCACTCCGAAACGCTTCGCCTGCGCGACCGCGCGGCGGGTCAAATCGCCGCCGGAAAGCCCAGCCGGAAAACCGAGATAATTTTCTATTTTAGAACTCATCCCGGCTTGTCCGCCGGGCGCTTCGCGCTCGATCATGATCGTCCGCAAACCTTCAGACGCGCCATAAACCGCAGCCGCCAATCCGGCGGGACCGCCGCCGACAATTGCCAGATCATAAAATTCTTCGGTTGCACGAGTTTTCAAACCGACTTTTTCGGCAACTTCTATTGGCTGCGGTTTTGCCAGCCGCGCGCCGTCAGGGAAAATTAAAAGCGGCAAATTTGTTTTTTCGTCCGCGTCAAGCGAATCAATTAATTGTCTGACTTCCGCGTCCGTTTCCGCAGTCTCCACATCGAGCCAGCGATAAGGAATGTGATTTCGCGCGAGCAAATCCTTGATGTTGTGCGAATCCGGCGACCAGCGGTTTCCCAAAACCCTGATGCCTTCAAACGGCGGTCGGTAATCGGCGCGCCAGTCTTCGAGCAAATCATCCAGAACCGGATAAAGATTTTCTTCCGGCGGATCCCAGGGTTTTAATAAATAATGATTTACTCCTGCTTCGTTGATGGCGGCAATGGCGGCTTCCGTGTCGGCGTAAGCCGTGAGAAGAACGCGCTTAGCGTCGGGAAAAAGCTTGATTGCCTGCTCCAGAAACTCGACGCCCGACATTCCCGGCATTCGCTGGTCAACCAGAAAAAGCGCGACCGGGTTGTTTCTGATTTTCAGCTCGCGCACAATTTCCAGCGCCGTCTGCCCGGAATCGGCGCGCAAAACGCGGTAATCGGCGGCGTATTTGCGGCGCAAATCGCGCTCAACAGCGCGTAAAACTTCCGCGTCGTCATCAACTGTTATAATTGCGGGTTTTGCCATAACCTTTTTTCTTGAAGTTTCTTAATTTCCACTTTTTATTTTCCGCTATTTAAACCTGCGGCAAAGATTCGTAAAACAGATCATCCGGGTAGCAATATCCCCACTCTTCGCCCGGCTCAAAAGATTTGATAATCGGATGTGTCGTCGAATGAAAATGCCTGGTCGCGTGTTTGTTTTTGGAATTGTCGCAGCACCCGACATGACCGCATGTTTTGCAGAGACGCAGATGAACCCAATTGTCGCCCATTTTCAAACACTCTTCACATCCGTCGGGCGTTTTAGGGTCGGGCGATTTTATTTCTTTTAAGTGCGCACAGCCTTGTCCCATTTTTTCTCCTTTCTTGTGATTCTGAACTTTTATTTA
Organism: Pyrinomonadaceae bacterium; assembly: GCA_036388995.1. GTDB lineage: Bacteria > Acidobacteriota > Blastocatellia > Pyrinomonadales > Pyrinomonadaceae > JALZCH01. Next base: position 48,195 of record DASVQU010000135.1, on the reverse strand, counting down.
AAATAAGCCAAACTCTATAATCTCAAATTAAGAATAACGCGCAACAATAAGGCGCGAGTGCGCCGGAAGCGAGAGCCGTTTAGTTTATTCGAGCTTAGGAAGCGGAAATAAACCGGATGAAGGCAGTGTCAACCGGAACCAATCCAACTAAATCCGCATCATAAAATCGTCTTTCCGATTTTAACTCTTTAAATTTAAAAGAAGATGAATAAATTGTTTTTGGATTTAGGACGCGGAATCTCTGCCGCGGCGATTGTTTTTTTCGTTATTTTCATTGCAGCGTCTTTTGTTTCGGCGCAAAAGCTCCCGACGGCGGAAAAGGTAATTAATGACTATTTAAAAGCTGCGGGCGGAAAAAAACGCTCTGCGGCAATCAAAGATTCGGTTTATGAATGGAGATTTAAAACCAAATCGTCAGACGGCGCGGAAACAACCGGGCGGGCGCGGACGAGAGTCCAGGCTCCGGCGGCTTGGCGCCTGGATTTACAGGAAAACAGCGAGAGCCTGAATGAAGGCTCGGCTGTCACGACGGCGACAAACGGCAGCTCGGTTTGGCGGCGCGACGAAAACGGAAAGCTGCAAACTTTGACCGACGCGCAGGCAAACGCGATTCGACTTCAAGCGCAGCTCGCGGCAACCAGATTTACGGATTTAAAAAATCAGCGGATTACGGCGCGCGTCGGCGGCGTTGAAAACGTGGAAAACATTCCGGCTTACCGGATCGAATTCGCAACCAGAAACGGAGCAAAGCTGTTTTATTATTTCGGAGTAAAAGATAAATTGCTCCTCAAGTTTGAAAATCCGGCGCTTGAAACGAGCAGTTGTTTCAATGATTACAGATCAATTAACAATGTTCTCGAACCGCATCGCGTCATTGAGCCTTGCGCGGGCGCTTCGGCAATTTCCCGCGTTTTTGAATTGGAACGGGCGAATTACAACAACTCATTAAAACTTATCGCTTTCGATCCGCCGCGTCTGCTGGAAAACTTCGACGTGGCGGCTTTTATGAAGGAATTGCGGCAGAATCAGGCGGAAATTGATCGCAAGATGGGCGAATACACTTACCGCGAAACCAGAACCGAGCGCGAGTTTGACGACAAAGGCGCGATTAAAAAAGAAACGATTCTCGTTTACGAAGTTTTTCCGATTTACGGGCGTCGCGTCTCGAAGTTAATCAGCGAAAACGGCGTTCCGCTGTCACCCGAACGCGCCGAAAAAGAAGCTAACCGCGCCGCCGAAGAAATTCAGGACATCGAGCGCGAACGCGAAAAAGCAGTGGAAAAACGCGCAAAAGTAGTCGCGCAGAAAAAAGACGAGTCAAGCGAAGCGGCAAAAGAAGCGCAAACCGGGATTTCATCGTTTCTGCGCGCGAGCGAAGTTATCTCCCCGCGCCGCGAGGAGTTTCGCGGGCGCGAAACAATTGTTTTGGATTTCCGACCGCGCGAAGGTTACAAAGCGCAAAATCGTTCGGAAACGTTTATTTCAAAGTTGGTCGGAACAGCCTGGATTGATCCGCAGGATAAGCGAATCATCCGAATGGAAATGCGTTTTCCCGAAGGTTTTAAAGCGTTTGGCGGTTTGGCGAAATTGCGAAGCGGCTCAGCGTTTGTATTTGAGCAAACCAGAATCGAAGACGGAGTCTGGCTGCCGAAATTTTCGCAGGTTAACGCCAGCGTCAAAGCGTTTTTCGTCGCCGGATTTAATTTTAATCAAACCAGCGAGTACAGCGATTATCGCCGCGCCTCGACCGAAGTTAAAAAGTACGAGATCGAATCGCCGAAAACGGAAAAATCCAGCGAAAAGCCGTAGAATGATTTTTCGCGTTTTTGTTTTATGAAAGAAATTTTAGTTATCGGCGGCGGTCTTGCAGGAGTCGAAGCGGCGTGGCAGGCGGCGGAAAACGGCGTGCGCATTCGGCTTTACGAAATGCGCCCCGTGCAGCAGACGCCCGCGCACAAAACCGACAAACTTGCCGAAATTGTTTGTTCAAATTCTCTCAAAACCGATGAAGTCGGAACCGCGCCGTATCTTTTAAAAGAAGAATTGCGGCGAGGCGGCTCGCTCGTTTTGGAAGCGGCGATGCGGACAAAAGTTCCGGCTGGCTCGGCTTTGTCGGTTGACCGCAGAAAGTTTGCCGAATACGTTACGGAACGAATCGAAGCGCATCCGAATATCGAATTAGTCCGCGAAGAATTCACGAGATTGCCCGAAAACGAAATCGCGATTGTGGCGACCGGACCGTTGACTTCGGAAAGCTTAACGGCGGAAATAATACGTCTGACCGGCGATGACCAGCTTTATTTTTATGACGCGATTGCGCCGATTGTCGCCGCCGATTCGATAAATACGGAAATCGCTTTCAAAGCCGCGCGTTATGACAAAGGCGGCGACGATTACTGGAATTGCCCTTTTGATGAAGAACAATATGCGACGTTTTATAATGAATTAATCAATGCTAAATCGGTTCCGCTGCATCGTTTTGAAGAAACGCGCTGGTTTGAATCGTGTCTGCCGATTGAGGAAATCGCCAGACGCGGTGTGGACACCTTGCGTTTCGGACCGATGAAACCGAAAGGCTTGCGGTATCCGAAAACCGGACGAGAGCCGTATGCGGCGGTGCAATTGCGGCAGGAAGATTTGATGGCTGACGCTTTCGGACTGGTCGGTTTTCAAAATCATCTGCGTTATCCCGAACAAGCTCGCGTTTTTCGTTTGATTCCGGGACTTGAAAACGCCGAGTTTCTGCAATACGGGCAAATTCACCGCAACACTTACATCAACGCTCCCAAACTTTTAAATCAATTTCTACAGACGAGCGTGCAACCGAATCTGTTTTTCGCCGGTCAAATTACCGGAGTCGAAGGTTACGTCGAATCGGTTGCAACGGGCTGGCTCGCCGGAATCAACGCGGCGCGGATGGCGAAAAACGAACAGCTTTTAACTGCGCCGACTTCGGGCGCAATCGGCGCGCTGGCGCGTTACGTGACAAATGTTGAAACGAAAAATTATCAGCCCGTCAATATCACGTTCGCTTTGCTCGAACAATTGCCGGAAAATTTGCGTAGAAAATATCGCAACAAACGCGAGCGCCATCAGATTCAAGTTGAAATGGCGTTAAAAGATTGGGACAATTGGCTCGCCGAAACAGGCATCAAACGAGAATTCGCCGACGAAAATGCTTTGCATCTCGTGTCAGCACAATGAAAAAACTGCTCCTGACAATCTTTGTTTTCGGTTTCGCCGCATCGAGCTTCGCTCAGTCCGGTCGGATCAAGCTGCCATCAGAGGAAAAACCGCGCCCGCGTCCTTCGATTGAATTGCCTTCGATCCAAATTCCGGTTAAACCGTCCGCATCTCCTTCACCAACGCCGACTGCGCAAAAAACCAATTCGAGCGATGACGATGATGTTTTGCGCGTCGAATCGGTTTTGATTCCGATTCCGGTTTCAGTCACCGATGCTGCCGGGCGTACAGTGCAAAATTTAAAACCGTCGGATTTTGAGCTGAAAGTTGACGGCGTGGTGCAGGAGATTTCTGAAGTTTCGCGTTCGGAAACTCCGATTCGATTGGCGCTGCTGTTCGACAACAGCGGCAGCGTCCGCATTGCGCGCGAGTTTGAGAAAAAAGCGGCGCTCGGATTTTTGCGTCGCGTTTTGCGTCCGGGAAGAGATCAAGCGGCGCTTTACAGCTTTGCGGGCGACATTGAGCGCGCGCAGAAATTAACCGATAATTTGACGGCTTTGACACACGCAATCGAGCTTTTTCCGCCGCCCGAAGGCGGGACGAAACTGCTCGACGCCGTTTCGGAAGCCGCTTTTTATCTGGACGAACACGCGGTTGAAGGAAGGCGCGTGATTGTGCTGATTACCGACGGAGCGGATAATTTGAGCGATTACAAACTCGAAGAAGTCGTCCGGCAGACGCAAGTTGCCAATTGCCAGATTTACATCGTCAAAACTACCGATTTCGAAAATTTTCAACGCACCGGCAATCGCACCGCCAGCGCCAATGTTTGGGATTTAGCCGCCGAACGCCGGATGCAGGAATTAGCAGCGCAAACCGGCGGCGCGGTTTATTCGCCTCTCGACGAACGAGAGCTTGACGCCGCGTTTGCGCGCATCGCCGCCGAGCTTTCCGAGCAATACATCTTGAGTTATTATCCGAACGACACCAAAGCCGACGGCAAATTTCGCCAAATCGCTCTCCGCGTTTCCAGCAAACAAAATTTGACAGTCCGCACGAGAAAAGGTTATTACGTTCCCAAGTTGTAAACGGTTAATTTCAGCCGCAAAACGACTGGCAAGGAACAAATGGAAGAATATCTAAAACAATTTCTCGACCATTTAAAATACGAGCGCAACGTTAGCGATCACACGCTGCGGAATTATGCTTCGGATTTGGAGCAATTCTATGATTTTCTGACGCCTGTACAATCAAACGGCGCAAGGCGCGAGGTGACGATTCACGACATTGATCATTTGACCATCCGTGAATGGCTCGCCGAATTGCACGCCGCAAATAAAAAGAAAACGTCGATAGCGAGAAAGCTCGCGTCTTTACGCACGCTTTTCCAATTTTTGATACGCGAAGGCGTGGTAGAGACAAATCCGGCGAGAATGGTTTCGACTCCGCGCATCGAGCGCAAACTTCCCAGTCATCTTTCCATCGAAGACGCCGTGCGTTTTATCGAAACGCCGAATCTTGAAACCGATTTGGGTAAACGCGACCGGGCGATTTTAGAGTTTTTATACGCGACGGGTATTCGCGTCGGCGAACTGGTCAAATTAAATATCAAAGATATTGATTTTCAAAACAAGCTCGTTCGCGTTACCGGCAAACGCCGTAAACAGCGAATTGTCCCGTTTAACGATCTGGCATTGCAGGCGCTTGTGGGCTGGCTCTCGGTAAGAAACAATTTTCTCGATAACGCTCCGGCAGATCAACGCGACGAACAAGCCGTTTTCCTCAATTATCAAGGTACTCGCATTACGACTCGTTCGGTCGGCAGAATGGTTGATAAATACATCAAAGAATGCGCCGACGTAAACCCCGAAATCTCGCCGCACTCTCTCAGACATTCGTTTGCCACGCACCTTCTCGATTCGGGCGCGGATTTGCGCGACATTCAGGAATTGCTGGGACACGCGCGTCTTTCAACGACGCAAATTTACACGCACGTTTCGATGGAGAAAATTCTCGAAGTTTACGACCGGGCGCATCCTAAAGCGTAATTCGTAGTAAAATCAACGTTATGTCGCATACTTTAACAATCGAATACAATGACGATCTGCTTTACAGCCTCGGCGTTTCGACCGAACAGTTTTCCGAAGAAGCCAAATTCTTATTGGCGGCAAAACTATACGAGCTTGGGCGTTTGTCGTCCGGCGAAGCGGCGCGGCTTGCCGGAAAGGAACGCGTTGAGTTTTTGTTCGCCTTAAACAATTTAGGTTTACCGATCAGCAATTTACGCGCAGAGGAGCTGGCAGCCGAATTAAACTTTGCTTTGAATGGCTGAGAAAATTGTCATCAACACCAGCCCGATTATCGCATTTGAAAAAATGCAGGCGCTGGACATTGTTTCCCGATTGCCACTGACATTCGTCTGCCCGATTGAAGTTAAAAACGAGATTTTAGCAGGGACGGCAAAAGGATTAACCGTAGCCTTTCCATCTTGGATTCAAATTTTGCAATTAAGCAAGCCTTTGTCGCCATTGATTTTGGCGAGTTTAGACGCAGGCGAAGCAGCCGCTATCGAGCTTGCGTTAGAGCAAAAAATTTTAACGGTTTGCCTTGATGAAACTAAAGGGCGCCGCGCAGCTTTGGCTTCAGGGTTACAAATCGTCGGATCGCTCGGATTAATCGGTAAAGCAAAAACTCTCGGTTTGATTTCCTCTGTTCGACCATTCGTTGAAAAAGCGCAAAGCGGAGGAATTTTTTATGACGCCAAACTGGTGGAGAACTTTATAAAATCGCTTGGTGAATAAAATTCCATTTACGCCTTTCGATGGAGAAAATACTCGAAGCTTACGACCGAGCGCATCCTAAAGCGTAAAAAAGGCGAGCAGCAAAGCTCGCCTTTTTTATTTTATTGTAGCGGTGTTTAGCTTTGACTACGCTGCGTGTCAACGTTACGCATCATTTTGCTAATCGGAATTGCCAGCAGCGCCAGCACAGCAGCCGAAATCACGAGTGAAGCAGTTGTATAAGTGAAAAGCTGCGGCATTTGTTCGAGCTTTTCCGGGTCAACGTGACCGCCGACGAGTCCGCCGATCAGATTGCCGACCGCAGACGCTAGAAACCAAATGCCCATCATTTGCCCGACATAGCGGCGCGGGCTAAGTTTTGTCATCGAAGAAAGTCCGACCGGGCTTAAACACAGCTCGCCGATTGTCTGGAACAAATAGCTGAAAGTCAGCCACAGGAAGGAAACTTTCAACGCGCCGTTGCTGCCGACGACCGCGTTGGCGGCGAAAATCATAATGAAAAATCCGACTCCGGCGAAGAATAAACCGAGCGCAAATTTTCCCGGACTCGATAAATCATGTCCGGTTCTGCCCAGATAAGTCCAGATTCCGGCAAAAACCGGCGCCAGCAAAATGATAAACGCCGAGTTGATTGATTGAAACCACGTCGCCGGAACTTCAAAGCTGCCGATTGTGCGCTCGGTAAAATCGCGTGCGAACAGATTGAGCGAAGTCGGAGCCTGTTCAAACGCCGACCAGAAAATCGCGGCGGCGACAAACAAAACGGCAATTACCAGCACCCGCTTTTTCTCGTCGCCGACAAGACCGCCTGCGACAAACAAAAACGCGAAATAAAAGACCGCCAAGCCGACGAGCACATAAGTCATATATTGCCCGATAACCTGCGCGTCAATCGTGATTATTCCGGTTGCCGCCAGCACAAACACAAGGGCGAGAATACCGACGCCGATTCCGGTAAATAATTTAACCTGATTTTCCTGTCGCGCCTGAATCGCATCGTCAGGATGTCTTGTCGGATACATTCCGATGTCGCCGAGCGTCGTTCTTGAGCGCGTCACAAAAACCGCCAAACCGATCAGCATTCCGACGCCCGCAGCGCCGAAACCCCAGTGCCAGCCGATTGCTTCGCCCAAAAAGCCGGTGACAAGCTGCCCTAAAAACGCGCCGATGTTGATTCCCATATAGAAAATCGAGAATCCTGCGTCACGCCGCGCGCCGCCTTCCGGGTAAAGATCGCCGACGATTGCCGAAATGTTCGGTTTTAAAAGCCCCGTGCCGAGAACGATCAAAATCAGCCCGAGAAAAAATGTAATTCTTCCGCCCGCAAAAGCCGATAATCCGATTGAGATGTGACCGGCGGAGATGCAAATCGCGCCGTACAGAATGGCGCGGCGCAAGCCTAAAAGCCGGTCGGCAATCCAGCCGCCGGGCAAGCTCGCCAGATAAACGCACGCGCCGTAAATTCCGACAATCGCCGACGCCTGCGCGCGTTCAAAGCCGAAACCGCCTTCCATCAAAGCCGCCGACATAAAAAGCACGAGCAGCGGACGCAGACCGTAATAAGAGAATCGTTCCCACATCTCGGTCATAAAAAGCGTGCTTAAACCTCGCGGATGCCCGCCGATTCCGCTCGTATCGCTCGCCGAATTATTAGCTCCGGCGTTTGCTGTGTTTTCCATAAAGTTTCAGTTCCCGTTCGTTAGAAATAAATTAAGCCGCGCGCAATATATCAAATTATCGAATAAACGAAAATAACTTTGTCGGGGAAGATAACAATTTGTTGACAAAACGATTCGGCTTGCGCCCCACAGGTTGCATATTGTTTGGGATTTTCCGTCCGGCGCGTTTTTTGTTATAGTTTTGGCGTGCATCGTTGATTTGCCGCTTAACCTTTTTACTCAATTCCCGATTTATAAATTTTTAAGGAGATTTTGTGAGCCAGAATTTTTCCGAACCTTATCGCTCGCCGCGAACTCTTTCGCTTTTGGCAATCGGTTTTCTTGCCGCCTTGCTGGCTATTGACGCGCTTTTTGTCATTCTCAGCGGCGGGCAGCTTTTATTTCCCTTTGATCTCGATCTCGACGGCGAGCCGATGCCGTTTTGGATATTGCCAATCGGGCTGCTCAGCATTTTGGAATTCGTAGTTTTTATCGGCTGCGTCGTTTTCTTTTTGTTATGGCTTTATCGCTGTTATAAAAACCTGGCGGCGCTCAAATCGGGCAGTCCCGAATATACGCCGGGCTGGGCTATCGGCTGGTGGTTTATTCCGTTTGCCAATTTGATCAAACCGCTCGGCGTAGTCCGCGATTTGTGGAACGAAAGCGATCCTGATTTCGACCCGGAGTTAAATTTTCTTTCAAACAGCGTCGGCACACCGGCTTTGCTCGGCTGGTGGTGGGTTTTCTGGCTGCTGAGCAATTTTTCCGCCAACATCACCGGGCGATTAAGCGACGTTGAGAGTGCGGAAGGGCTGCGAACTTTGTCAATTGCGTTGATAATTGCCAGTTTGTTTGGCATTGTAGCGGCGGCTCTGGCGATTTTGGTAGTAAAAAATATTACCAAACGACAGGAAGCCCGCTTTTCACGGATGGGCGATATTCAGCCGCAGTTTGCGCCGCCTCCGCCGCCGCAATTCGGTTAAACGATTTCCATAATCTCATCGAGCGATTTGCGCCGGATGTCCGGCACTTTCGCGTTTTCAGCCGGATAACCGACCGGAATCAAAACAAAAGGTTTTTCGTTGCGCGGGCGATTTAAGATTTGATTTAAAAATTTCATCGGACTCGGCGTGTGAGTCAAAGTCGCCAGCCCGGCGTTGTGCAAAGCCGCAATCAATAATCCGCAGGCGATTCCCGCAGATTCCTGCGAATAATAAGTCGGCTCGGTTTCGCCGGTTTCCGCGTCGATCAAAAAATCAATCCGAAAAACGACGATTAAAACGGGCGCGATTTCGAGAAAAGGCTTGTGTTCGTCAGTTCCCAAAGGCGCGAGCCATTTCAGCCAGCGTGCGGGCATACGTCCGTTATAATTTTCAAATTCTTCGCGCTCGGCGGCTTCGCGGATTTGGAGTTTGATTCCCCGGTTTTTCACAACGACAAAACGCCACGGCTGCATATTCGCGCCCGACGGCGCAGTTCCGGCGGCGCGGACGGCGTTTTCGATAATTTCCAACGGCACTTCTTTTGCCGAAAACTCGCGCACGGTTCGGCGCCGATTCATCAAACGGTAAAATTCGGCTGCTCTTTTTTGCTGCTCTTCGATTAATAAACGCTCGAAATCGAGCGGGACAAATTTTGGTTCGGGAAACATCGGATTTTTTTAATTGCTCAACTTTTCAGGAAATTTTAATCAACTGTATCGCATCTTAACAATGAGCTTTTCGTCTTCACTTGAAAAAAACGGCGGTTAATCGGACAATTCCTTAACCGAATTCGAGTTTGGCTTTTTTCAAAACCGAAAAACTCAAAACACAAAAATTCAACTGTTTCGATTTTCTAAAATATGAAAGTTTTTTTTCAGCTAAAGTCTGCAATTTTGTTGCTCGCTTTTGTTTCGAGCATCGCCCCGGCTTTTGCCCAGGAACCGACAGCTATAACCGCCGCAGATTATGCGCGGGCGGAAAAGTTTATGGGTTATAACACAGCGCCGCTCGTTTCCGGCGCTGTGCGCGCGACTTGGGTTTCCGGCGACCGTTTCTGGTATCGCAAAGGCAGCGAATTTGTTTTAGTCAATGCTGCTGACGGCGCGCGTCAAACGTTTCCCGATCAGGCGAGACTCAATGCCGCAATAGCTGATGCGCCGAAAATCGTCATACAAAACGGCGTGCCTAATTCGGTTCTTTCGCCGGACGGAAACCGCGCCGCTTATATCAAAGATTACAATCTCTGGGTGCGCGATTTGGTAACCCGCAAAGACACGCAGCTAACCAAAGATGGCGTCAAAGATTACGGTTACGCGACGGACAATGCCGGTTGGACGCAGAGCGACCGCGCGATTTTGGCTTGGTCGCCCGATTCAAAGAAAATCGCCACGTTTCAACAAGACCAGCGCAAAACGAGCGATATGTATCTGGTTGAAACCACGGTCGGAAAACCGAAACTCAAAGCGTGGAAATATCCGCTTCCGGGCGATGCCGACGTAACGATGATCGAGCGCGTGATTATTGACGTTGATTCGGCTAGAGTCATCCGTTTGAAAATGCCGCCCGACCAGCACCGGACGACGCTTTGCGACGATATTTCCTGTAACGGCGGTGATTTCACTGATACGGAATGGAGCGCTGATTCTTTGAGCCTGGCATTTGTTTCCAGCTCGCGCGATCACAAGAAAGCGAATTTGCGCGTTGTCAATCCGGCGACCGGAGAGATTCGTGAAGTTTTGGAAGAAGTCTCGCCGACGCAATACGAATCCGGCTGGTCAACCGTCAACTGGCGCTACCTGCCGGCTTCAAACGAAGTCATCTGGTTTTCCGAAAAAAGCGGCTGGGGACATCTTTATCTCCACGATTTGGCGACCGGCAGACTCAAAAATCAGATTACGACCGGCGATTTTGTAGTTCGGGAAATCTTAAAAATTGACGACAAAACCCGCACGATTTATTTCTCCGCAGGCGGGCGCGAAGCCGGGCGCAATCCGTATTTCGCACATTTTTACCGCGTCGGATTCGACGGCAAAAACCTGCAATTACTAACGCCTGAAGACGGGCATCATTCGATTTCGCTCTCGCCGAGCGGACGTTTTTTCATTGACACTTATTCAAAACCCGACACCGCGCCGGTTTCAGTGCTGCGCGATATGACCGGAAAAACCGTCGCCGAAATTGAAAAGGTTGACATTTCGCGCCTGACCGCGACGGGCTGGAAACCGCCGCAACTGTTTACGGTCAAAGCCGGCGATGGGCAAACCGACGTTTACGGTTTGATGTACACGCCTTCAAATCTCGATGCGAACCGGAAATATCCGATTGTCAATTACATTTATCCGGGACCGCAGGGCGGCAGCATCGGCGGAAACTGGGGATTTTCTCCGGCGCGTCAGGACAATCAGGCGCTCGCCGAACTCGGTTTTGTCGTCGTCCAGATCGAAGGCACTTGCAATCCGCTCCGCTCAAAGAAATTTCACGACGCCTGTTACGGAAATATGGCTGACAACACTCTGGCAGATCAAATCGCCGGAATGCGGCAGCTTGCACAGCGTTTTCCGTATATTGATTTAAATCGCGTCGGCATTTGGGGACATTCCGGCGGCGGTTTTGCGACCGCGGCGGCGATGTTCCGGCATCCTGATTTCTTCAAAGTCGGAATCGCCGAATCCGGCAACCACGACAACCGCAATTACGAAGACGATTGGGGCGAGCGTTACATCGGTTTGGAAACCAAAGTAAACGGCAAATCGAATTACGAAGAACAGGCAAATCAAGTCCACGCGAAAAATCTGAAAGGCAAATTGCTGCTCGCTCACGGCACAATGGACGACAACGTTCCGCCATACAACACTTATCTGGTTGTTGACGCGCTCATCAAAGCCAACAAGGATTTTGATTTGCTGATGATTCCAAACGCCCGACACGGTTTTGGCAGCGCGACGCTCTATATGACGCGCCGCCGCTGGGATTATTTCGTCAAACATCTGCTCGGCGTTGAACCGCCGAAAGAATACGGGCTAAAACCACCGGCACCGACGCCGCAATAATTTAAAGGCAAAAGTAAAAAGTCAAAAGGCAAAAGTAGGGATCTGATTTCTTTACTTTTGCCTTTCGACTTTTTACTTTTGCCTTGTGAATTTAATTTACCGTTTCGTTGTTTTGCTCTGCTGCGCGGTCGGTTAATGCAGTCAATAAATTATCCGAAGCCGCCGTTTCGCTGTCTTTGCCTTTTAATCGCCCGTCACCGATTCCGCCCGGAGCGGGCAAAAATGTGTTGACGAGCGAAAATAAATCCGAAGTCAAACCGGGAAAAACTCCGTGAAACATAACGCCCAATTTCGCTGGCATCGAAATAATGTGCTCGGCTTCGCAGCGTTTAGTCGCCGTGACGATTTCGTTCGCGGCTTGTTCGGCGCTGACCGAAAGAAACGGCAAGCTATCGCTCAATTTAAACCAGGCGTATTCTTTTTCGTTCTGCCCTTTGAAAAAAGCGTTGCGCGGGCTGCCGGTTCGCATTAAACCGGGAACAATCGTCGTCACATAAATTCCGTCTTTCAAAAGCTCGCCGCGCAAGCCTTCGGAATAACCGACGAGCGCGAATTTGCTCGCCGCATACGGGAGCAGATGCGGAAACGCCACTTTGCCGCCGATTGAAGTGATGTTAACGATATTGCCGCTTCCCCGCTCTTTCATTTCCGGTAAAACTTCCTGAATCGTGTGATACGAAGCCCAGAAATGCGTATTCATCGCTTCTACATAATCGGCTTCAGTCGCGTGTTCGACCGGAGTTACCTGAATAATTCCGGCATTATTGACGAGAATATCAATCTGCCCGAACTCCATTCGCACGGCGTTGACCATTTGCCCGATTTCCGCTTTGTTCTGCAAATCGCAAGTCGCATAAAAGACATCTGCTCCGCGCTCTTTTAAATCTTCTTCGGCGCGCTGAAGCTCTTCCAAATCGCGCGCGCAAATCGCAATTTTCGCGCCTTCGGCGGCAAACTGCCGCGCCAAAACCAAACCAAGCCCGCGCGAGCCGCCCGTGATTAAAACAACTTTGTCGCGCAAATCAATTTCGCGTGTTTTATTAATAATCGTTTTTGCCAGCAAAACCGCGCCTAATCCGGCGGCAGTCCACAATAAAGCGTTTCTGTTTTCAGCTTTCATTTTTGCCCTGCTCCTTGTCAGAGAAAACGGCGACGACCGGAGCATGATCCGAAGGACGTTCCCAGCCGCGCGGTGATTTATCAACTTCGCACTGCAAGCATCGTGCCGCCAAGCTGGGCGAAACCCAAATATGATCTATTCTCAAACCGTTATTTTTAAAAAACGAGCCTTCGCGGTAATTCCACCACGAATAAAGCCCCCCCGCTTCATGAAAAAGCCGGAAAGCGTCAACAAATCCCCATTTTCGGACATAATCGAGCGCGGCGCGTTCCGGTCGGGAAAAATGCAGTTTGCCTTCCCACGTTCGGACATCGTACACATCGCGTTCATCCGGCGCGACGTTAAAATCGCCGCACAGCAAAATGTCCCCGGTTTTATCGCAAGTCTCTTCAAAAAAATGTCTGAGACGTTGGAGCCAATCCAATTTAAATTTAAAAGGGTCTGACCACAATTCAGTGCCGTTCGGAATGTAAGTGTTGACGATTCTAATGTCGTTTATTGTTGCTGCAATAAGTCGTTTCGGCGCGTCGTCCGCATCGTCGGGAAAATTGTATTGAACATCGACAATTTCGTGACGCGACAAAATGGCTACTCCGTTGTACGACTTTTGCCCGATAAAAGCAGAGTTGTAACCGAGTTCAAGAAAATCAAAAGCCGGAAATTTATCGTCGGTCGTTTTCGTTTCCTGAAGGCACAAAACGTCCGGCTGTTGTTCATTAAGCCAGCGCACAACGTGCGGCATTCTGGCAAAAACCGAATTTACATTCCAAGTCGCTATTTTCATTCGAAAATTCGTAATTCGTAATTTGAAATTCGTAATTATTTCACTTCCCATTCGCCGCAAAAGACGAAATCGGCGCGCCCCCTGAGCAGCATTTCGTCGTCCGATTCACGCCAAAAGACTGTCGTCTGCCCGCCCGGACTATGAACCGTAATCTTTCTCTCGGTTTCATTTCGCAGACAAGCGGCGATTGCTGCCGCGACCGAGCAAGTGCCGGAAGCCATCGTTTCGCCAGCGCCGCGCTCCCAGATACGAAGCTCGATGTTATTTTTATCGAGAACTTTGACGAAAACGGCGTTCGTGCGTTCGGGGAAAAGCAGATGAGTTTCGATTTCGCGCCCGGTTTCGCGCCAATCGAAAGCGTCGAAATCATTAACAAAAACGCACGTCACGGGATTTCCTACGTTGACGGCGGTAATTTTAAACTCCTCTTCGCCGACAGGAAGCGGAAAATCAACCACGGTTTCCAATTTTTCTTTTGACTGAATCGGAATCGAAGCCGAATCGAATTTCGGTTTTCCAAGCTCGGCTTCGAACCGATAATGCCCCGCGTCAATCGTCTCCAAAAGACGATAATTTTTGACGCCGCTCCTGGTTTTGAGCCGCAGATTTTCCTCCGTCCAGATTTCCCGGTAATGTAAAAAAGCGACGGCGCAGCGAGTGCCGTTGCCGGAAAAACCGGCTTCGCTGCCGTCCGGGTTAAAAATGCGCGCCGAAAAATCAGCAGCGTTTGATTTCAGTTTGCCGATAATCGCAATTCCGTCCGCGCCGACGCCGTAATGCCGGTCGCAAATCTGGCGCGCGAAATCGCTGAGAGATTTTATCTTTGCGAGACTTTCGGCTTCGAAAACCAGATAATCGTTGCCGAAGCCGTGAAATTTACAGAATTGCATTTTTAATTCGTTTTCCCGTTGAAATTTGCCAGAGCAAGAACGATTTCGTCAATCACCGCGCGCGACGCGGCGCTTCCGGCAGGAAGCGCGTTTACGATAACGGAAAACGCAAGCTGCTCGCCCGCAGCGGTCGTCAAATAACCGGAAAGCGCGGAAACCTGGTCAATCGTGCCAGTTTTGCCGCGAACATTTCCGGCAGCGAAGGTATTTTTAAAACGATTCTGCAAAGTTCCGTCAACTCCTGCAATCGTCAAGCTTTCGCGCCAGCTCGAAGCATAACGATGTCGGTTCATAAATGCGTAAAGCTGCGCCGCCGCGTTCGGCGTAATCAAATTATGACGCGACAAACCGGAACCGTCCCAGATGACCAGACTTTCGGGCGCGATTCCCGCTTCCGCCAAAAACTTTTGAACCACCGTTGCGCCGCGCTGCGAACTGGTTTGTTTCGGATCGGATTTATCTCCGACAACTTCGCCCAAAGTGCGCAGAATTATTTCCGTGTAGGTATTCTGGCTCGGTTTCATCGTTTTTGCGGCGATGATGCTTAAAATCGGCGAGTCGTGGCGCGCAATTTCGATCATTTTAGTCAAATCAATTGGCGCGAGCTTGCGCGCCTTTGCATCAGCCGTGCGAGTTTGTCCCGTCACGATGACGCCTTTTTGTGCAAGCGCGTTTTTGAGGAGCGCGACAAACATTTCCGCCGGTTTCGCAACCGTTATTTCGTTCGACCAAACTCTCCCGCCGAGCGGCATTGTGCCGCGAATTTCCAGAACGTTTGTGCCGAGCCGTTTGTGAACTTCAAGTTCCTGTTTTGTTCCGGCGGAAGTAGTTTGAGTTAAGTTAATAACGGTAAAAAGCTGATTCGGCGGCGTGATTGTGACAATGCAGGGCGCGCCGGTGTTTGCGCCGGGCGCAATTTGCAGTTTTACGAGGTTGTCATTGATTGACAGTGCGGAAACCTCCGCGCCTGATTCCCACTGCAAATCGTCCCATTCCCACGAAACCTGAACGGGATCACCGGAAAAATAGCTTTCGTCGCCGATGAGATTGCCTTCGATTCGCCGCACGCCGCTTGCCGCGATTTTCGCCGCCAATTCATCCAAACTGCTAACCGTCGAGCCGTCTTGCGGAACGGTAGAAATCAACGGATTGCCGCGCCCGTAAATTATCAAATCGCTGCGGATCGTGCCGTTTGAATCCGGCTGTGCGGCGGCGTAAACGCTCGTCGTAAATCTAAAATTGGGGGAAAGCCTGTCCAAAGCCGCAGCCACCGTAAAGTTTTTCATATTCGAGGCGGGCATAAAATATTTTTCCGCGTTTTGTTCGAATACGGTTTTGCCCGAATCGAGCGATAAAACTTTAACGCCGACCTGCGCGCGCAAAAGCTGCGGTCTCAATAAAACCGAGCGAATCTGCGATTGCAGCTCCGGCAAAGATTGAACGCGCTGCGACGTTGGCGTCGCAATCGGCGAAGCGGCGGGCGTCGCCGTAATTGTCGGCAAAGGTTTCGGCGTCGGAGTCTGCGCGGGCGCGATTCGCTCGCGCAAGGGCGGCGCTGTAGTCTCCTGCGCGCTCGTCAGCGGCACAAAATTGAAAGCGAGAAAGAGGAAAGCGAGGCAAAAAACCGATTTTTCTTTGAATAAAAATTTCATAGCAAAACAAGGGAGACCGCAAGCAAATTACCGTGATTTTCGCAGATTTTACGAAAGTTGCAAACAACTCTTTGAGGCAAATTCAAACGCCCGGCAAAAATAAAAACAAGAAAAACTATGAACTATAAACTGTAAACTGTGAACTGTTATGCAATGCAAAATAGTTCATAGTTCATAGTTTACAGTTTATGTTTCAATCGTTTTCAGTTGTATTCTGATTTTGTTCAATCACTTTATAGAAAATAAAAAAGGGAAAAGCTCGTGGCTTCTCCCTTTTTCGGCTTTTCATTTTAAATTTCCATTATTTTCCGGCGAGCAATCTATCGAGCGCGGTTTGCGGGACTAAGGCGCGCAGCTCGATCTCGTTTGCGGTTTGCGAAATTTTCAAACTTTCGGCAATGTCCGCCAGAGCTTCGTTTTTGGCGCTTTTTCGCGCTCTCAGCAAACCGCTCAAAGATTGCAGACCGAGCAGCGTTTCTTTCAAATTTTTGGCTTGGTCAGCGGTTTCGGTTCGCGCCGCAAACAAAATGTTTGCGTTTCCGCCCGAAACATCGAGCGAGCCGAAGCTTTGCCGCAGCGAAGCTAAAATGTTGCCGATTTCGTCGTTGTCGAAACGCATAAGCGATTGCAAATCCGGCGGAATGTTTCCGGCGAAACTCAAAACCGCGTTCGGATTTCTATTTGCAAGCGAAATTAATTCCGCGTTCGCACCTGTTTTCGCGTTTGTTTCAATCATCGCGCGCACTTGTTTCAAATCGCCGAAAGCGAGCGTGTTTCGATTAATGGCGTGAAAAGCGACTTCGCCGGTCGTCAATTTGGCGATGATTTGCGACATTTTATCGGCTTTCGCCGGGTCTTTCGACTGCGGCATCTGCGCGGCGACATCTTTCAATGAAACGACGAGCAGATTTCGGCTGCCGATTTTTTCTTCGCGGTATTTTCCGCTTAAAGCAATTTTCGCCGCGCCAAGCAATCCGGCGGCGTTAAAATTTCCGCGCGTCACGGCGACGGGCGCAAAATCAATTTTTCCGGCGACGGCGCGGTCGTATTTGACGCCGACTGCGACGCGCTCAAACTGGCGCGCGTCAATTCCGGTTTTGGCTTTAAAAGCGTCAAGCTGCTGATTTATCTCGGCGAGCATCGCCGGTTTGGAAGCCAAAATCTGCGGCAGCGCGTCCGTCGTTAAACGGCGCATATCTGCAACCGCAACAATGTCCGACGCGGGCAGCAAAGCGACCAGATCATTGGCTGGCGCAGCATTTTTGGCTGGCGCGTTTTGGGCAAAAACGGCTGCAAAATTTGCCGCAAGCAACGCGAAAGCGGCGATAAAAGCTGTTAATTTATTCATTTCAAACTCCAAAATTTACTCAATAAACGGCGTGTAATCCGACGTTTTAAAGATGCTTCTCAACGGTCGGCAGTTGTCGCCGGATGATTGTTTTTGACGGCTTTTTAAGCATTTTGCGGATGTCCGACAAAACGGTTGCGCGGGTTGAAAACGTCGAAATTTGCGTCGTGAGCGGTTTCCACATCAGCGGTTTCAATCATATTTATCAAACCGGCGGCATCAAGCAGATGAACCGGCGTTTGAAATTCTTTTTGAAATTCCGCGAAACTCATTCCGTCCAGAAAAATTGATTCGTCCGACTTTAAAACGTGCGACGGGAAAATGGCGAAATCTCCGGCGACTTCATTTTTGACGCGCAAAAAATCTGCGCCCGTCAGCAATCCGGCGACTGCTACGTCGCCGCCGAAATATTCGTTTTTGACCGCTTTGACCGAAAGGCGCGTTCCGGCTTCGCGGTTTGTTTTTTCAACGATGCGCGTCATTACGGGCGCAAACATTTCGCCCGTAAAAATCGTGCCGTTTAATTTTCGCGCTTGTTCGGGCGCAAGCGGTTTTTTCTTTAATTTGCGCCAGAGATTTTCAAATTTATTCAGAAAAGCGCGCACCATTCCGATGCCGTCTTCGATTTGCGGATAATTGCCGTAATGTTTGCGCGACGGAATCGGCAAACCGGCTTTGAGATAAATTTCGTCGCCCAGAAACGCGAACGTTTCGCCAAATGTAGTTTGAAATTCGGTTTGCAGAGGCTCGATTTCCCGAATCGTGCGGCGGCAGAAATCCGGCGTGACGGCGGTTAAACGATTGTCGGTGTTATAGCGCGTCAAACCGAGCGGGACAATCGCCACGCTCGAAATTTTTGGGAAATGCGCCGCCAAATCCTGGACGGTTTTCCGCAAAATCGCGCCGTCGTTGATTTCGGGACATAAAACGACTTGCGCGTGAATTTCGATCTCGTTGTCTAACAATCTTTTTAATTTCCCGGAAATATCGGCGCGTTTTTCGTCAACTCCGAGCAAATACGCCCGCACTTTTAAATCGGTCGCGTGAACCGAAACATATTGCGGCGAGAGACGCTGTTCGATGATTCGATTCATTTCGTCCGGCGTTATCGAAGAAAGAGTCGTGTAATTGCCGTAGAGAAACGAGAGGCGAATGTCTTCGTCGCGGATGAACAGCGAAGGGCGCGCGTCCGCCGGATTGCCTTTGCAGAAACAAAACAGACATTCGTTCGCGCATTGGCGCGGCGCGATTTGCTCAAATTCAAGACCGAAATCTTCGCCTTCATCGCGCTCGATTTCCAGCTCCCAGGTTTCGCCGTTCGGCTTTTTGACTTGCAGAGTAAGCTCGGTTTCGCCTGCGGTTTGAAAGCGAAAATCGAGATAATCGCGCACGGTTCGACCGTTGACGCGAACAATCCGGTCGTTTGATTGGAGTTCCAATTCTTCGGCGAGACTTCCGGCGGCAACGTCCGTAATCAAAACTCCGGGACGCCGTAACTGTGTAACGGCTGGCGTGACTGCAAATTCGTACATTTTTTTACCTGTTTGATTTTAACCGAAACGGAGTAGATGCGAAAATGTGAGCGGCGGCTGCTAAATTTTGAGTCAAATGTTTGCCGCGACATTGACAAACATTGAAAACGTTTTTAACCTTCAAAGGTTCAAAGCTTTCCCCACTTTGCCTGCGATTGAAGCGGCTTTATGAATAACACTGTGCGAGACGAAGAATCGAATCCGGTAAAAACCGATGCTCAAAGCGATGAAACGGCGACGAAAGCGCGCATTTTGCTGGCGGAAGACGATGCCGCGATGCGCCGGCTTCTCGAAGTCGTTTTAAAACGCGCCGGCTACGAAGTCGTTGCGGCGGAGGACGGTTTACAGGCGATGCAAGCCGCCGGAACTCAAAAATTCGATCTCGCCGTGATTGACGCGATTATGCCGAATCTTTCCGGTCTCGAATTGTGCCGGATTTTCCGCGCCAATCCGATGTGGCAAAATATGCGGCTCGTGATGATGAGCGGAATGGAATCGGAATCCGATTGCGAAGCCGACGCTCATTTGCTCAAATCGTCGCGCCTACAGGAAGAATTGCTCGAAACCGTCTCAGGCTTGCTCGCCTCGCCGAATCGTTAAGCCGCGCCGCCTCACAACAAGCCGCGCCAATTCTCCGAACAGAACAATTCCCGCCAAATCAAACAGCAAATCTCCCGCGTCAAACGTCCGCCCGCGCACCCAAAGCTGCGAAAACTCTTCGACAACCACGACAAACAAAACAATCAAACTGCCGAGCGGGAAATGGATTCTGCCGATTTTTATTGCTTTCGCATTTAAAGCCAGATTAAGCAAAAACGAAAAGAATCCCATCAGGCAAAAATGTCCGATTTTATCACCGAAAGGAATTTTGTAAATGAAACGAAAAAGCGGCTGCGTCGCCGAATGATCAACGAGAAAAACAATAGCGACAAGCAGGAAAATGTAAATTCCGGTTAGATTTTTTATTCTGGCATACATTATTTAATGCATGACTGCTTTTTTAAACTATTGTATTTAAATCTATTTACTCAAAATTTAAAATCCAGCAATATATAGTCACGGGCAATCCAAAGCTCTTATCTCGAAAGATCTAACGCCGGTCAAATATCGAAAGGTTCTTTCTAATTCCGCCAAATAATCCTCCTTACACTTTTCAACATCTTTTTCATCCTTTATTCTAGATAACCACATAGTCATTGTAGTTTGTCTGTGATGTTCAGGTGAAGACGGTCTTAGCTGAAACTCGTCAATATTAAATTTCTTCGCTCGCAGTTCTTTGCAAACAATATTAAGTTGCCCCGGAGCGTCAATAGTTCGCACAATAGTAAAAAATTGATATGGCTGCGGATGTGAATAGTCTTCAGAAACATCAATATCGAATTTAGGATTTATATTTTCATCAAGCAGTTTGTTCCTTTTTGCGTCTTCTATAATCCTCGGTAAGGTTCTTTGCATATCCCGCTTTAATTTTTTTTTGAGATCATTTTCATCTCTTATATTTTTTACTAATGTACGTCGCGAACAAGATATATACGTTGTCGCTTTCTTGCCTGTTGACGCATGTGAAATATAATCAAGATTAAGTCCATAATTAGTAAACGCAATCTCCGATAAACTTCCTATTAATCCAATAAAATCAGGTCCGACATATGTAACGATAAATTTAGGTTTTGCATTAGTAATATCTACCTTCTTCTCGTAATCTTTTAATACGTCTTCTATCTTCTTTTCTAAATCTTCTGGATTCTTAAATATTTTGGTCTCAGTCTTTAATATGCCTTCATTCTCTTCTATCCAATCCAACAAATTTTGTGATGGTTTAACATGGTGATCTGGTTCTTCCCTAAGAAATATAACAGGCGCCTTTTCATCTTTCCTACATTTTAGAAATAGCTCTAATTCATACTGAATTGGGGTAAGATTGTTTAGAAGTTTCTTGTCCTGTTTTCCTAGAGATAGATATGATAAGGAAATGAAACCATCCGCATCTGCAACAAGTCTGTTCATCGTGTCGCGGGCTTTTTCATCTTTTACGTATGGCTCTGTTTCAATATAAAGAGGTGTGTGACCGGCAGAATGAATCGCTTCAATAACAATCCGTCTTTCAAAAAATAATTCGCGCATTCGAGAACTCACAAAGAATTTCATATTCGTCTCTTTATTAGCCTAATTTTTGTTTTGGAATATTTGTTAAGGCATTAATATAGTTGTCTCATCCGATACTCGCTGCCTATTTATCTCTCTTGATTAAAAGAGATTGATTTAAATTCCGATGTGACGATTACTCGCCTCATTAGTTCTCAATTGAGTCAACTGTATTTTTGCCATTCTGCATTTTTAACTCTTATTAGTTAACGCACCGTAAGCAGATGAAAACTATCATTATCGGAGTTTTTTTTTCAGGAGTTTAAGCGTTCCTCATCAAAATCAAAGACAGCGGGATTTGGCTGTAAAAACGCACGAGTGAATTAAGGATATAAATGGCTTTAATTAATATGCAGATGCGTAGTAACTGCTTAATTCACATCGCAATGGGATTTCCTGACCTGTTGAATTATGACAGATAGAAATCCTATCAACACAAAAACCGCAATGTCAAGATTTTATCTCATAGCATTGAGTTTGTTTTGCTTAATTTATCGTTGCGGTGAATCGGAATAGAAATAGCCTGTAACTTGTCATTACAGGCTATTTCCCCAGAATCTAGAGCAAAATAGTATTGTAGATTCAACTCGTAAGTGCAATTTTCTTAAAGCTATCTGGAACTAAATTTATTCGCAAAATTTCTTAATTATCTAAACTAACCGCTAATTTCTTGCGTTAGCAGACCTTTCAAAGCAGCTAAGATTTGTCGGCAGAACAGATAAAAAATGCACTTACAAGTTGAATTCACCTGTTGTTTTAGAAAACCATTTTGTCTAGAGAAGTGTATTCAATATTTTGCGAAACCGCGACCGCCTCGTAAGTGCATTTTCCGGCGTAGGTGTTGACGCCTTCTTTTAAGCCCGCGTCTTCGGCAATCGCGCGCTCAAAGCCTTTGTTCGCCAAATCGAGCGCGTAAGATAAAGTAGCGTTCGTCAAAGCGAAAGTCGAAGTGCGCGGCACCGCGCCAGGCATATTCGCCACGCAGTAATGCAGTACGCCTTCTTCGTAAAAAGTCGGATTCGAATGCGTTGTCGGGCGAGTCGTTTCAAAACAGCCGCCCTGATCAACCGCTACGTCAACCAGAACCGCGCCGTTCGGAATCAATTTCAACATTTCGCGCGTCACCAGTTTCGGAGCCGCCGCGCCCGGGATTAAAACGCCGCCGATCACTAAATCTGCGTGCGAAATCGCTTCTTCAATTGCGTAGCTCGACGAAGCCAGCGTTTGGACTTTCGACAAAAAGATGTCGTCCAATTCGCGCAAACGATCAAGGCTTTTGTCAATAATCGTGACCTTCGCCCCCAAACCGACAGCCATTTTCGCAGCTTCCGTGCCAACCACGCCGCCGCCGATAATCACGACGTTCGCTGCCGGAACGCCCGGAACGCCGCCAAGCAGGATTCCGCGCCCGCCGTTCATTTTTTCGAGATAAGTCGCGCCGACCTGAATTGACATTCTGCCCGCAACTTCCGACATCGGCGTTAGAAGCGGCAGACGCCCGCGCCGGTCAGTAATGGTTTCGTAAGCGACGCCCGTCACTTTGCGCTCCATCATTTGTTTGGTCAGTTCAAATTCGGGCGCGAGATGCAAATACGTGAAAAGCAATTGGTTTTCGCGCATCCGCGGATATTCGGGCGCAATCGGCTCTTTGACTTTGACGATCATATCGCCCGTTTGCCAAACTTCGTCGGCTGTTCCCAAAATCGTCGCGCCCGCACGTTCGTAAAGCGCGTTTTCAAAACCGGAGCCTTCGCCGGCTTTATTCTCCATGTAAACCGTGTGTCCGGCGTCGGTCAGCGCGCGAACTCCGGCTGGCGTTAATCCAACGCGGTATTCATTGTCTTTAATTTCTTTCGGTAATCCGATTTTCATTGAAAAAATCTCCAGAATTTATAATGTGGTAAGAAAAATCCATTATGCACATTTTCACGTCGTTTGCCTAAATTGACAAGCGGCGTGAAAGCGTTTGACTGTATTTAGTTCTGATTCGATTAAATTTGTTCGCCCGCGTACATCGCCGCCAAAACGGCGCGGATTTCGCCGTAGCTGTAATCGTCGCCCAAAAATTCTTTGACGGGCGACAGCGCGCCGCTTTCGTTAAATTTAAGGAGCGCGCTTTTGATTTGCGCGATTTTGTTTGCCGAAACAATTTGTTCGAGCCTGACTTCGCCGGTCGGGATAAAACGCAAAAGATGCATTTCGATCGTGCTTTTCGACATTCCGCGCAGAGCCGCGATTTTATCAAGCGGGATTCCGCCGCGAAACATCTTGAGCGAAATGCCGTAAGTGTCGTCGCCCTTTTCGTCGCGTTTCGTGCGCGCTTTTTTTTCGGCGCGTTTCGGCGTTTTTAAATCAATGCGCGATTCGAGATTGTTTGCAGCGCAATATTGTTTGATGATTTCGAGAAAATCCGCCGCGTATTTTTGCAATTTCAATTCGCCGACGCCCGAAATTTTTCGCATCGCGCCGAGATTCTGCGGCAAAAAGGTCGCCATTTCGACGAGCGTAGCGTCGGAAAAAACGACATACGGCGGGACGTTTTCCGCGCGGGCGAATTCGGTTCTGATGCGTCTTAGATCGTCGAATAAATCTTTGAAATATTCGTGCGAAACTTCCGGCACGAGCGAAGGCTTTTTGTCTTTTTTCTCTTCTTTTTCGGTGATTTTGATTAGCTCGACCGTTTCGTTTCCGCGCAAAACGTCCCAGCTTTTGTCGGTTAAAACGATAATCGAATAATTGTCTTTGTCGGCTTGCGCGAGATAACCTTGCGCTATCAGGTCGTGAAAATAATCGAACCAGTTTTGCTTGGAAATGTCCGCGCCGACGCCGAAGGTTTTGAGTTGTTTATGCTGCTCCCAAATCTTTTTCGACTGCGAGCCGCGCAGGAAATCAATCAGATAATTAATCCCGACGCGCTGTCCGGTTCTGTAAACCGCGCTCAGAGCTTTTTGCGCGATAATCGTTCCGTCAAATTTTTCAAATTCTTTTTGGCAGTTGTCGCAGGTTCCACAATCTATTGTTAATTCTTCGCTAAAATAATTAAGCAGAAATTTGCGCCGACACGTTTTCAAATCGCCGAACGCGCCCATCATAGTCAGCTTTCTGAGCATTATCTCGGTCTGCGCCTGATTGCCTTCGACGGCGGCGAAATCCTTTAATTTTTTAACGTCTGCCCAGCTAAAAAACAGCAGCGCCTCAGATTGCAAACCGTCGCGCCCGGCTCTGCCGGTTTCCTGATAATAGCTTTCGATATTTTTGGGCAAATCGAGATGCACGACGAAACGCACGTTCGATTTGTCAATTCCCATTCCGAAAGCGATTGTGGCGACAATAATTTTCGCTTCGTCTTTTAAAAACAGTTCCTGATGCAGGTCGCGCGTTTCCTTGTCGAGACCCGCGTGATACGGCAGCGCATTATAGCCTTCCTCGCGCAAATCGGCGGCGAGCGAATCAACCGAGCTGCGGCTCAGACAATAAACGATTCCGCTTTCGTCGCGGCGATTTTCCAGATAATCGAGCAGAGCGGCGTAGGAATTTCGCTTCGGCTCGACGCGGTAAAAAATGTTCGGACGATTAAAGCTCGAAACAAAAAGCGCGGCGTTTCTGAAGTTCAAACGCTCGACGATGTCTTTGCGAACAAGCTTATCGGCGGTCGCCGTCAGCGCGATAATCGGAATTTCGGGGAAATACTGTTTTAATTTGCCGAGCTGAATATATTCCGGTCGAAAATCGTGTCCCCAGCTCGAAATGCAGTGCGCTTCATCAATCGCAAAAAGCGCGACTTTGATTGATTTTAAAAACTCGATAAACAAATCGCCAGATTGCAAAAGACGTTCGGGCGCGACATAAAGCAGCTTGATTTTTCCGGCGCGAACCGCTTGAAAAACCTCGGTCTGCTCGCGGCTGGTCAGCGTCGAATTCAAAAACGCTGCGTTAATTCCGTTGGCTCGAAGGGCGTCAACCTGATCTTTCATCAACGCAATCAAGGGCGAAACGACAACCGTCAAACCGTCAAGAAGAAGCGCCGGAATCTGATAACACAAAGATTTCCCGCCGCCCGTCGGCATCAGCACCACGCAGTCTTTTCCCGCCAAAACGGTTTCAATTGCCTGCTCCTGATTGAGCCGAAACGAATCATAACCAAACTGATTTTTGAGGATTTCTTTGGCGCGCGCGATATTCATAATCTTGTGAGCCGCTAAATTTACGGCTCGGTTTTAAATCCCGCCTGAACGAAATGTTTATCGAAGGTCAAAGCGGTGTCCAATTCCCTCTGTTTCATCACCACAAACGAAATACAATCAGTCAGCGAATATTTTTTATCGGCATATTTTTGAAACATCGTCCAGCCTTCAAAAAATAAGTTTTCGTCAACGTGAACAAGTTCGACGCTCGGACTCAGCAAAAGATTTTCGCCGACTTCGACCGCTTTTTCGTGGTGATTTCGGCTGTTCAAATAAGTTATGGTTTCATCGAAAACATACGATGTCGTCACGACGGCAAAAGTAGTTTTTAATAATTCCGTCCAGTGAGTTAATGCCGAATGATGATTTTGGTCGTCACCCAATTCCAACGCCAGCAAATAGCTCGTATCCGCGAAATAAGTGTTCATTCGCCGTAAATATATTGGTCGTGATTGACTGAAGCGTCGGTTACCTCATCGCTTACGGGATTTTTACCGAAACGCAAAATCGGGTCTTCAACGGAAAGCGGAATCACAAGGATATAATTTTTCTCCTTGCGAATTTCCACCTCCTTGACGCCTTCCAAAAACTGTTTCGGAATCATTATTCCTTCTTCGGTAACTTCTGTTTTCATAACTTAAATCTCAACCAGATCAATCTGCGCGCGTTGCAGTTTACCCGAATAATCAACGTAGATTGATTTCCATTCGCTGAAAATATCCAGAACCTGCGTTCCGGCTTCGCGGTGACCGTTTCCGGTTCCTTTCGTGCCCCCAAACGGCAGGTGAACTTCCGCGCCGATGGTTGCCGAATTGACGTAAAAAATTCCGGTGTACATTTCCTGCATCGCGTAAAACGCGCGGTTCACATCCTGCGTGTAAATCGCAGAGGACAAACCGTATTCGACATTATTGGCAATCCGAATTGCTTCTTCGAGCGTTTCAAACGGAATAATGGTCGTCACTGGTCCGAAAATTTCTTCCTGCGAAATTCGCATATCCGGCGAAGCGTCCGCGAAAACAGTCGGTTCGATGAAATAACCGTTGGCAAAATCGCCGCTCGTCAAACGATTTCCGCCGCACATCATTCTCGCTTTGTCTTCATTTTTACCGATTTCGATATACGACATTATTTTTTCAACAGCCGCTTCGTTGATCACAGGACCGACTTCGGTTGAAGATTCCAAACCGTTTCCAATTCGCAATTGTTTGACGCGGGCAGTTAGTTTTTCGACAAATTCGTTGTAAACCGCTTTGTGAACGACAAGACGCGAAGAAGCCGTGCAGCGTTGTCCCGAAGTTCCGAAAGCGCCCCAGACCGAGCCTTCGACCGCAAGATCAACATCGGCGTCATCCATAATAATAATCACGTTCTTTCCGCCCATTTCTAAGCTGACAATCGCGTTGCGTTTGGCGCAGTCTCCGGCGATGATTCTGCCGGTCGAAGTCGAGCCGGTGAAAGAAATCAAGCGAACGTGGCGATGATTTACCAAAGGCGCGCCGACATCTTCGCCGTGTCCGTTGACGATGTTGACGACGCCCGGCGGAATTCCGGCTTCTTCGCAGGATTTGACGAGATTGTAAGTCGAAAGCGGCACGTCTTCGCCGGGTTTGATGACGACCGTGTTGCCGCAGACGAGCGCCGGAATCAATTTCCACGACGGAATCGCCATCGGGAAATTAAACGGCGTGATAAGTCCGCAAATTCCGACCGGCTGGCGAACGCACATCGCAAATTTGCTGGGCATTTCCGCGGGTGTCGTGTAACCGTGCAGTCTGCGTCCTTCGCCCGCCGTGTAATAAGTGCAGTCAATCGCCTCTTGCACGTCGCCGCCGGTTTCTTTCAAAACCTTGCCCATTTCGCGCGTCATTTCAGAGGAAAAACGGTCTTTGTTTTTGATTAAAATTTCGCCCAGACGAAACAGCATTTCTGCGCGGCGCGGCGCGGGCGTCCGACGCCATTTGTCGGCTGCTTCGCGCGCGGCGTCAACGGCTCGATTAACGTCTTCGGCGTTTGATTTCGGAAATAACCCAACCACGTCGCGCGTGTCCGCCGGATTTCGGTTTTCAAAAAACTCGCGGCTGGCGCTTTCCGTCCATTCGCCGCCTATATAATTCAAATATTTTTGCATAAGTTGTTTTGTTTAAAGGTAGAAGAGCAAACTGAAAATATAACAAAATACGGGCGAATTGTCACAGACGAGGAAAAACGAAAGCGGTCGAGATTTAAATCTCGACCGCTTTCGTTTTTTAATTTTACTGCCAAAATTCACTGGAACGTAAATTGAACGATTCTGGTGATGACTTTTCGGCTCTGCGCGTCGTATCTTCCGACGTGAATGACAACGGCATCGCCGGTTTTCAATTTATTGACGACGGCGGCAAATTCGGCTTGTGTCGAGACCGGAATGCGATTAACGCGCGTCACCAAATCGCCGGGCGTGATTGCCGATTCGCGGTTTGGATATTTGACATCAGCGACAATTCCGTTCGGATTTACGTCTTTAACCAGCAAGCCTTTAACGTTTGTCAGACGGTTTTGCGCGGCAAGCTGCGGCGTCAGCTCGGTTAAAACCAAACCGAGCTGCGGCGCTGTTCGATCAATCGTTTTCTCGTTTCTCGGCTGCAATGTGCGCCGCTCATCCGTGGTGGGCGGGCGTACGCCGAGCGTGACGGAAGCGGTGCGGCGTTCGAGCCGGTTGCCGACTTCGCGCAAATACGCAACTTCTATTGTTTGTCCCGGCGCGGTCGAAGCGACTTTACCGATTAAATCCTGCGCGTTCGCAACGGGCTGTCCGTTAATTCCGACAATTACGTCGTTATCCAGCAAACCGGCTTTCGCGGCTCCGCCTTGTGGGTCGCTGACATCAGTGATAATCGCGCCTTTGGGTTCGGGCAATTCGTAAACTTTGGCGAATTCCGGTTTGACCGAATCGAGATGAACGCCTAAATAACCGCGCCGGACTTTGCCGTTTTGTAAAATCTGGTTATAGACGTAAGCGGCTTCGTTTGACGGCAGAGCGAATCCGACGCCGTTGTAATCGCCCGTCAGCGTAGCAATTTGCGAGTTGACGCCAACGACTTCTCCGCGCATATTGACGAGCGGACCGCCCGAATTTCCGCGATTAATCGCCGCATCGGTTTGAATAAATTTCTGAAAATTCGAGCCTTGAGGCGTTGACCGACCGACTTGCGAGATAATTCCCGCCGTCACCGATTGGTCGAGACCGAACGGCGAACCGATTGCCAAAACCCAATCGCCGACCGCCGCGGCGTTTGAATCGCCCATTCGAATAAACGGCAATTCTTTTCCGGCGTTTACTTTCAAAACCGCCAAATCGGTTTCAACATCTGAGCCGACGACCGACGCGATCAACTCTTCGCCCGTTTCCAATCGAACCGTGATCCGATTAGCGTCCTCGATGACGTGCAGATTCGTCAGAATATAACCGGATTTATCAACAATAAAACCGCTTCCGACCGCGTAACTCGGTCGCTGCTGCGGAAGCTGGCGGCGGAAATATTCGAGAATCGGATTGTCGTCAGATTTATCTTTGTCGTTTTTGGGCGCGGTTTTAACGTCAATTTCGGGCGCGTTGGTTTTCGTGTCAATGTTGACGACCGCCGGTTCGACCTGTTTCGCAACAACGGCGAAAGAAGCCGACAAAGTTTCGGGCGCGGCGGCGAAATTTACCGATTTTTCGGCGGTCGTCCGCTCAACTCCGACGAGAAAGCCGATTCCGCCGCCGCTTAAAACGCAAACAGCGCCGAGTCCCAAAATGTAACCGCGAAGGCGGCGAAAAAGTTCTTTTTCCATCCCGTTTTTCTTTTCGGCTCCTTGTTTTTCCGGCGATTCAAACATTTGCCTGAAACCGCAATGTAAATTAATGATTAAATTAAATGACCGAAAGCTCGTTCTTTGATTGTAAAAACGAAATTTTGGTTGTGCTGCAATTATAACGAAAAATGCGGTCGCGGCGAAACACTTTTTGAAGAGCGGCGCGGTTTAGTCGCCGAAAAGTTCTTCCGCCATCAATTGTTCGAGCAGCATTCGAGCCTCGTCCGACTCGAATTCAAAGGCTTGCTGTTCGAGCGCGATGCGAACAATATCGGCATAAAGCGGGTCGTCAATGAGCTGGAAAAGCCGCGAAACCGGAATTTGCGCGAGAGCTTCAAAAGCCAGCGCGCGAACCGGGGCGTGTTCGGCTTGGCGCACGATTTCACAAACTTCGGCGGCGGAAAAACGCGCCGTCAAAGCGTCGGCGAGCATATCAACCCGCGCGTAATCGTAGCGCAAGAGGGCGCGCTCGACGAGTTGAATAAAAATTTCGGCTGATTCGGTTTGAGCTTCCAAAACGCGCGCCGTCGCATCAGCAATGCGGCGAAGCTCGCGTAAATTTGTCGGGTTTTTTCTGGCTTCCGTGTCCGCCGCGCGGTCGTCGAGAGCGGTTAACAGACGACTCAATTCCCAATCGGATTGAGCATCGTAGTAAAATTTCTGACCGGCGCTTGAGCTGGTTGTTGACGGTGTTTGCTGCAACATCGCCCCGACCACCATTCGCCGTGTCCCAGGGCGCAAGCCTTCCCATACATCTGCGACTCGCGTGCCAAAATCTTTAATCGTCATTCTTTTCAACTGACAAAAAAAGGTTCAAAAATCTGCCGAACCTAAATTTGCCCAAATCGAATTTTACCACTAGCCGTCCGAACTGTAAAAAGAATCTTTCTCAAGATTTTCACATAACCAAACAGGCAAACTCTAAACTCTAAACTCTAAACTGTAAACTGTTTTTGCATTAAACCTTTGTTTCTTTGCAAGACAGTTTACAGTTGATAGTTGACAGTTTCGACAAGCTCTCTGCTGTTTGAAATCTTCTCTTTCAATTACTTTTCGGCTCGTTCTTTTAAACGTTTTTCCATAT
Source organism: Pyrinomonadaceae bacterium (assembly GCA_036388995.1). Classification (GTDB taxonomy): domain Bacteria; phylum Acidobacteriota; class Blastocatellia; order Pyrinomonadales; family Pyrinomonadaceae; genus JALZCH01. The sequence continues at coordinate 17,944 of DASVQU010000135.1, read as the reverse complement.
CAAGCAAGCGAAGATTGCGCTCATCTTCGGAAACATCCACGCCCAGAATCTCAAACAGCGCAAATGGAGTTTGACTGACGAGGCGCAATTCCCAAGCCTCGCTGTTTTTCCCCGAAGCACGCGAAAACAGGAGCGCGTTCACCTCCGAAACGACTGTCGGCGCGCCCGCCTCGAAAGAATCGCCCGTTTTTTCGAGCAATTCTTTTTTGAGCAAAACGCGCCGCAAAGTCCAGCCGTGTTTTCGATAAGTCGCCGCGATTTCCCGAATTAAATCGGTTTCGTTCATTTTTTCTCAGGCTTGTTCGCTTCCGGCTGTTTTTTATCAGCGGGAATTTTCGGCGCCGAGTTCATATTCGGCATCGCCGCGTTCTTATTAGTAATGTCGGCGCCCGGAATTATCTGCGGCACGTTGTTGTTGGCTTCGGTTTCGGCTTGCGACGGAGCGGGTTTTTTGTAGCTTCCGCTAAAAAGGTCGCCGACAGCTAGTTTCCAGCGCCCGTCTTCTAAAACAAACGGCACGTCTTCCCAAGTTCCGTTTGTATCCTGCACCTCAAGCGCGCCCATATTGTCCTTTATCCGCTCATTACGAGTCGGCGGCAGTTTTTCGGAACGGGTTGATTGAATCAATCCGTTTTTAAACATCTCCTCCGGCGTTTTCTTTTGCATTCCGGCAACGTTCAAAGCAAACTCCACAGTCGCTTTTGACATATTCGCTTTGATGTTTTCGGTGTTTTTGCTTTTGACCGCATCATATAAATTTTTATATGCCTCGGTCAGCGCCCCGGTTTTGCTCGCACTGCTCTGGCAAGCGGATAAAACCGTAAATCCGATGATTACAAACAAGATTGGCAAAAGGTTTTTATTGATTCGCATTTTTATTCCGTTTCTTCAAAATTAGGATAATTTAAACGGATTATAGACAACACCGCGCAAATCTCAAATTGCAAGCGGGACTGAAACAGTGATTTCTAATGTTAAGCGCCGCTGACAAATTTGTCAGCGGCGCTTGACGATTCTTTCGATAACTTTAAAAGCGCTTGTTTTGACCCGAAGCGTTTGTATTCCCGGTGTTCGCGTTTTTTCCGGTGTTCGTGCCTAGCGGTTTCGCAGATTTTCCACCCGTGTTTAAATCAACTGCAACCGGATAGCCTTTCCCTTTCAAAGCCGCGATTTCAATCGTCGCTTCTTTCGCGCCTTTGATTGTTTTCGTTTCCTTGACGTTTTTGTTCGAGTTGTTATTCACGCTTCCGGCAGGCATTGCCTCGACCGGATTTCCCGCCGGATCGCGCGCCATTTGTTTGAGCGCTTCGGAAATTTTCGCTCGCTCCTGCTCGCTCAAACTGTCATACGCGACTCCTTGAGCCTGCAAGACGGCGCGCAAGTTTTCTTCGGTATTCGTGCCGCGCTCGTAAACGTCTCGGAAAATCTTTAACTTCCCGTCTTCGACGACAATCGTTTCGTAACGCAGCTCAACCGGGATCGGCTGCGAGAGCTTGACGTTTTTTGTTTCGGTTTTGTTTTTCAGGTAATTTTTGGCATCTTCCGCAGTTACCTGAGTTCCGGTCAACTGTGCCAGATCGAGCGCAACCTGCTGTACCTGCTCGTTGGTCAAACCGACGCAGCCGTGCGAAGCGAAACCACCGAGACGCGCCGGATTTTTCCCGCCGTGAATCAAAGACGGCGAACCGATTGGAATTTTAATCGGTCCGAGCGGATTAAGCGCGCTTCCGGCTTCGACTTTTTTCCCCGGCTGAATCTTGCCTTTCACCCAAGGCTCGTCCGGCGGCGTCCAGGTCGGATTAAAAATCAGCGTCTCCGCTTTTCGCAATCCGGTCGGCAGCGGAAATTCCGGGTAACCGATTCCAATTTTATAGCTGCGAACAAGCTGCCCGTCTTTGAATAAATCCATTCGATAAGCGGGAGCGTTGACGACAATCCGGGTGTCGGTCGGAACGCTGTTGGATTTTGGAGGTTCATTCGCAGCGGTTTCATCAAAACTGCCCTGCTGCCAGCGTTCGCGCACGAGTCCGGCAAGCTGCGCGGCTTTGTCTTCGCCGACGACCGAGCGAATCTGTTCCTGCGCTCGCTTTACCGCTTCGGTCGTCGAGCCTGTTGACTCGTCGGTTTCCAATTCGCTCAAATTCCCGACCGCTTCGCGCGAAATTGTTTGCAAACGTCCGATCTGCTCATCGGTTAAACCTAGTTTTGATTTCAATTCGCCCGCGAAGCTCTCATCCGCAAACATCGCGTCCAGAACCGGCAGCGTGACCGGCAGATTAGCTTCGGCGCGGGGATTTTCGGCTCTCGGCGTTGCTGCGGGCGATGCCGCAGTTATCGGTGCGGCGTTGTTGGCATTTGAATTAACGGTTGTGTTGAGGTTGGTTGGCTGTTCGCAAGCGGCGAAAAGTCCGACGACTGTAAGAAGCGCGCTTGCTATAAAACCTTGCTTGACTCTAAAAATCATTCTTATTGCTCCAAAATTGCTGAATTAAATCGAGACGTTTTTTCGCCCCGACAGCAATGAGAGCAATCTTTATGCCCATTTCCAGTTTGCCGCTTTTATTTGCCGCCGCTGTTTTCAATGCCGTCTTTGAGTAACGGATAAGGATTGATGTTCGTGCCGTCCCAATCGCGTTTCGGGTCATCAATCGTCCAGATGGAGAAATGCAGATGATAATTTCCCGCGCCCGAATTTCCCGTGTCGCCGACATAACCGATAACGGTTCCCTGTTTGACGAATTGTTTGGGCTGGATGTTGTCGGCGCGGCGTTCGAGATGCGCATAGTAATACATCAGACGCTTGTCCGCGCTGTGCTGGTAAATAGTGATTCCGCCTCGTTCGCTATCGAAAAAGCGAACTATTTCGCCGTCGGCAACGGCAACTACGGGCGTTCCGCGCGGCGCGATAATGTCAATCGAGTCGTGAGCGCGCCCGCCCGAACGCGCGGCGGTAAAAGTGTCCTGCAAATCGGTTTTCTTGATGCCGACGACCGGAATCATCAGCGCGTTGCCGGGCGGAGCGGCGGGCGCGGTTGTTTCGTTCGACGGATTTGTGTTTGTTGCGGAAACTGAAGGCAGCGGAGAAGGCGCTTGTTCAGCGCTCGGCTGCGGTTCGGGCGTCGGCGAAACGGTTTCGGTAACTTCCGGTGTTAAAATTGGAGTTGGCTCGACGGCGTTTGAATTGATGTTTGCGGTTGGTTGCGGTGTTTGATGACGCAGTCCGAACAGATAACCGATGCCCGCGCCCGCCGTCGCCGTTAGAATTAATGCCGCTAAAACAAAATTGAGCTTGACCGTACGCGCCATAATCAGCGCGAGTTTATAATTTTAATTAGCTTAAAGGCAAGTTTTTGTGCGTTTTCGCTTTTCGGAAAACGCCGCCTTGTTTTAATATCAACTGCTATCAGCATCTCGGAGTAACGGCGATGAAAAAATGCCCGCAATGCGGACAAACGTATGAAGACGAGAGTTTATTTTTTTGTCTTTCCGACGGAGCATCTCTGGCATCCGTCCCAGAACCGGAAGCGACGCGGCTCGCCGTTTCGCCGCCGATTCCAAACAGCAGCGGGACGCAGTATTACGCGCAGCAGCCGATAACTCGGAGCAGCATTAATCCGCTTCTGGTCGGATTGGTGATTTTATTATCGCTGATGCTCCTCGGCAGCATTGGGGTTTTTGTTGTTTATCAAAGGATAAAAGAAAAGCCGGCTGCAAACGAGCAAACAAAAGGCACGCCCGAACCGAGACGGAGCGTATCAATAGCCGTTTCGCCGACGCCGAATTTAAAATCCACGCCTTTAACCAATACCGAATTGCGCGTTACGCCAAAAACCGTGCCGACAATGCCGTTTACAATTGAGGAAAAAACGAGATATTTTAGAGTTGCCCAAACGTCAGACGGTTTTACTTCGGTTCGCGCCGCCGCAACAACAAAAAGCGCGGAAAAAGGACGCCTGTTTCCCGGAACTCGAATTTCCTGCGAAAGCATAGTTAAAGGCGAGCCGCTCGGCAACACAAACGACTGGCATTATTGTCCGAGCGTCGGCGGTTATGTTTATTCAAAGCTTCTCGTCCCCGACTCTTAAAGGAAAGCTGATTTTATTCGATTAAGAAACCGGTCGAAATATATTGCCCGATGCGAAACCTCAACTTATTATCTCTTGTCTCAAAAAAATCGTTTACGGTTTTGGCGGCGAATCTGATTTTCGCCGCTTGCGGGCAAATCGTTATCAGCCAGACAATCAAAACAGATAGAAACAACTTTATAAATGCAGCGCCGATGAACATCGAAACTTTTGACAAATCATCAGAAAATAAATTTTACGACGTTTTAAGCGAGATTCTCGCTCAGCGCGGCGTTAAAATCGAAGCGCTTTGTAACCGCGAAGACGCGCTCGAACGACGGATTTTGGAAGATTACGGCGCGGTTTTTCTGGCACGCCACGACAAAGTTCTGCCGCCGACGGTTTGCATTTTTACCGATGCCAAACAGGTTTTGCAGTTCCAAACCAAAGCGACCGCCGCGACAGCAGAAATTGCCGGCGCGAAAATCGAGCTGCAACCGGCGGCGATGCGGGCGCTGATCGCCGCACGCGAAGCGGCGCTCGCCCAAAATCTTGACATCACGCCGCGCGACGGGGCGGAAGCCGGACGCCGTTTGTATGAAGATACGATTCGGCTCTGGAATTCCAGATTTTATCCGGCGCTCGATTACTGGCAAAATCGCGGCAGAATAACAGCCGACCAGATCTGGGATTTAAAGGCTTTGCCGATTAGAGAGCAAGTCGCCGCCGTTCTCGAACTCGAAAAAAACGGAATTTTCTTCAACACCTTTTTCAACAGCTCGATTCTTTATTCGGTCGCCGCGCCCGGCGCGTCGCAGCATCTCTCGATGCTCGCCTTTGACGCCAACGAGTTCGGCGATAAGCGGGTAAGAAAGATTTTGGCAGACCACGGCTGGTTTCGCACCGTCAAAGGCGACGCGCCGCATTTCACTTTCTTAGGCGTCGAAGAAGACAATTTGCATTCACTCGGCTTAAAAAAAATCAAAACCGGCGACGGCGAGTTTTGGATTCCAAATGTATAATCAACAAAACGATACAATAGAAACAACCGGCAAAAATAAGATTATCCTTGTGTTTCCTTGATTATCGCCGCCCCTCTTTTAGTTTCCTTTTGTAGCTTTTTGATTTATTTTGTATCTTCTTGTACCTTATTTGTACGTTTCGCATAAATTAAATTAATTAAGGTACAAATGAAAGTCACGCTCCGCGAAAAGAAGATAAAAGACGGCAAACGCAGCCTTTATCTTGATTTTTACCCTGCTGTTTTGCAGCCGGGAACGGGAAAAGCGACCCGGCGCGAATTCTTAAAGCTCTACGTTTACGAGCGACCGAAAACCGAAGTCGAGCGCAGCCATAACAAAGAAACCAGACTGCTCGCGCAAAACATAGCCGCACGCCGCCAGCTCGAAATTCAAGCCGGAAATTACGGTTTTCTCGCCAAATCAAAAAAAGGCGATGATTTTCTCAAATATTTTCGCGCCGTCACGGAAAAACACAATTCGTCAAAAAGCGCCAAACAGACATGGGAAAACGCATATCTGCATTTTTTCGATTTTGCGGGCGGTCGTTGTACGTTCGAGCGGTTGAATCAAAAACTGGTCGAAGACTTTAAAAGTTATTTGCTCACCTGCCACACGCGCCGCTCGAGCAAACAAACGCTCAAGCCGAGCTCCGCCGCTTCTTATTTTCAATGCTTTTGCGCCGCGCTCTCCGAAGCCGTGAAAGCTAAACACTTGACCGAAAATCCGGCTGAAAACGTCAAAGCGATCAAAACAACCGAGTCCGCCCGCGAATATCTCACCATTGAAGAATTGCAGTTATTGGCTAAGACCGAATGCAGAATGCCGATTGTATTGCGCCGCGCCGCTCTTTTTTCGGCACTGACCGGAATGCGATTTTCCGACATCTCGCGCCTGCGCTGGGAAAATGTGCGCGAAACCGGTGGAACCAAGCATTTTGTCGAATTTAAAATTCAAAAGACCGGCGAAAATTTAACTCTTCCGATTTCCGCCGAAGCCTTTGAACTTCTCGGCTCGCGGGGCGCGCCGTCAGATCAGATTTTTCTTGATCTCGAATACGGCGCGATGACTTCGGTTTTCATTGCCCGCTGGACGCTCGCCGCTGGAATCACAAAAACGATTACGTTTCATTCGTTCCGGCACACCTTTGCGACCGCGCAGCTCACGCTCGGAACCGATCTCTACACCGTCTCGAAAATGCTCGGTCATAAATCCATTCAGAAAACGCAGATTTACGCCCGGATCGTTGACGAAAAGAAACGAGAAGCGGCTGACAAAATTACGCTGAAATAAAATTTTATGCACGAAAACGAATCAAATAATTTTGTTGAAACCGAAAAGCTGTTAAGTAATGTCGATGATTATTTAACCTATCAGGAGCTCGCTCGGGGAGAATTTAAGGACTTATTTGAAGAGCCTTTGGAATTTATCCGTTTATTGGACGAAGCGACCATTTTCTTCAAAGAAAACAAATCCAATCCATTGGCAATACGCCGGTATTTTGAAGATTTAAAGCTGTCGGAACAACAGCTTTTCAAGCTTTGTTGCGAAGTTTTCAGAAAGTTTGCAGCCGACAACGTATATTTCACAGACGAACAAATTGAAAATTCAATTGCCGAGCTCATTTCTTTAGCCAGCACGCTGGAGTGTTACAACGGCGAAATGGATGACTGGGAGCGGGATTCCTACGGCGGCGACGGTAAATACGAAAGAGCGACAGAAAAAATGGACGCAATTAGTGAAGAGCTGGATAAGCTTCCAACCGACAAAGCGCGAATGTTTTATTTGCGGCGCTACCTGACTGAATACGAACATGAAGTCGGGAGCCGGAAGATTCTGACGATAATGCACGGAAATATACCCTGGCTGGATGTTGATGATTTTTACCACCTTCTTAAAAGTAAACTTTCACTTTACGAAAAGCTTTTTGAGCTTGAATGCGCCGAAAAGAACGAACTGGGCGAAACCGTTGTAAATCTGGTTAAACAAGCTTCCGGTACAAACACGGAAGACAGTGAGGTTGGAAATCGTAATTCCGAGCTCGAAAAAATAAAAGATTTAAAGACCGGCAATCCGAGCGAGCACCGAACAAACGGCGGCACTCAATATCAAAATCTTTTGGCAATGTATTTTTTATTTGATTTTCTTCAGGTTAAATGTAGGGGAGAAGAGCGCGCGAAATTTATTTCTTTTCTGACCGGCTACAGCAGCGAAAAGATTAGACAGCTTTTTCCGAAGGTTCTCGAGAAGTCCGCGCAGAATTGGACGAAATGGGAAAAAGACGCGCAAATCGTTAAAGAACGATTTGAAAAACTCGGTTTGAAAGACACGCTCGGTAAAATGATCGAGAACGAAATCGAAAATCAAAAAAACAATTTGTAACCCCTTTTTGTAACCCCCTCTGTAACCCCCTTCTGTAACCGGTTTGTACCCCATTTGTAACCGTACAGCTCTTTGTTTGCGCTTAATCTTTTTTCAAGCGACACATTCGCCAAAAGGATTCAGCAAATGGAGAATTTAGTTTTTACCCAGCTTTCAGTTCCAGAAGTAAGAAAATTGTTTCGAGAAGAGCTTGAAACTTTTTTCGCCGAAAAACCCGCAACAATCCAGCCGCAGCCAAACGACGGCGACGAAATCGGCGGCGTTGAATTTGCTGCCAATTTAACCGGATACGCAATACCGACAATTTACGATCTGGTTCACAAACGCAAAATTCCGCATTCAAAACCGGAAGGAAAATTGAATTTTTCCAAAAAAGAGCTGCTCGCCTGGATGAAGTCCAAAAAGCGTAAAACCGTCTCTGAAATCGAAACCGAAGCCGCCGCTCTTTAATTTGCGTTCAATTACAAAACAAAACAAAAAGCCGTACACGGTGTGAACGGCTATAGAAACGAGTGTTTTTTATGACAGAGGGTAATTTTGCCGCGCGCCCGCGCTCTAAAATTTTCGATTTTCCGATAGATCGAAAATTCTGTTCGCTTTGCGGTTTGAGAGCTGCAATCCTTGACATCTACGCGCGACGGCTCGGCATTTGCGCCGATTGTTTAAACAAACAAATCTGGAATGCCGAGAAAAAAGCCTTTGCACGGTTTATTCGAGCGAAGGAAGGTTTTGGACTAAAAAGATGAATCTTTCCGAGAAACACCTGGAAATGCTCGAAATCGAATCGGCGATCAGCGCGGAAGTAATTCAGGCGCGCGGTTATCGCACCGTTTCGGACAAAAAAGAGCTCGCCGCGCTCGGCTTTGCTAAAAGCCAGCAGCTCACTCCCGGATTGCTATTGCCCGTTTACGCGCCGGACGGATCGAACGGTCTATATCAATTCAGACCGAACGCGCCGCGCGCCGATAAAAAAGGAAAGCTCATTAAATACGAGACGCCGGCAGGCGCTGCAATGCGGCTTGACTGCCCCGCCATTTGCCGCGCTTCAATCAAAGATCCGTCTATTCCACTTTGGATAACCGAAGGAATCAAAAAAGGCGATTCGCTCGCCTCGCACGGATTTTGCGCCGTCGCGCTTCTCGGAGTCTGGAATTTTAAAGGCGAAAACGAGTTCGGGGGCGTAACTCTATTAGCCGATTTCGATTACATCGCTCTAAAAAATCGGAAGGTGAGAATTTGCTTTGATTCCGACATCATGCAAAAGCCGGAAGTGCGTAAAGCGATGGAGCGGCTGACCGAACATCTGGAGCGCAAAGGAGCGATTTGTTCAGCCGTTTATTTGCCGGAAACCGGAGCCGGAAAAACAGGCGTTGACGATTTTCTCGCCAAACATTCGCCCCCGGAGCTCGAAAAGCTCGTAACGCTTCCAAAACCTGCTGCAATGCCTGCGCCTCCTGTTTTTGAATTTCTCGAAGCTCCGCCCGAAACGATGCGCCGTCCGCTCTCAATTATCGGCGGACACGCTTTTGCCGCAACTTGGCTTTTCGTTAAAAAAATCATTTCGGAATCGCTCGACGATAACGGCAACATAATCAAACACAATCCGCCAAAAGAAACTTTCAGTCGCGAAATGTTTGTTATGCGAGACGATGGAACGCTTTTCGGTCCCGGGCAAAAAGATTCGATTGAATCATTAGGTTTTGAAGTTAGCCTGTCTGATGCCGTGCCGGAAAACCGCCTTCTAGCGGCAAAAGCCGTGACTGCATTCAGGAATAATTACAAGCCGGATGCGATTGATGTTTTTTTAAAAGCTTCAAACTCCTACGATCATTTTCTTGATTTCAACCGCTCGCTCGCCGATCAGCAAACAATGTGCGAGCTGTCCGCCTGCTTTGCTCTCTCGACGTGGTTTCTCGATGCCTTCAACGTGACCGGCTTTATTTACACAACAGGCGGCAAAGGCAGCGGCAAATCAAAACACCTTAATCTGACTTGCGAGCTGGCTTATTTAGGTCAATTCATTGGCGCATCCGGCAGTTTTGCGACATTGCGGGATATGGCTGATTGCGGATCTTTTCTCGGTTTTGACGATGCCGAGGCAATTAACCGAAAAGACTATGACCCGGATAAAAAAGAAATTCTGCTCAGCGGAAACCGGCGCGGTCATTCAATCTCGTTAAAAGAAGCCGTACCGAATTCCCGTGAATGGCGAATACGCCGCGTTCAAACATATTGCGCTCGCGGTTTTTCGGCTATCAGTTTGCCGTTTGACACGCTCGCAGATCGCTCGATCACTTTCGGATTGATTAGAACGGCAAACAAAAAGAAAGCCGATTCCGAGATCGCCGATGATAATTGCTGGTTATTCAATAAAAAGGAATTACAGCAGGATTTATGGCTGCTCGCGCTGGGGAATTTGACCGGGTTAAAAAGCTTTGATCGTCTGGCGGCATCGAAAGCGAGCTTGCACGGGCGGCTTCTCGACACCTGGCGCGGCACACTCGCAATTGCTTTATGGCTTGACAGTCAGGATACGTCCGGCGTTTTGAAACGAGCTCGCGCGGACGGCGTTATTGAAACGCTGTTCGAGCGCCTTAATCGGTTGAGCGTTGATTATCAGCAAACCCGCGCGGAACTTGAAAAAGTCGATTTTACGCGGCTCGCTCTTCGCGCCGTTGTTCACTGCATTTTAGGTTCATCCTGCGTTGAACCTTTTGATCTGCCTGCGCTTCGCAGCAAAGGACGGCAGCACAAACTTTTAACCGACGCCATTGCAGCCGAAGCCGCAAAAATAATCGAGGCGGAAGAAATTGAAGTTGATTTAGCCGCAAAAGATGAAAATGAATTTCCGAAAAAATTAAGAACGCGCCTTGGACGTGAACGAGTAAAACTGCGTTTTGGAAAAGGACGGCAAGGTGGCAGCGGCAAAATGCTTTGGGAAATTGATTTAACAGACCTTGAAAATTTATTGACCGCTTTCAATTTGGCGAAAAGTGAAGATGTTTCTAACGAAACGGTATGCACTTCACATCCTTCACATCCTTCACATCCTTCACGTTCTTCACATCCTTCACAAAACAATGGGATGCAATGTGAAGGATGTGAAGAACGTGAAGGATGTGAAGAACACCGGGAGAGTAGTGCGGAAACGGAGCGCAACGTTACAAATCAAACGCTTTTCGGATCAATGCCCGCTTGCGGCTCAGTGGACGACTCGCCAAAGTGCTGGCAATGTTTTACCCCGATCCCGGACGGCGGCGACGTTTGCCCGAATTGCGAGCGAAATCAAAATGACATTCCGTTTTGAAAATTATGAAAATCGCAACGGATGCGCGTGTTCATTTTGTTGCCCTCGGGCAAGTTGAATCGAGGACTTTTATTGATGAGAAAGTGAAGCAGATTTCACATCAATTTTGTTGCCCTAGGTTTGTTGAATCGAGGACTTTTTATGCCGTGCGGAAAAATTGAAAAAGCTGCTTTCATCATCACAACCGGCGAGCCGGTCCCGGCGTGTGAAAAATCATCCGTCGGACCTATCGCCGCTTTTGGCGAGCCTTTGGAAACTGCTGAAGCCTCGCCGAAAATGGCGTGTGGATCCTGAATCTGCAAAAGTTAAATGATTAAATTCGAGAACCGCCGCTCTTAAGAGAAAAGAGGTGACGCGTGTTTCATCTCAACTCAACACTTCTGCTAAGATTGCGGCGTTTTATCCATCCTGTTTTAAGGGGCGACTTATTAATGTCTGAACCTCAGAGAAAAAAATGTTTTGTCCGCGAAAAATGTCATGAGAGCAGCAAGAGCGGCATTTGGAGGGAAGTTTGTAAGGACTTGCCAGTTGAGCACGAATATAAAGGTAATTGGTATTGCGTGCTTCATTTTCCAAACGAAGAAAAACACAATATTACGAATTTCCAGGACGTTTTGAATGCGCGTATTGCAAGGCAACAAACCGATTTTCGTTACTTATATTTTGTCGGTTCTTTAAATTTAGATGATAACCACAAATTTACGAATGTGGTTAGCTTCGGTAATGCTGTTTTTCTTAGCCCCCTGACCGTTCAAAGGTCAACATTCCAGGAAGTTGTATCTTTTCACAACGCCGTTTTCAGGGAATCATCATATTTTCACGAAGCGACTTTTAATTCCAAGGTAATTTTTGCAAATACAACCTTTCATAATGACGTTTGGTTTGACTCAGCTACTTTTAATTATCATGTGGATTTTAGCGGCGCGACTTTCATAGAAGACGTGGGATTTCATGCAGCTACTATCGAAGAAAAATCCCAACTGTTATTTCATTGGACCTCATTTCAAGGTGAAGTCGTTTTTCGAGAAGCAAAAATCAAAGGCTATCTTTATTTTGAGGGCGCTGAATATTTACAAGGAGACGGCGGTATGCTCGCTGATAAACTCAAGACACTTTTTGAAGGCGAGCACAGTGCTCTTAACTTGTGGAAACTTCAATGTGAAAAACCGGAACGAATTGTGTTTCATACCGTTCGATTGCAGCCTGGTTGGTTTGTCGGCGTTGATCCTAGAAAATTTATATTTACCGATTGTCGCTGGGTTAATGAAAATGAAGAAAAACTCGATATAGAAGATGAACTCGATATTATTCAAAGAGATTGGCAACACAGAATTCCAAATCCTTACATTCTTCTCACAATAGCCTGCCGCAATCTCGCTTCCAACTACGAAGAAAATAACCGATATGAAGAAGCCTCGAATTTTCGGCGAATGGCTTTTGAGGTTGAATGGCTTGAAAAGAATAAAGTGGTTGATAGCTGGCTTGAAGACATACTAAACGCTAACGAAACATTAAAGCGGACCTTTGGCTCAACCGGAAGCAGAAGCAATCTAACCGCGCCGCTCAAATTTACCCTTCGTCTTATTTATCAGTTCATATTTCGGTTTGACTGGCTTCATCTGTTTTATCGAATTTTGAGTTTTTATGGAGAAAGCTGGCGGCAGGCTTTCATTATTTTATTTTTTATAGTCACGACCTCCGCCGTTCTATTTGCAACGCCGTATTCAAAATTCACAGGCGGTAAGGAAGGTATGGAGGGCACAGAAGCCGTTTCTTATAGCTTGCGAGTTGCCGTATTACAGCGCCCTGAGCCACAGCCTGATAGTAATTTTGCTAAAACTGTCGTTGCATTTGAAACAATTCTCGCCCCGCTTCAAGCCGCACTATTGGCTTTAGCAATCCGGCGTAAATTTATGCGATAAGGCAAAAAGCCAATAATGAAACTTCCGCGCGAGCGGGCGAAGATTTGGAGGGTGTCAATATTTTAAATTTTCACTTGCAAAAAAACGCGCTTCGAGTTTATAGATTGCAAATGTGAGGCTCATTCGAGACTCCCAAGCCCTCAATATAACCCAAGCAAAAGCCGCACACTTAAATTTTTTTCGTGATTAGTTTTCGAGTAATTTGATCCCAAGCGAGATGAGTATTCTCGATTTGTATCGAGCAGCCCGAGCCGTGCCTTCCCCTATCCTACCGACAAAAAAATTTGTTTCGATCTTCCCCAAAAATCTCGAGCAAATTTCATTTCCATACCCTGCCCAAATGCTTCAAAATCCCCAGATCAACACGGCTCCGCTTTCTCGTCGGGCGCTCGCTTACAGTAAGAAAACCGACCGAAAAAGCCGCTCGCTTTTCCTAGCGCAAAACTTGCTTGCCCTCAAAAAACAGTTTCCAGAGTTTGATCTCACGCTTGAGCGAGTGCTTCGTACCGTAAGAATTGAAGGCTCGCGCTCGAGGCGATCCGACCGACAATTAATTCTCACCGCTCTCGAAACCGGGTGCGCCGAAATTGGCGAGATTGCGGAGGAAACCGAATTGCCCGAGCCGGACGTGTTAAAAATTCTAACTCTGTATTTACGAGCCCGGCTGGTTGAGATTGTCCCGAGAGGCGCGGCGAATGAACTCGTGCGAGGGGCAAAACGCGATTATTATTTTTTGACGGAAAAAGCCTGTGATAAATACGGGCTCAAAAACCCTCTCAAAGACTAGCGAGCTGCCGACGCGCGCTCGGCTGCGAATCATTTCTTATTTAAAATAAAAGGGCGAATAAGCACGCCCTTTTTCTTTAGACAAAATCCCTCTCAACTCTGATAACAACGCCGATGCAAGTTACCTCAGCGATCTGCCAAGTTTGCCGCCAACCGGCTTTGTTTGTGAGAGTGATTGAGTTTTCATCGCCCGCGCTTTCGACAAACTTTGCCGTTTTCCCGTTCGGAGTGTCGAGAACGTAAAGTTTATTGTCGCCTGTTTCGTATTCGGTTTCCGGTTTGATAACCAGCAAATCATTGTCGAAAATGCCGAGATGCGAGAGTGTGTTTCCGGCGTGTCGAATTCCGATGGCATTCGGAATTCCCGTTGCTCGCGTCATTCGGAAACCTTCAATTTTATGAGTTAAATCGAGTTTTCCGCGAAATAAAGTGCTGTCTTTCATTTCTCGACCTCCGATTTAAAAATCTTTTCAATTTCATTGAATAGGTCGAGAACATCACGGCTTTCCGTAAATTGTTTGATTGTTTCGAGAGAGTTTAAAAGCTCGGCTTGTTTTTCCGGCGAGAGCTTCAAAAATCTGTGGCAAAGATTTTTGAGGCGTTGAACGAAATCGCTTTCTTTCATCTCGACGCCTCCATTGCGGGAAACTGAATCACGTTGTCGCGCTCATTAAATTCTTTCCAAACCAGACCGAAGCGCTCGGGAAAATGTTCTTTTTCAAATCGGACGCCAAATTTGCGCTCGCTAATTGCTAATAATCTGGACGCTTCGGCAAGATTTAATAGATAAGCCAGATCAAGACCGTATTCTACGGCGCAAGTGTGACAGACGGGTTTTTTAGTAATTTCTTCGACGATCTCAAGACCGATGCTTGCGTTCGTCGCTTCGGTGCAAACAGGGCATAATTCACCGATCACGCGGTTCATCCTGATTGCCAATTCTGGAATTATGGTTAGATTTGTTGTATTGTTTTTCACTGAGTAAGTAATCCTTTCTTAATTGATCGGGTTAAGAGGCTTAGAAGATGTTGACGCATTTTCTAAGCCTTTTTAGTTAAAAATCCGAAGCGTAAAAGATGTGAGAGCTTTTTGTTCCCGTTTCTTCCAGCCAGAGGCAACGCACATAGCGATTGCCGTTTTTATCAGCGTTAAAGCCCAGAACTTTGTAGGTTCTGCCGTTTTTAATGAATGTCGCGTTTTTAGCTAGTCTTTCCATTTTGGTTAAATCCTTTCAAAGGTTTGTTCTTACTTCCTACCTTTGTTAAGATATATTCTATAAAGACTTCTTAACAATGTCAAGAAGTCTTTTGAATAAAATGAGCGAAAACAAAGAAAAAATAAGCGATACATCAGAACTGATTACACCGTCAGACGCCGCCAAAATAAGAGGCGTTTCGCGTGCTGCCGTTTCCGATCTAATAAAAAGAGGCAGATTGAGTTCTTACGAAATTGGAGGACGTACCTTTGTAAATCGGAAAGAAGTTGAAGAGTTTGAGTCAATAAAAAGCGGCAGACCGCCGAAAGCGAAGGCTGAAAAGGAAAAGGATTAGCGATGATTGAGATTAAACCTCGTCCAAATGGTAAATACAATGAAGCCGATTTTTATATTGACGGCGAGCTTATCGAACAAACTAAATTAAAGGGGCGTCTTCGCCTAGATACAGGCTTTTTTACGTTTATATCTAAAGATACTGACATAAGCCGGAAATTACTCTTATACAGACCTACTGATTTCGCATTTAATTTAGAGCACGGTAGTTTTGAGTATAAAACTGACAATATTCCCTTACTTAGCAGATTCAGCTTATCTCCAGATACTAAGGAGATCGAAGATAAGTCGCTCCCTTCAGGTGTTAGATATATCCCAATAAATGGAGTATTTACACTGACTTTTACTTTTCAGCCTAATTTAGCGGAATGGAATAGAAAATATACATTCTCTGAATATTGTAGCGAATTTATAAGATATGCTAAATATATTGATCTAAAGAAGATCACATTTGAAGCATATAGCGATGAAACACCATTTATAACTCATTTAGAAGGTATAGTTAGTGTTGAAGTTTGGGATTTTCCCTTTAGAGACAAAGTAACCCCCTGGCTTTACACATTAGCAAGTATCCATCAGTCAGTAGAAAGAAATCTTTTACCTCAAAGTCAGAATAACTCTGTTGTCTTAACCTTCGACTTTCCCGATGCAGTCAAAGCGCCTTGCGAGCAATATTTAGTCTATTTTTCTGAATTTCTGCGCGATTTGGGCGTTCAAGCCGTTTCCGGTTTAGACCACAAAGCCGGACAGGTTCTTTTCACAGTTACACCGGATAATCCCGATATTGCTTTAGATAAAATTCGTAAAGCGTTGGATATTTACCTTGAATTGCCGTCAAGTCCAATAGCAACCAATACTCAAGACGCCGACAGCCGCGCGTTGATGTTGAGTTCCGAAATAAACACTCTCAAGTCCAGATTGGATATGGCTCAGTTCAAGGCTTTAGAGCAGGAAAAACGATTAAATCTTCAAGAGAAATTAATTCAAACACAAGAGGAATCGGCGGCTCGTGAGCACAGCATTTTACAGCAATATTTAAAAGAGAAGTTCAATCCGAGCATTCTGCAAAACGCTTTTGTTGACGCTGAAATAATTGAAGAAACGACAATGGATGTGCCGCGAAAACAAGACTTAAAAGAGGGTGAAATAAATCTCGGCTTGGTAAAAGTCGAGCCAATTAAAATCGGCGGCGGCATCAAGGTTGACACACCTAAAATCGTTCGTTTGGGAGTGCGAAATCTAAAAGAGCTTTTTGAAAAGCTGGATAATTATTTGAACGAAAAATAATTTATTGACATCTGACGCACCTCCACCGTTAAAACAGTTTCACTTTGTTCATAATTTTAGAATTTTCCTTTCGGTTTTTGGTTTAGGTTAAAACGCCGAACTTAAAACGATCCGGCGCAGGTTTTCGGCTTCGCTCGCCAGCTCAAACGCTTGAGCTTCGGGAATGCCGCCGTCAATCGTTAAAATCGCCATCTGTTCGCAGAGAATCGTTTCCGCCTCCACAAACAGCAATTCATTCTGCAAAAGTCCGTCAAGCCGTGCGTTGTAAAAATCGGCAAAAGAATTGTGTTGATTGATTTTTACGGCACACTCGATCAGAAAATCGGCAAGGTCAAAGCCGTTTTGCTTTTCTTCCAATGAAGCGGACTTTTCGAGCAGATCGGAAACCGTGACGTTTAGCCCCAGCCGGTTTGCTTCCGATGCGTCTTTTGTCCATCGCTCGAAGCCGTCCGCGTCGGGAAATAAAACTACTTTGCGCCGGCGACAAGCAGAGCAAAGCTTTTCGACCAATTGATTTAATTTTCCTTCGCTCGATAACCAGACGAATTCGGGAAAGAAAACCGAAGCTATCACGGCGGTTTTTGCCGATTCGACAATGCAGACTGTTTTTTCAGCATCCTCAGCAAGTAAATGCTCGCCGAAAAAACATTGTTTGAGCGCAAAGTCCGGGGGCAGTTTTTTTGCTCTTTTCAATTCGGCGTGAACGAAAGATGCCGGGCGTGTTTTCAGCCGTTTTCCGGTTGATTGATCGTAGGCAATTAATTTGCCGCTCCGAATTCGCTTTTTACGGTCAATTTGCCAGAACACCGCGCGACCGTCTTTCCAGGTGCCGATCAGATAACGTCTGAGAGCATCTGCAACCGTTTTTTCGTCAAAAAGCTTTGCCAGAAATTGAACGAAGGAATTTTGCTCGTAACCCGAGAGCGAATCGAGCAGAAAGCTTTTTTCGATCAAGCCGGTTGCCGGAAGCCCGGTTTTTGGAGCGTGGGGGGCGCGTGCGGAGCTTTTCCGTTTTAACCTCGGTCTTGATGCATCCGGGTTCTCGGCAAAAAAAGGCTTAAAGGTAACGCAAGCCTATAAGGTAACGCTTGAAGTCGAAAGCCTTCGCCGGATCGTTTTGAATTTGGTGTGAAACAAAAACGCGCTCGACATCGGCAAAATTTGTTCGCAGATTTGTTGCCCTAGGTTTGTTGAATTGATGACTTTTTGGAGCTCGCGCATTGTTTCACTTTCTGCTCAAGGATTCTCGCCCGAAGGGAATATTTTTTCTTTTTCGATGATAGGTTTTTAAGTTGTTTGGGGCGTTAAAAGGTAAGGTGATCTTTTTTTGAGTTGTTTCTATCTTCGAAGTTAGGAGAGCGCTATGCAAACGCTTATTGATATTTTTAAACTTGACAGGTGGGAAGGAATTTTTTCCTTAATTAGTTTTGGTGTTGTAATAATTGCTCTATTAGTAAAGGCGATTGAGTATTATTTAATAGATAGAATAAAAAGCACGAATGAAGATTCCGAATGGGAATACAGTTTGATTACTTTGTTCCCAAAGACCGGTAATGATAAAAAGATTAACAGTAAAAAAGATATATCTAATGACTCTGATTGGTCTTATAGCTATATAAAAAATATTT
>DASVQU010000134.1:0-11230 GCA_036388995.1 Pyrinomonadaceae bacterium | reverse complement strand
TCTTGAGGATTTAGTTCAATAGCTTTCCTATAATATTCCTCAGCTTCTGTTTTCCGATTTTCATCTTCGGAAAGAAACAAGCCGAAATTATAATAAGCAACCGCCTCTTGAGGATCTAGTTCAATAGCTTTCCTATAATGTTCTTCAGCTTCTGTTTTCCGATTTTCATCTTCGGAAAGCAACAACCCGAGATTGTTATAAGCATCAGCATATTGAGGATTTAGTTCAATAGCCTTTAGATAATATTGCTCAGCAAGAGTAGAATCACCATCATCGCTTGCTTCATATGCCAGAACAAAATAATCTCCGGCTGAAAGGTTTTTGGAGTGTTTTTCTTTTTTCAGTTCTCTAGCATATTCATTTAAAGGTTTTCGAGAGAAGCTTTGGTTAAATTCTGTGATACGTTTGACTAAATCGTCCTTGCGGTTTTCGAAGCTTTCGAGAAGTTTTTCGACGCTAAAGCCTGTGATGTCTGCAATCTCCTTGAATAAATCGTCAAAACCAGTTATTTCAACCAATTTCCCCTTCTTGCTCTGTACCAATTCCAAAACGTCAGTGTCCGGCGGATAGCCTTTTATATAACACCAGTAAAAACCATTATTTTCAGAAACATCCTTGAGCAAATCCATAATCGTTTTATCGCCGCCCGAATAACCGACAACAATTAAGCCAAAATTATCCAGAACACTTCGTACCTGCCGTTCCATATTTAGATTGCTAATGAATTCCCGCGAATCTCTAATTGGATTTTTGACAGCGTTTGATTGAGCGTGCATTTCGTCGGCGGTGTTGACGATATTTGAATAGAGGTAATCGCCGTGAAGCTTCAAGACTTTGGAATGAGGAGAATTAACCTTCATTTCCGAAGCTAAAATGCCGTAAGCATAAACAATCGGGCGGTTGCCGGTGAAAGTTGTCGAAGCGATATAAACCAAATCGTCAAAATTCGTTGTAATCACCGTGTTGATATAATTTCGCAAGAGCAAATCCGACAAAACCAAATAACCAAAAGACGGTTCAACGCTTCTTCCTGTTAGCGGATTTCTAGCACAAATGGATTCGATAAATCTTTGTCGGTCACTTTTCGTAGAGTAAGATTTTTCAAAGAGACAGCCGTATTCATCTTTGCCGTTTTTGTGCCAGCTTTGGTCTTTTAGCCAAGCGTTTTTTTCTTTATCGGTTGGAAGCTCATGACAATGAATTTCAAAGATTTTACTTTTGAAAAGCTGCATCATCTCTCCCGCTAAAATAACACCTGAATCTTTGGAAGCGCCCGCGCCGAGAAAAAAAGCGAGATGCGGATTACGCCTAGCCGATGCATCATCCGCTTTTGGATCGCCGATATAATCGTCAACTTCTTTGATTCTAAAAGCTAACTCTCTGACTGAGATTGATTCGACATCCGAAATGGTGAGTTTCTTCTTTGCCATCTTTTGAGATTCTCCTGAATTTCACCCTAATAATTTATCTTAATACACACATTTTTCTCTTCCGTGAAAAATCGAAGAGCCTCGAAACCGCCTTCGCGCCCGACGCCCGAATTTTTCATTCCGCCAAACGGAGTTCGCAAATCTCTGAGCAGCCACGAATTTACCCAAATGATTCCGCTTTCCAGCTTTTCTGCGACGCGGTGTGCTCTGGAAAGATTTTCCGTCCAAACCGTCGCCGACAAGCCGTATTCGACGCTGTTGGCGTAATTTAAGACTTCCGCTTCGGTTTCAAAAGGCTGAATCGTCACGACCGGACCGAAAATCTCTTCCTGATTTGTGCGGCATTCGCAGGTCAGATTTTCAATCACCGTCGGCTCGATGAAGTAACCGTTTCGGCAACGTCCTTCGAGTTTGATTTGTTTGCCGCCGCACAAAATCCTGCCGCCTTCGCTTTGCGCCAAATCAATATACGACAGGATTTTTTCCAGATGGGGTTTGGAAACGACAGCGCCGACGTTTGTTTTTTCATCGAGCGGATCGCCGATTTTTAATTGCAAAACTCGTTCGACAAAATCCTTTTTAAATCGCTCATAAAGCGGTTTTTCGACAAAAACGCGTGAGCCGCAAAGGCAAATCTGACCTTGGTTTGAAAACGAAGAGCGGACGGTTGTCGCCAGCATTTCCTCGTAATTACAATCTGCAAAAATGATGTTCGGATTTTTGCCGCCCAATTCGAGAGATAATTTTTTAAACTTTGGCGCGGCTTCGCGCGCAATCCATTCGCCCGTTTTTGTGCCGCCGGTGAATGAAATCGCTTTTACATCGCGATGTGTGACAATTGCCGCGCCTGCTTTTGTTCCCAATCCGTGAACGATGTTTAAAACTCCGGCTGGCAATCCGGCTTCGATGCAGATTTTTGACAGCAAATAAGCCGTCATCGGCGTGATTTCCGAAGGTTTTGCAACAACACAGCAACCGGCGGCGAGCGCGGGCGCAATTTTCCACGAAAACAAATAAAGCGGCAAATTCCACGGCGAAATGCAGCCGACAACTCCGAGCGGATGGCGCAGAGTGTAATTTATAGCCTGTCCGACGGTTTCGTGCGCTTCGCTCGCAAAATGCATTGCGGCGGTCGCATAAAATTTAAAATTTGAAACAGCGCGCGGAATATCAACGCTCCGCGCCAGAGTTTTCGGCTTGCCGTTGTCAAGGCTTTCGGCTTCAGCGAGCAAATCCAAATCGCGCTCAATTAAAGCGGATACTCGCATTAAAAAATCGTGTCTCGTTTCGGCGTTCATTTTCGACCAAACGGGGAAAGCATTATTTGCCGCCGCAACAGCGCGCGAAACGTCGCGTTCGTCCGAATCGGGAATCAGGCTGTAAACTTCGCCGGTTGCCGGATTGAAATTGTCGAGATATTCGCCGGAAACGGGCGCGAGCAACTCGCCGTTAATATAATTTTCTAGTTTTTGCATCGCTCAAATTTAGATTTGATGTTTTTTATTTTCTCGCGCAATCGAATACAAAATCGTTTTGATTTGAAACGGTGTCAGCGTCGGATTTGCTTCGAGCAGCAGCGCGATGATTCCGACAATATGCGGGCAGGCAAAGCTGTTTCCGGTGAGCTGCCGATAACCGCCGCCCGTCCAAGCCGTTCGCACATTGACGCCCGGCGCGACCAGTTCGATTGGCTCGCCGTAACGAAACGAAAAATCGAAAGCGTTTTGCATTTCGCCCTTGACTACCGAAATTAATGAGGACGAAAAAATCGAAGGAAAGGACGGCTGCGGCAGATTGTTTGCCGCAGCGACGACGATGCACCCGGCTTGATAAGCGCGGTCGAGCAAATCTCGGAGCGGCAAAACGTATTGCGGTTTCGTCGTTCCTAGCGACAGATTGATTACGCGAAATTTACGTTTGATGGCGTATTCGAGTCCGGCGAGAAAAGCGAAACCCGCGCCGGTCGAATTTGCGCCCAAAACTTTAATGCTGTAAAGCTCTGCTTCGGGCGCGATATGCGCAATGATTCCGGCGCAAGCCGTACCGTGTCCGGCGGCATCGCCTGTGTTTGATTCATGAAACGAAACTTTGTTTCCTTCGGCAACGGCTTCGACCGATTCTTTGATTTTACCAAGCAAATCAGGATGCGCGGCATCAATTCCGCTGTCAATCACAGCGATTTGCACGCCGCGCCCGGTTCGCCTTTGCCAACCGTCCGCAATCAGAAAATCCGGTTTGTCTTCGAGAACAAACATCAATTTGATTTAAAAACTAAGAAAGCTTTCGCTCGATTCGCTGCTCTCTGTATAACGCGCGAATGTTTCGAGAATTTCACGACAAAATCTGCGCTCGGTTTCGCCGCGCGACGCGATTTCCCGGACCAGCAGCGCAAGCTCGATCATTTCGCGGTGTTCCGGCGCGGTTCGCAGATTGTTGAGCCATTCGCGCATATCGCCTTCTTTTTCCAAACGATTGCACAGATTTTCGACCAGCGCCGCCGATTCGTGAGCGTCAACCAGCGACGAAATTGCTTCGGCATAAAACGCGGCGGTGTCCATTTCATCGGGCGTAAACGGAGCAAACGGCGGTTCGCCGATCCGATTGACATATTCGAGAACACCGATCACTTCGCCGTTAAACCTGAGCGGCGTAGCGAGAATCGTTTGCGTCGAATATCCGGTTTGGCGGTCAACTTCTGCGTAAAAATTCGTGTCCTGCCCGACATCCGCAACGGCAATCGGCTGACCGGAAGAAAACACGAAACCGGCAATTCCTTTGCCCGAAGGAATCCTTAATCCGCGCAATTTGTCGGCTACTTCGCCGATTGCCGCGAGAAAACGTAAATCTTCGGTTTCTTCGTCGCGCACAATGATTGACGCTTCATCCGAATCCATCGCTGCGGCTGACAATTCCAGCAAATGCTCAATCGAACGCAGCAGTGGAGCGGTCAGCGCGTTTGCCGCATCGAGCGTTTCAATTTGTCGGCGAAGCCGGGTTTTTCCATTGTCTTCCATATCGAACTCCGTGTTGAGGTTTGATTTTAGTGCGAAGCGGCAAAAATTAAAAGAAATAAAGGTGGAAAAAAAGTTGAATTTGCCGTATTAAAATAGCAAGTAAAAGAGAACTGATGAAAACAGGCAAGCGACGCTCTGGAGAAAGACGGCGAGCTTTTCGTTTAAAAGCAAACCGCGCAGCAAGTTATTGTGGAGCTTGTCGCAAAGATTTTCCGATGCTCAAACATTTATTTGCAGCCGCGATTTTATTTTCAACCGCCGCCTTTGCGTCCGCTCAAAACCAGCAAATCGGTCAGCCGACAAACATCAACGACGCATTTTATCTGAAAACCGGCGTTTCTTTTGAAGCCTCGACGGTTCGCTCGCGAAAAGTCGTTACCGCTGCCAAAGAAATCAGCGGCGATTTTTCGGAAGCAATTCAATTGATAAAGCAAAATTATGTCGGCGGCGAAAAACTGAATGATGAAAAACTGACCAAAACGGCGATTGACGGAATGCTCAAATCGCTCGATCCGCATTCGTCTTTTTACGACCGACGAGAATATGCCGAGCTGCAAAACGAGCAGCATTCGGAATATTTCGGCATCGGCACGACAATCACCGCCTTTAAAAACGGAAATCAGAGCGGAACTTTCATCGTTTCCACTTTTCCGCGTTCTTCGGCTTTTCGCGCCGGTTTGAGGTTCGGCGACAAAATCTTAAGAGTTGACGGCGCGAGCGTCGCAGATTCTTCGGTTACGGAAATCAAAAAGAAAATTCGCGGCGAACAGGGAACAGTTGTGCGTTTAACAATCGAACGCGCCGCGACCGGGCGAATCGAAACAATCACGCTGCGCCGCGAGCCAATCGCGCAGCCTTCGATTCCCGACGCATACATTTTACAAGACAAAATCGGCTACATTGATTTGTCCGGCGGTTTTAACTTTACGACGAGCGACGAACTGGATGTCGCGCTCGAAAATCTAAAACGGCTCGGCGCTGCGTCTCTGATTCTGGATTTGCGCGATAATCCTGGCGGATTGGTTGAACAAGCCGTGCGCGTGGCGGAAAAGTTTTTGCCGCCCGGTAAAACGATTCTTTCGCAGCGCGGACGCGAGGATTCCGGGCAGCGGTTTTGGCAATCGAATAAAGCGGATTATGTGAAATTGCCGCTTGTTGTTTTGGTCAACGAAAATACAGCATCGGCTTCCGAAATCGTGGCAGGCGCTCTGCAAGACCACGACCGCGCTTTGATTGTCGGCGAAACGACTTTCGGGAAAGGCTTAGTACAAAGCGTCCTTGATTTGCCCGGCGGCAGCGGTTTGACTCTGACGGTCGCGCGTTATTTCACGCCTTCGGGAAGAAGCTTGCAGCGCGCTTATTCAAATTCCGGGACTTACGATTATTACGCCCGCAAACAAAATTCGGAAAAACAAGCACAGTTGATTTCCTACACCGACTCGGGTCGAAAAGTTCTCAGCGGCTGTGGAATCACGCCGGATGAAATTGTCAAAAAGGCGGAAACTTCCGAAGCTAACGCAAAACTGCAAAACGCAGCTTTTTTCTTTGCCAAAAAGCTGGCTAACGGGCAAATCAACGGTTTTGAGAGATTTGTTCAAAAACAACCGACTCAATTCGGCAAGCGCATTCAAATTAATGAATTTTTGATTGATGACGAACTGTTTCGGGAGTTTAGCCGTTTTGCATCGGAAAATAAAAGCTGGAATTTAAATTTAGAGAAAATTGAAAAATATCGCAGTTTTGTTGTCGAGCAGCTTCGATATTTTCTGGCAAATTCGTTTTACGGCTCTACTTCCGCATATCAGGTTTTAGTTGAAAAAGACCCGCAAGTCGTAAGTGCTGTTAAATCACTCCAACAGGCTAAAAATCTTGCGGCTGTTGATAATAAATGATGTGGTTAAGCCTCGGACATTTCTACGTATTGAAGTCCAGTGTTATCTTCCACTTTTATTCTGACTTTTTTGCCTATTGACTCGCCAGAGTCAAGAATATAGGCACACTGAAACTTTGTCTTTTTTTATCGGTAAAAGAAAACAATTTCACAAGCAAAAAACTTGACTTCTCAAATTGACGAGAGTATTTTCTACTGGAACTAGCACAATCACACCTTCTTATTGTTTAAATGTATGGCTCAATTATCTAAAAAAGTAGAAATGTTTATTAGCATTTCTATTCTTGTGCTTTCTGTGTTTGTAAGCGAGCTTTTGATTCATAAATACATCTTTTCATCATCTAATCCGCCAGAACCAATCAAAACAACTAATAAACAA
Organism: Pyrinomonadaceae bacterium; assembly: GCA_036388995.1. Lineage (GTDB taxonomy): Bacteria > Acidobacteriota > Blastocatellia > Pyrinomonadales > Pyrinomonadaceae > JALZCH01. Next base: position 4,516 of record DASVQU010000134.1, on the reverse strand, counting down.
ATAACCTTGTCTGATATTAACTGGTCTGAGCAGTCCAAAACATTAATTGTGGCGCTCGATATAAATTGTCGCTTCTGCAACGAAAGCGCACCATTTTATAAACATTTAATCGAGACCCTAAAAGGCAAAAACGTTAAATTAATTGCTGTGCTCCCTTCTGACATTCAAGAAAGCAGAACGCATTTAAATAAACTTGGACTAGTTGATATAGAGGTAAAACAAGCAGCTTTAGATGATCTCCAGGTTAACGGCACACCGACTTTGTTGTTAGTTAACGACAAAGGAGAGGTTACAAATTATTGGGTTGGGAAACTACCATTAAACAAACAAGCTGAAGTCATTAACAAAATAACTTCCTAAGAATACAAATTAAGCAGAATGAAGGTGCAATATGAAAATCAAAACATCATTAGCTACCGGACTAGCCATAGTATTAGTCGCTATAGCTTCAATATTTTTAATTCCCTCAGCGAAAGTGAAAAGTGGTCAGGATTTCGTTCAAACCGAGATTCCGGTAGTTATCAAGCCGCTTAAAACTGCTGATGGCATCGTTTCCGTTGAAATCCAATGCGGAAAAGTGTCTATTACTGAGCCAGACACTTTAGACGATTTTACCTGTTACTTAATTAATAGAACGGATAAAAGCATTCGTTCTGCAATTGTCGGGTATTCGATAATTTCTGATTCTAATGGTGAGGAAAAAAGGGATAATCGTTTAGATACAACTGACGCCTACATCCACCCGGATTTTGCAGACGTGAAAAAACCAATCGAACCCGGCGGAAAGCTATCTATTATGCCTCCTGGTCCGATTACTCTACCCGGTTCAATCATCAAAAGGCTGGAGTTGGAGCCGTTTTATCTTGAATTTTCTGATGAAACGACAATAGGCATAGGCGGTAAAAGTGCGGAAATGATAGCAAAAGTCCGAGAAGGTGCAACAAGATACAAAAATTCACTGCGTCGAGAATATTTAAACAAAGGAAAATCTTCTCAAGCAATTCTTCCGCTCCTGGAGGATGAAGTGCCGATTGATTCAGAAATCACAGGTTTCGCCCAACAAATGGGAGCAAAAGCATATCGAAGGTTACTTCGTAAGAAATATGAGAAGAAGGGGATCGCGGCTATAAAAGAAACTTTAGATAAATAGCTTTTCACAATAATAATTTAGGATGAACGCTAAAATGATTAAATCAATTCTTCTCTTTCTCTGTTTTTTTACTTTTAATTTGATAGTTTTTGCCCAGCCCTATGACTATGATGCAGGCTTCAGTGATTGTAAGCGGACTACATCTTATCAAATTGATAACAACCACACTTGGCGTCGAACTGATGTCCGTACGGGGCGACCTTATACGCTCACTGGAGCTTGGGCTGATGTCGGATTTATTAAATGCAGCACTAATACAGATGTGGGCAATAAGGTAGAAATTTGTATAAACAGTGACCCACTTAAGGAGTGCCCGCGAACGGGCTGTAATTTTACTCATGAGCTACCAAGTCCCGGTCAATTAGAAGGGCTTGGGGTTGGTTTTTTTGATTGTAATGGTGATTTAAAAATTGGCACTATAGTATGCAATAGTTGTCCTACACCGACTCCGACTCCGACTCCTACTCCAACGCCCCCGCCTCCGCCGCCAGGTTGCGAAGCTCCCGTAATTCCTGGATATTGTCCTCAAGGTACAATACTGACAGGTGATGGATATTGTTGTCCTTACGTCGAAGATTTCTGTCAGGAATTTGAACAGGAATGTTATCAGAACGGCGGCGTTTGGAAAGGATGTAATAACGGCTGCTATTCACCGATTGTCATAGATGTGATTGGAAACGGTTACAATTTAACAAACGGACAAAATGGAATAGAGTTTGACCTTACAGGCGAAGGAAGCAAAGATAAAGTTTCCTGGACTTCTGCCGATTCCGATGATGCATGGCTTGTTTTAGATCGAAATGAAAACGGCACGATTGACAGCGGTATGGAGCTATTTGGTAACTTTACGCTTCAAGCTTTTTCAATATCCGTCAAAGACAGAAACGGCTTTTTGGCTCTTGCAGTTTTTGATAAACCGGACAAAGGCGGAAATGGCGATGGAGCGATTGATTATCGTGACGCTGTATTTAACGATTTAAGATTGTGGCAGGATAAGAATCACAATGGTATATCGGAAACAAACGAGCTACATATCTTATCGTCATTGGATGTAGCAACGCTTGAGCTTGATTACCGCGAATCAAAGCGTACTGACGATCACGGAAACAGATTCAAATATCGTGCAAAGGTTTGGGATTCAAACAAAGCAAAAGTGGGACGATGGGCTTGGGATGTTTTTCTTTTGAAAGGAAACTAGCCTTTCTATAGTTCTAAAAACTGAAAAGCCGCCTTTAATCGGGCGGCTTCTTTATTTTATTGTTTCATTGTTATCAACGAAATCGTAGCACCGGTCGGATCGTCAATTACGCAAAAGCGTCCGACATTTGGAATATCCATCGGCGGAACACAGATTACAGCTCGATTTCCGCTTATCAGGTTTTGATTGAAAAAGACCCGCAAGTAATAAGCGCTGTTAAATCATTCCAACAGGCTAAAAATCTTGCGGCTGTTGATAGTAAATGATGTGGTTGAGTTTTGCACATTTCTTCTTTTTGTGTTCCAGAATTATCTTCCACTTTTAGACTGCCTTTTCTGCCTGCCGACACGCCCAAGGTCAAGAAATTAGACACACCAAAAGTGTGTCTTTTTTATAGGTAAAATAAATTAATTTCACAAACAGAAAAATCGTTGACGTTAGATGATGCGATGCGTAAAATCAACTCGATTTTCACATCAGCGGATTTCATTAATCTAATATTTAAGAGGTTTTACATGAAAATTTATCAAACAATTTCGGCATTAGTAGCAATGGTTGTTTTTGCGACTATAGCCATATCATTTGGAACAAGGAGCAGTAATAGCCATCAGGATTCTTCAAAAAAACAAAACAATAAACGCCAGGAGGATCGGAGTAAATATCCCATTGCGGACTACGAGGCACCTGAATCTGAACACGAAATTAGGCGGAAAGAGAGAAAACTTAAAAACAAGCGTTATGATAACCGCAGCAGTTCGGTAAGCAAAGAACCGCCAGTTGATGACGGCGAAGAAAATAGTCTTTTTACACATTCAGAATCGGCGGTGGGGCTGCCGGCAAGCGAGAGCGAAATAGTTGTCGTCGGGAAAGTTTTGGACGCACAGGCTTATATATCAAACAATAAGCAAGGCGTGTATTCAGAATTCACTTTTCGTGTTGACGAGATATTAAAAACCAATTCTACAAATATAACGCAAAACAGTTTAATTAATGTTGATAGAGAAGGAGGTTTTGTGCTCTACAAAAATGGGAAAAAGCGGCTTCATAGAATTGCTGGGTTTGGAATGCCAAGTGTTGGACGGCGATATGTGCTATTTCTCAAAAATCCCGAAAAGAGTCTCAACTACGAAATTATAACTGGATATGAATTGAGTGCAGACGGCATTGCTAACCTCGATGGTTTTCCTCAATTTAGTGCATATAGAGGGATGAACGAAACAGCTTTTATGAAAGCAGTCCGTGAAGCAATATCACAATCGTCGCAAGCCATGCCTGAAAAGGAGAAATAGTTGTGATAAGCAGAATGAATAAAGAATTATTTCTTCAAATTGCCATATTGATTGCCTGTTTATTAGCTCTAATAACTTCCCAATCGGAAATTTTCGTTGAAGCACAAACTAATTGTTCAGGTCTACGTTTCTCCGGAGAGACACCTGATGGTCAGTTAACGGGTGAAGAGATAACGAATAGTTGGGCGGAAAACTCAAATGTCATCGTAAAAATTGATGACGAATGGAACGCAGAAGAAAGAAAACAAATTAAAGATGGAATTGAAAAGTGGAACGGTACTGTTTCCCAGCAAACTTGTTCTTATGTCACCTTTAGTGATTTTGGAGCGCAAACTTTCACATAAAAATGCTTTCCCACCATATCCCGGACCAAGGACAATTTATGTAACAAAAACTTCGGGGACTTCTTTTGCCGATATGGGAAACGGCTCTAGAGGTAGCCCTCCGCGAATGTATGTTGGAAGAATGCGAATAAATCCATCTGCCACCATGACCCAATTAAAATTATGGGCTACTCACGAGATTGGTCATACATTTGCTTTAGTTAATTGCAACTCTTGCGGCTCAACTTCTATAATGAGCAATTGTCCTGCTACTTCCGACCCTACAACTTGTGACATTAATAAAATTAAAAAGATTTATTGTCCGACTCCAACCCCGACACCGACACCTGATAATGGCGGAGGCGGATGGGTGTGTGTTGGGACACCAATTTCTACCGGTGATACGTTTTGTACCACTCCGGGTACGCGTTGGGATGATTGTCAACAATGCTGTGCGGATTCAAATGGACAATGTTTTTCTCCGATTGTCATAGACATTGTAGGTAATGGCTTTAATCTGACCGATGCCGCCGGAGGAGTACGTTTTGACATTGAC
>DASVQU010000133.1:0-27590 GCA_036388995.1 Pyrinomonadaceae bacterium | reverse complement strand
CACAAACTAGGAATAAGCGACTCTCTAAATCGATACCCCTGCATTTCACAAATACTGAAAACAATGTCAATTTCCCCTGCAATGCCATTTTTAAATATTTTTTTAGGATCCCCAAAATCTTCGACCTGATAATCAAGACTTTCAAGACTTGCTTTAATGTCATCAATAGTGTCTTGGCTGTCCCACTCAAGGTGAAGGTCACCTGAATAATTATCTTCGGCAGGAAAATCTTTAGCTAGATTATAGAACAACCCTATTCTTGTTTTATTTTTCTGATATGCCATAACAGTGAAATTAAATAAATGAAATCACAACTAACTGAAACCAACACTGTCAAAAAATGATATTTAAAAGAAAGAAAGGACTTATACTTTGATTTGAGCATAGAAGTAAAATCCTTTAGCATATCCTGCTGCAATTTTTCTGTAACTAATGCATCACTATAACCATATCGCCAATTACTTTTTATATTATCAGTAAATTTTAATGATTTATGGAGCAAAGTTGCCTCATTATCTCTAACAATTGTAATTTTATATTCACTATGCCGAATTCTAAAATCTAATTCACCGTCTGGTGTAAATGGAGCATATTCAGAAAATAGATAACCTCCAACCTTCGGTAATAATGTTTTAAGATTGATTAACAAACCAGGTTCATAGACATACCCGCATGATTCATATTGAAAAGTTCTTTGAAGATTAGTTAAGAACGAAGATGGACTTTTAGATTCAAATACTACATTTGGACAAACTATATCCACATTACGCATTGCTAATGAGGAGAGTCTTTGAATCGAATTTGGAAAGAACTCACAATCGCTATCAACAAGTAGCACTTTTGAAGTTTTTATTACTTCTAGTCCACTTAACGTCGTTCTTGCAAAATTTCCTTTTGGACTTACAACATAATTAATACCCGAATCTTTTAATATGGATTGTATCTGGAAGTTAGGCGTTAAACAGACAATTAAATCTGCGCCTTTGTAATCAATAGATCGCAATAGGTCAAACACTCTAAAATCATCAGAACATCTAACCAAAATTGTAAGTTCATTTTCAGATTGTAATTTTGTTCCCATCGTAATCAACTAAGACGTTTCGATTATCGATCTTCCAAAAATTAAGAGGAACAGGAATTTTACCTTTTCCTTCCACATCAATAACGTAAGTTGGACAAGCAATTCCGCTTAGATTCTTTTTCAATTTGGTCATTATGTTAACTTCTTGTTGCATGTCACAAACGAAGTGTTCTAAGCCTTTCACATAATCACATCGATAAATATAATAGGGAATAACATTATTCCAATATAATTTTTCAAATAAAGCGTGTAATATTTCATAATTGTTGTTTATACCCTTTAAAAATACAGTTTGAGACAGTAAGGTTAAACCGATGTTTTTTAGCCGTTTTATTACTTCAAGCACTTCCATTGTCAATTCATCGGGATGTTCAACATGGAGCAGAATAATAACGGGCTTAACTTCCTGAATTCTTTTAATCGTCTGCAAAACACTATCTATAAGCGGCGAATCAAACGATTGCGGATTATGAATTGGTAATCTCGTTCCAATACGAATCACGCGAATATTAGAAATAGCTTCTAATAAATTTAGTATTTGACTTGTCTTTTTTGCTGTATAAAATGGATCTCCGCCAGAAAGAATCACGTCTGATATTTCTTTATGGAAACGAATGTAATCTGCAATCTTAATTATATTTTCAGGAGTCAAATCACCATCAGAAGAACCTATTTGTCGAATTCTAGTACAAAATTGACAATGAGCAGCGCATTTATAAGACACTTTAATTAAGACACGATTATCATATTTATGTATTAACCCTTTAACAGGTTCATTCCCATCTTCATTTAATGGATCGAGCCTACTAAATTCATCATTTGAGGTTTTAGGTAATCTAATATATTGATTTCTTATAGCAGAATTGTTGAACTGTTGTTCAATATATTTTGTGTATTTTTCCTTCAATGATTTTAAATCCTAATCTTCTTTAGGCATTAATATAGTTGACTCAGTTAATGTTGCTATCGATTTATCTCTCTTTAGCAAGAAAAATGATTTGAAATCGGTCTGACAAATCTTCGCTTCATAAGTATTCATTAAGTCAATCGCGTTTTAGCCTTTTCGCGTTTTTTTGCCCTCATTAACTAACGCACCAAAATGGACAAAAAACTATCATCACTCAGATATTTTTTTCAGGTTTTTTTGCTTCACTGCAAAATAAAAGATGGCAAGATTAGGCGATAAAAGTGTGCCGCTGAATCAGGTATATTAATGCCCTTCTTTATTTAATTGTAGAAATTCTAAAACTTTATCTAAAGTTTCTTTTACTGAATCACTAGAATCAATTTCAAAAACATAGTCTGGTCTTTCAATGTCGAATAAATCTAAGACCTCAGAAGTAGGTAAGACTTTAGTTCTATTTCTATTTCTTTCCAAACAAACATCTATTGGTGTTTTTAACAAAATAAATTTTGTTTCTGTCTCTAAGTCCTTGAAATAGTTCAAGCATTCTATATCGTAAAAAAGCCCTTCGACAATAATATTTTTTTGCTCTTTTTTGAGATGTTCTACAATTGCAACAAGTAATGAGAACCAAATAGAACCCTTTTCGTCAAAATGATTGACATCACCCAAAACAAAGTTCCTAATTTGGTCAATTTCTAAATTAAAGACGACATCATCAAATAACACTTTCAAATAATGTGAAAGTTCTTTTGCTAATGTTGTTTTTCCTGTTGCAGGAGCTCCGGCAATAACAATTATCATTGATTTCTTTTCTCGGAATGGCGTTATCGCATGAATAGTCACGGAAGAGTTGAAATAGCATTTCTTTTTGCCTGAAAAGAAAAACCAAATACCGCATTCGTAACCGGCGTGATTATAACCGAAGTTTGGACCGATGAGAAAGTTTTGCCCTCTAGATCTCGGATGCAGCAATTCAAACAATGACTTTGATAAAAGCCGTGTTTCACCAAGCCGTAATGCAAACAACCAGCACAGGAAGATCGCTCTTTGAATTGATGAATATTGCTTTGCCCATTTCGGATCATTCTACGAATTCGCGTTGGTTATAACTTTAGGTAGTGTTTCACAATTTCCAACAGGATAAATTGTGAAACACTACCAATATATAGTCTTTTTGATTTATTAATGAGCGTTTAAGATTTTCGTACACATTTCGCACACAAAAAGAAAAAGCCACCCTTGCAGATGACTCTAAGTTATTGATTTTATTGGAGGCGGCGATCGGAATCGAACCGATGAATAAAGGTTTTGCAGTTCTTTTCTAGGCATCTGCATCAAATTGCACTGAGCTGCAAATCTCTGTTTCTACAACGTTTATAAAGAATCGTTGTTACTCAATGCATCCTGTTGCATGCACAGTGTCCCCACAAATCTCCCCACATTAAAAATTCACCTAATAATTACGTAATTCCCTGCTAGTACGTTGGTTTAGCGATTCAAGTCCCCATCCTCGAGCCTTCTTTCGTTTTTCGCCAAACGAATGTAAACCAGCCAGTGCGATTTGGATGGCTAGTATCTGAAAGGACGAATTTCCCGGTAACGAGTACAACTTATTTACCCTCGTTCGTCATCCGCCGATAATCGGCAACGTTCGGCGCTTTGAGTTCGACAATTTTTCCGTTTTCGATTTGAAACGCGATTAGCGTTCTATAACGACTTGCATCCAAAACTTTGAACACTCGTTGTCGGATGTCCAAATGCCAAGCACTACTTTGGTTATTTTTTTACCTTTTTTAATTCATCCAATTCTTTTTGTGTCGTTTCAATATTTTGTCTTAGGACAGCCTTATATTCCTCATCCATGCTTTTCTCCAGAAGTTGTTTGAGCGCGACTAAGTGTGCGGTTTTTAGAGCTAGATCTGCGGGCGCTTCAATGTCAGGCTTTACGCCGACGCCTTCCCAGCTAGTTTTAGTAATCGGGTTTATGGTGTTTCCAATCGGAACTGACAATTCGAAATGTTGGCTAATAGGAATCCAATCGCTTAGATTCGCGAGTCCGCCGGTTGTTTCGCCGATAATTGTTGCCCGCTTTAAGGCTTTCAAATTGTACGCAAATGCTTCTCCTGCCGAAGAAGTGCTTTTATTGGTCAGAATATAAACATTTTTTCCTGTATAGCGCTTGCCCGGAATATCCCTGAGCGTCCAAGCCTCAATCGTATTATTTCCCCGTCTAAGGTGAACTGTGTCGAACAGAACCGGTTCCGGTCCCATCAAATACGAAGCGATAAGGGCTACCATTTCAGGGGTGCCGCCTGTATTATCACGTAAATCGATGATCAAAGCCTCTGTATCGGCGAGTAAGTTCATTGTTGCCGCAACTTTTTCGGCGCCGTATTTCACGAAGTGGAAACTTCTCAATTTAAAATAGCCGATATTGCCGATTAGGTGTTCCACTTTCGCAAAACCATGATTTGAGCGGCTCCACTTGAGTCGAAGCGCGTCCGTTTGGGCGGGCGTCGGGTCTTGCCGATTTCCGGATGGCGAAAGTGGCTTGTCCGAGTATCGCACCTCGACGTGTTTATCACGGCTGACGGCTTGCAAATCAGCGGTTAGCTTTTTGGCGAAGGCTTCTGCGCTGGTAATATTATCGTATTCCTTATTTAGCATTTGCCTGCGAACAGCCTTTTCCATTTCCTTAGCCACTTCCGGGAATACATAGCGGTCGTTGAACTGCTTAAGCGTGCTTTCGATAATCATTGTCCGGTTTTCAGCATTAACGACGCCTGGAGAAACTACATCGGGTTTGTTACTGAACGGCGACGGCTCGGCGGCTCGGCGCGGTCCTTTGTCGAATCTGATGCCGTCAACCAAGTTGGAAGGTGGCGGTGTTAACTGAATGTCCAACAGCATAATTTTGCCGTTGCTATTCTTAAAATCTATTTCAATATAACCCGGATCAGAGCCTTCAACGGTTGTAATCACCATGCCTTCCAGCGCGCGCTGCAAATCTTGAAAAATCCTCAGATGCTTTTCCATGGGTATTTTTCGCATTCCGTCCGAGCCATTTTCCTCAATAAATTTGCGGACGGTCGCTTCATCTGCCTGAGCAATCGCTTTCAGCATTGCATCTGCTCGTTTCCCCACCGGAGTATCGGGAAGTTTCGTTTCTGTCTTTGTTTGAGCAGCCAAATTGATTGCTCCGATAAAGATTATTGCGATAAAAATTATGATAATGTTCTTGAACATATTACTGATTAACTCCAATGTATTGTTTGAGTTTAAAGAAGCCGATTTCAATCAGCTTTACTATTTCCGAGAATGATATAAAAAAGTTATGAATTTTTTATCAAGATTGAGAGAAAAAAATGCGCAATCGAAATTACGGATTACGCAGAGTAAAATGGGCTTTGATGAGAAAGCTTTAAGATTTGAAAATTGGAAGCGTGAAAAAGATTTTTGTTCCCTTGTTAATTTGGCTTTCTATTCGTGTTGCGCCTCCATGCGCTTCGACGATTTGCTTGACGATTGCGAGACCTAAACCTGAGCCGCCTGTGGCGCGATTGCGCGAAGCGTCCGCCCTATAAAACCGTTCAAAGACAAGGGGCAAAGCGTTAGGCGAAATTCCGTAACCCGTATCCTCAATCATTATTTCTACGTGAGAGTTGATTTGGGCTGCCTGAATTTTAATAGTGCCGCCTACGGGCGAGTGAGTAATAGCATTGTTAAGAAGATTTCTGAGAACTTGTCCGAAACGCTTTGAATCAACAAGAACATCAGGACAATCTTTTGGTATTTCTACCTTGATTTCTAATTTGCCTTCATCAATTCGGGTCTTCAAAGAATTAATTGCCGAACGTACTTCATTACCGACAGAGATCCTTTCCGTCTTGAGAGCAAGCTGTCCGGCTTCGGCGAGAGCCATGTCCTGAAGATCATCAATCAGCCGATTCAGGAGCATCGCTTCCTCATAAAGAGAGTCAATAACATCCGGTGTCGGGCTGACCAGTCCGTCCTGCACCGATTCGATTTGGCAGCGAATGTTCGTCAGTGGCGTCCGCAGTTCGTGAGCTACGTCGTTAACCATGTTCTGCCGCAGTTGCTCAACTCGAACCAAATTGCCTGCCATTGAATTAAAGGCGCGGGCGAGCTCGCCAATTTCATCTTTCGACGATACGTTAACTCGCTGGCTGAGATTGCCACTCTCCATTTTTCGTACGGCACTAGTCAACGCCTCGATGGGTCGCAATATTCGGCGAGAAAGAAAAAAAGCGATCACGAGAGCAATAATAACTGAAGTCAGTCCACCAAAAAGCAGTGTTTGGTTGAGTGAGTTAATAAAAAGGTCTTTATTTGTATTAGCTTCAAATAAGTCTTTATTTGTAGCCGATTCAGAAAGTTCTTTGTTCTTGCTAATAGCTGTAAAGTGAACAACCTGCGGAACGACGTAAAGAGAACCAATCGTCTTACCACGAGAATCATTCAGGACAATAGGAGAAGTATATTCCCAAGACATTTCTTCTAGTTGAACTTCGTTTCCAACTTCTCGCTCACGTTGCAGAACAATAATATTATCTTCGGGATTGATTTGAATTTTGTTTTCCGCAAGCTCGGCAGGATATGCCCCCAGCAACTTTCCTTGCGCGTCAATTAAAAGAATTTGTTTATCAGTGAGATTTCCGATCTGGTTAAGTGTAGCTTGAACATCTTTCCAGTCGCCGTGTCGCTCGTAATTTTCCGCCAGAACAGTACCAATCCGTTCGAGATTTATTTTTTCGTCTTTTGTTGTATATTCACGGAATCCAACAGTTGCGGATCGAAAAGAAAAAAAACTGACGCAGCCGATGGCAATCAGCGCGACTGCGACGGTCATGATTATGATTCTGGAGCGTAAGCTATAAAACATCGCTTTGTGTCGAAAATTTGTAGCCAACCCCGAAAACCGTCTTGATAAGGGGTGGTTGCCGTCGGTCAGGCTCGATTTTTTTTCGCAGATTCATAATATGCGTATCAATAGTGCGTTCTAACGCTTCATAGTCATATCCAAACGCCAGTTCGACTAATTCCGTTCTGGTAAAAACACGCTCCGGTGCGTAAATAAAAGTCTTCAGCAAGTTAAATTCCGCCGGTGTGAGTTTGATTGGCTGTTCACGAACAAAAACTTCTCGGCGTTCAAAGTTGATGACCAGGTCTTTAACTCGAATTTCCGGCAATTTAGGTGTTGGTTCGGTCCTTTGCCTTCTCAACACGGCGCGGACACGTGCAACAAGTTCGCGCGGGCTGAACGGTTTTGTCACATAATCATCCGCCCCGGTTGCCAAGCCGTGCAGCTTATCCTGCTCCGTTGTTTTGGCAGTGAGCATAATTACATAAGCGTCCGACTCGTTCCGCAGAATACGACAGATTTCCAAGCCGCTGATCTGCGGCAGCATCAAGTCAAGGACAATCAAAGCGGGCTTTTTCGCGCGCGCTTCTTTCAACGCCTCACGCCCGTCGTAAGCCGCGAACACTTCGTAACCGTCTCGCTCTAAATAAAGTTTGATGGTGGCTGCGATTTTTTTATCGTCTTCGACAATTAAAATTTTGCGGTTCGTCACAAAGTTCATTTCGCCTTAAGTTGTATTACTTTTCTCGATTTAAACCGGACTCTAAGCCTTCGCCTTTTTGGGAAAATATAAACAGCATCCATTCTCTCGAATTTACAATTTATTTGTTGAAGAGAATTCGAACGATTACAAGATTCTCTTCAACAACTGTTTCGACCGACAACGCTCCAATGCAAAATCTTTACGGTTTATCCGATTTTGCAACCGAGTTTTTATTTAATTGCGCGAAGATGTCCCTGCTTACATCCGAGGCGATTGGTCTATCGAAATTAGTAAGAACGATGACCAGCCGTCCTGTTTCGGCATTGACAATTACAAACATACTTACTCCGTCCGCGCCGCCCCCAGCCGCCAGAGAGCGCGGCGGCTTGGCTTCTTTTACCTTTTCATATTGGTTTAGAAGCAAATTCGTAAAATCCTCTCTTAGTAAACGATTGGCGAAAAAAGCTTCGCAAAACCGCTTGATGTCTTCCGAGGTAGAAAATCCGCCGCCTGCGGGCGAGCCCACCGGCGGGAAATACGAAACGCTCGAAACGAGCGGCGCGGTAAGGCTGCGCGGACTTGGATCTCCCTCTTTCCTTCGCGTGTAGCTGATCGCTATATTTTTGCCTTTTCCGCGTTCAAATGAACCGGTTGATTTCATTCCAGCCGGTTTATAAACATAATCTTCGATGACATCGTAGTAAGAGCGTTTCGTTACCGCCTCGATTACCGCCCCGAGAACGACGTAACCCAGATTATTGTATGCTTCGCCCGTTCCCGGCTCGAATTTCAGCGGAAGCGTCCGCGCCATTTCCAAGTAATCATCAACTTTTCGAAAGCGTTTGACGTTTTCGGTTAATTTCTGATTGCCAATCCAATCTCCAAGCCCCGAACGCATCTGCAATAATTGGCGGATGGTAACTTTGTTGGCGATTTCGAGCGGGAAGCCTTTCAAGTATTTGCCCAGCCGGTCGTCTAAATTTATCTTTCCCTCCTGCGCCAGTCTCAGAATTGCAACTGAAGTAAACATTTTATTGAACGAGCCGATGTCAAACATCGTGTCGAGCCGGTTTAATGTGCGGTTTTCTCTATCCGCCATTCCGTAGGCTTTTTGGAAAGCTATTTTGTTTTCCTCGCCGATCAGCACAACACCGGAAAAACGATCTTCAGCAGTCATTTTGGATAATTGCCGATCCAATTCCTCGAACGAGGTGAATTGCAATGCCGAACCGGGCGCGCGGGCTTGTCTCCGACTAATGCCTAGAATCCGATTCGGCGGCTCGGCTTCCATTTCTACGTCGAGCTGAACAAACCTGCCGTCGTTCATCTTTAAAATAATTACCAGCGTGTTAGGTTTCGGCTTTTCTACTGCCACAATCTGCATCCCACCGGAGCTTTGTTTTATCCTTTGAAATCGCGTAATATGCGCTTCCATCGGAGCAGAGTCGCGGAAATCGGGTGCGGCGTGCTCATTAAGAAATTGACGAATTGATGCCTCATCGCCTTTTTCAATCATCTGCAAAAGAGCGGACGCCCTTTTTTCTTGAATCGAATCGCCTAAATTCCATTTATTGACTTGCGCTTTCGCTGATTCCGGCAAAAAGAATAATGACAGCAGCATTAAGGAAAAGAAACGAACAGTAATTTTGAAGTTCATAATTAACACCTCTCAAATAAAAAAAATAAAGTTTTCCAACGCCTAAACTTTGTCCGCGGTCATCAGAGTGCGAACAAGTTTAAGAAAGATTACAAACAAGTTGTGGGTTTCTTATGAAGATAAAGAAAATTTTAAGAACCAGCTTTTTAGAGCAAACAAGTTAAGTCAGCCGAAATGTAGCCGAAGAAAAGGTTAGTGCTTTAGCGAAGTACAAAAACACCTGGCAGCTCCAGCAAAGATTTTCGAATGTCTTCATCCAAAGCGAGCCGCCCCTGTCTCACTAAAAATCCGATTTGCCTTTCAAATACGTGAAATTTGCTTAATTTTTCGATGGTTTTAACTCCCACAGAACATTGACGATCATCCATCGCCCGTTAAAGCGCGCCAAATGCAGGTAATCAATCCAGTTGGAGGCAACGATTTTAACGCTCGCTGCGTTCTCGTATTTATCAAGAATCGTTACTTCTTTCAGTTGTTTATCTTTCGGGGTGTCCTTACCGCCGCCTCTGCGCGTGCCTTCAACCAGACCCATAGCGCTCATTTGGTCGAGACGACTGCGCGTTTTTTCTTTATTTGAAACCACAATGCGCTTCGCCAGATCGGGATGCAGCGCGCGTTCCATCCGCTCGGCGTTTCCTTCATACCAGCCTTCGATGTAATCCAAAGCCGCCGATCGAATCAATGCTTCGTCCGAGTTGACGACGGACATTTGAGCGTTGGCAGCGTAGGATAGCGCCGCCAAAATTATGAACATTAAATATATCTTTGTCATAGTCGTGTCCTCATTAATATTGTTCTTGCAACTATTTTAAGTCCTTTTTTATAACCGCCAAAATCGTTTCCATCGCCGAATCGGGGTTGGCGAAATAGTCTTTCGCGGGCATCCCAACCGGAATTTCCTGAGCGATCCGTAGTCGCCAAAAAACAGAATGCGTATCGTGCTTTTCGGTTTTACTGAAACAATCTGTTGCTGAAAAATCTTATGACGCGCAAACTGTTTACAAGAAAGTATTTGTGATTGAAGGATAAAAACTGTATATCATCAAATAATTTTGAAGGACGAAAACAATGCAAAACTTTTAATTATTAATCCGTCGTCAAGCAATAAGCAGCTCATTATTGCGTTTTATAACTTTAATTCATTAGATCGTCGGGAATTAAAAGCAATCCGTTCGCGCGGGGCATTCAATGAAAGTGGTTGCTCAGCGAATTATCTCTAACGGAATATCCAACTTTATTGCCCACGTTTTCCACTCCTGAGCCGTTCGGGTTAGAAATACTTTTTCGAGGTCTTTTTTACCGGCGTTTTTAAAACCCAGCTCCGCGTTTAGTCTTTGCCAAAATGAGGATTCGAGCGCAGCCAGCGCGATCCAGCCGTTTTGCGCAGTCGGGTATAAACTGTAACCTGCAAATTTTCCGCCAAGCAAATTGTCTTCGCCCGTCAAGCAGTATCGTAGGGGGGCGGCAAAATCATTTGTCGTTTCGACGATTGAAATTTGTTGGCATTCCGCTCGCAAGCCTTTCTCTTTCGCTAAAAGTAAAGTTAAAACGGCGCTAAATACGCGCTCGGCGGTTGCGGCGTCTGCCAGCAGAGCGCGCGGTAAGTCGGGCGGAGAGAGCAGATTCGCTGCCGCTTGATAAGTCAAATCGTGTCCAGCCAGATTTTCGTTCGGCGCCGGATAACCGGTTATGGCAACTTGCGACAAACGCGGGAACAAATGGTGTAGACGTTTCCAGCCGAAGCCCAGCCGTTCGATTGCCGCCTGACGCATTGAAGTAATCAGCACGTCGCTTTCGCGCAGCAAATCCTCAAGCTCAGTTTTCTCCCGCGAATCTTTCAAATTCAATCGAACGACTTTCTGCCCTTCGATGAGTTCTCGATACCATTCGGTACACATATCCGCGAACGGATCGCCTACCGGCGGCTCAACTTTTATCACTGACGCGCCCATTTGCCGGAGACGACGGACAGCGAGCGGTCCCGGCAAATTCATCGCCAGCGACACTATTTTCACACCTTCGAGCAACGTTTCATTCATCTTCGTTTGTGACATTTGCGCAGTTTGCCGCCGCTCTTTTTTAAGGCGCTATTGTCTTCTAAGGTCGAAATCCAACCGTTTGCCAGAGGCACGCGGTTTCGTACATTCTGCCTTCTTTGACGACAAATCTGATCTTTCTGATTTCGCTGATGTTTTCAAGCGGATTGCCGTCAATTAAAATCAAATCGGCGATCCTTCCTTTTTCAATCGTGCCTAATTCTCTTTCCAAATTGAAAACTCGTGCCGGAACGATTGTCGCTGATTTTAGAGCTTCAAGCGGCGAAATCCCGGCTTTGACGAAAAGTTCCAATTCTCTAAATTGGCTGTGCCCAGGGACGGCTAAATCCGTGCCGATTATGAGTGGAATTCCGGCTTCGTGAAGGGCTTTTGTAATTCTTAAAGACAAATCGAAAGATGATTTTGCCCGCGCCTCAATTTCCGGTGCGACGCCCATCGAATCTATCAAGGACGAGAATTCGAACGGCGCTTTCAATAGTCCCGGCTCTTTTTCGGCGAAAGCTTTGCCGCGAACGTTCAGATTCAACTCGCTGCGGGCGAGCGTCGGTTCGATGACGGTTTTGTTGTCTTTCAAGAATTTCAAGCCCGATTGCGCGGCTTCCGATTCGGGTTCGATTTTGGCGGGCTGCCCAGGCGTCGGTTTATATTCTTTCGGCAGCATCGCGCGGGCGGCGAAATTGACGTGGTTTATCTGGTCGAAGCCGTTTTCGATTGCCGCATAGATATTCATCTTCGACGGAACATGACCCGTAACGGACATTCCCAAACTATGCGCTTCGTCAGTGACGACTTTGACCAATTCGGGTTTGAGCGATTGATAAATCTTGATTTGCTCGAAATTGTTTTGTTTGTATTTTTGGACGAGCGCGCGGGCTTCGTCGGGCGTTTCCGCGCGCATTGAGCCCAGCGCGTTTGCGCCGCCGCTGTCAATGTATCCGGCAAGCAGCAGGCGCGGCGCGATTTTGATGCGCCCGCTTTTTATTGCGTCGCGAATCGGAACAATGAATTCAAGTTCATTGGCTGCGTCGCGCATCGTCGTGATTCCGGCGGCTAATGAGGCTGGAAACCATTCGGCTCCGGTCGCGTGCGCGTGCGTGTCGAACAAACCGGGCAGAATGGTTTTCCCGGCGGCGTCAATAATTTTTACGCCTTTCGGGAGCGTAATTTCCGAACGTTTTCCTACTTCCGCGATGCGCTCGTTCTCAATCAGAACAACTGCATCGGGAATAACCGCGAAATCTTTCGCGCCGATGACGGTCGCGCCGACAATCGCGTATTTTCCGTCTTGAACTGGTTTGATTTCTTTCGACAGTTTTTCGAGAAAAACTATTGCATCTTCCGCCGCTTTTTGAATGAAAAACTGGAGCGCAGATTCATAGCCTTCGCGCACGGCTTCAAATCTGTCCATCTCGGCGTCCGTGCCGACGAGGGCGACTAAATTTTGCTTCGCGTCAAACCAGACAATTTCGCGTCCCCACATTACGCCCGCAATCGAATAGCGTTCGAGCGTTTCTTCTTTGCCTTTTACGGTGATTTTGTCGCGCCCTAAAAATTCTATTCTCGCTGTTCCGCCCGGTAAAAGCGGCAAATCGTTTTTTATATTGTTCTTTTTCCAATACCGAAACAGCATCATTTGCGGAGCGACGGGAGCGGGCTGGAACGCGGTGAAAAATTTACCGGAAATCATTTGCTGTTTTGTCTGTGTGCCGTTTTTGATGATCGCCGAATTGCCGGAAATTTGAATTGAGGCATCAACTTCGGTGCGCGTGGAAGTTCTGCCTTTGCTTTCAAATGAAAGCGGCTCGAAATCGTTCTTTCTCATTCGCAAAGTCGCGGAAACGGGAACTTTGTCGCCGACGAAAGTTAATTCAAAATTCGTTTTCAAAACGAGCAAATCGTTTTCCGCCGCAATTTCGTAATTTTCCGCGCCCATCGGCAATTGGTATTTATACAAAATAAATTTGCCGCGCTCCGCTTCTTGTGTAAAAGCAGATAAAGAAAAGGTTATAACTGTTGCCAGTAATATTAAAAACTTGATCATTGTTTAGCTTGTTGGAGTTTTTCCAATCTTGTCAGAACATCGTAATTTTTAAAATTTATTTTTCCCGAATAACTTATTTTTCTTTTTCGTTTGCGGAGCGTTTGTAATCCCCCAAATTCTGCGTCTTTAATCCGCTTACTTTTCCGTTTTCCACCTGGAACGTGATCGGAGGTTTGCCGACCGCTTCGAGAAAGAACGGGTTAGTCCACACTATGCGAAACGTGTCTTTTTCCCAATGTTCAAGTTCGCCCTGTGCCGCGTCGTTGAACTTCAAATACAGTTTCCCATTTCGATTGGAAATTTGCGCCGCGCCGTATAAATCGTTCTGGTAATTTCCGGCGTAGGCGTCAAGCGGTAAGCTCGGTTTGACATCGGGTTGGCGTTTCGCGGCGAGTTCTTTTTCCTGCGCATGCATTTGCGCTCTGCCCGCAGCCGTCAATCTCAGGTATTCCGCGCTTATATCAATTTGCTTTTCGGCATCGCCCAGAAACAAATCGAAAAGGCGATACATAATCGCCGTCGGCGCGGGGTTTTCGTTCATATTCGAGAGAATCACTATCCCTAAGTTTTCTTCTGGCAGCAAACCGATCTGCGCCGTCATTCCGTCCGTATTGCCGCCGTGTTCGACGACTTTGCGCCCGCGATAATCGCGCACGAACCAGCCCATCCCGTAACCTTGAAAATGGGTCGAAGGAAACAGCATTTGCGAAAGATTGCCGACTGGAATCACGGTTTGTTGCCCGTGCATAATCCGCACGGCGGTCGGGCTGAGAATCTGTTTGCCTTCAAATTTTCCGTTGTCGAGGAAAAGCCGCGCCCAATTCGCCAGTTCGACGGCGTTCGAGTTGATCGCGCCTGCCGGAGCGATGGAATTTTTATCGTCATACGGCAATGTCTGAACTTTTTCGCCGAGGACGTTGTGCGGTGTGGCAAAGTTTTTCTCGTTCTTCAAAGCCGCGATTGAAAGATTGCTTGCGGTCATCTTCAAGGGCGCGAAAAATCTCTGTTTGATAAATTCTTCCCAACTCGTCTGTGACGCTTTTTCAAGCGCCGTTCCCGCCGCCAGATACATTTGATTGTTGTAGGTAAAGGCGGAACGCAAACCGGCGACAGGCTTTAAAAACCGCATCCGTCGCAAAGTTTCTATGCGGTCGTATGAACTTAAAAGCGTGCCGTTCGCGCGCGGAAGTCCCGTGCGGTGCGCGAGCAAATCCCTGATCGTCACGCTTTGCGTCAAATTCTGGTCGAAAAGCTGAAAATCCGGCAGATACTTTGTGACGGCATCGTCCCAAGCCATTTTTTTCTCGTCAACCAAAATGCCTATGCCCGCCGCCGTAAAAGATTTGGTGATCGAGCCGACGGGAAACAGAGTTCCCTCGTCAACCTTTTCCGCTTTGCCGATTTCGCGCGCGCCGTAGCCTTTAGCGTAAATGATTTTGTCGTCTTTAACGACGGCGAGCGAAAGACCGGGAATGCGCCAGTCGCTCATCGTTTTTTCGATGTAGGCGTCAACGTTTTTGAGCAGTTCGGCTTGTTTTTCGGAGTCGGTCGGCGCGTTCGTCTCGTTTTTGATCGTTTCGTCAATCCAATCGGCGTAGCTCGAAACGCGGGCGTAATAAGTTTTCATTCCGTACATATCATCTGGTCCCTCAGCCGAGCGGTTATGTGATAAAACGCCGAGGGTGTAGAGGTTTCCGTCCTTTTCGATCAGCGCCGGACCGCCGCTGTCGTGTGCGCCGCCCGCCCCTTCCAACGGCAGAACGTTTGGGGAATCGGGAGCGTCAAATGTAAATGTGATCCATCGCTCGTCCGCCGTTTCGACGCGGTCGTTGGCGCCGCGCAGAATCCCATCAATTCCTTTCGTCCCATCCTTACCGTTTCCGGTTGTGCCCCGACCGGCGATAGTGACGACCTTACCAACCTCGTCTTTTCCGAGGTAAAGTCTGGTCGGTTTGATCCCCTTGATCGGCTCGGCGAGCCGCACCAGTGCCAAGTCGTTGGCGGTTCGAGGCTTCCCCCAATAAGGATGCTGCACGATTTTATCAATCGCGTAATCGCGCCCTCCAATCTTAGCTTTCGGCAATACGGAGTTATCGTACTCTGGTTGTCCGGGGAGCAGTTTTCCAACCACGTGCGCAGCCGTTAAAACCCAGCGCGGCGCGACGAGGGTTCCGGTCGCCCCCGCCACGTCGACGCAGGCGTCGCGGTAACGCTCGCCGAGTTTTCGGTAATCCGCGTCGCTTCGGTCGTGGCGAATGATAATCGGATAAACTGCCGTCGAATTGAGAATTAGAGTAACAAGTGTTAGAAAAATAACTGATTTATTCATAGCTTTTGCGCGTTTCATTTTTGTCCTCCGGTATTAATATTTATTATTTCTCTTAAACTAAAAACTTTTGTTAAACAGGTTGTTATTCATTCGATTTTCTTTTGAATTTACGACTTGGTTTTGCTGTGTTTACCCGGCGTCGAATAAGGCTGGTCGTAAAGAATGTTGATGATGCCCTGCGTTATTCGCACGGCGTTGGTGTTGAAATAAATGTTGCCGCCGTTGAGAAGGATGATGATCGTATGATCTTCTTCCGGCAGGAGCGTCCAAAAGCTCGTAAAACCCCATAGATCGCCCCCTTTGTAAATCATTTTCAAATCGGCGGGCGCGGAACGCAGCGGATCTTCAGGGAAAATTCTCAGAAGCGGTTTTTGCAAATCTTCAAAGGCGACGTTTCGCACGTTCCAGCCGAGCGCCGTATCTTCCAAAACGGGCGCGAACATCAATTCGCGCGATTGTTTTGAAAAAAATTTATCGTCGGAAACGGCTCGGTCGAGCCGAAATAAATCTTCGACGGTCGAATGCATCGCCGCACTGACATTCGCCCGCGACATATCCATATAGGGCGCGCGTATGTACCCGGTCGGCGTTTTGACATAGCCGGTCGCCAACCGTTCGATGACCGGACTCGGATTTTTAACGCGCATTCTCGCATTCGGCGGCATTTCAACAGTTCCGGCGGCGTCCTCGATGCCGGTGTCGCGCATTCCGAGCGGCTCGAAAATCATCTCGCGCAAAACCTCGCCGTATGGCTTTCCGGTAATTTTTTCGACGATCATCGCCAGCACGACATAACTTGCGCCGCCGTAACGCATTTTAGTTCCCGGCTCGAATTCGAGCGGATTCTCGGCGGACGGTTTCATCAATTCTTCCCGCGACACGGGATCGCGCATCTCACGACCGTCCAAGTTGCCCATGCCTCCCGGCAGACCGCTGGTGTGTGAAAGAAGATGCCGAACGGTGATTTTATTTCCGTCTTTGCGAAAATTCGGCAGGTAATCCGAAACCCGCGCGTCGAGCGATATTTTGCCTTGCTCGATGAATTTCATCACCAAAATCGCCACAACCGATTTCGACACTGAAGCGATTCTGAATTTCGTGTCTGCCGCATTCGATACTTTGAATTCGGCGTGCGCGTATCCGAAACTGCGTTTGTAAATAACTTTCCCTTTTTCGGCGACGAGAATTGTGCCGCTCAAAATGCCAGCTTGTTCGTAAGCGCTCATCAGATTGTCAATTTTTTTTCCTTTCGCGCCTTCGATGATCGTCTGCCCGGTTTTCGGATTGGCGTTTGACCAATTGAAAAGCAGGAAAATGAGCAAGAATAAGGTTAAAATATTATAGGATTTAAGTTTCATCTCTTTATTGAAAATTGCTGTTAAAATTTCGGATAACTTAGAAACGCTTACGGAAAAGGTAAAAGGCTTTGATAAAAAATAATCGCCTGTTGCCGCTTTATTAGCGCAGATAAGGTGCGACATTGTTTGCAATCTGCTTTAATTCGGCTTCGGTCAGCGGCATCAAGGCGCGGAAAAAGAGCCATTGTTTTCCCGTCGGATTATCAAAGCTTTGGTCACTGCCCCACAAAATTCTTTCGAGTCCGATCTTTCGCAGCCAATCGGCGTCACGCCGCAAGCGCGGAGCCGGGCTGCTGGCGTCAACCATTGTCGTTACGTCGAAATAGAGATTTTTCGTTCGCGGATCTTTCGCGGCAATCGCATCGGCGAAGACAGCCAGCGCCGATTCCGTGATGCGCCCGCCGCCTGCCATATGCGCGATTTGTATCGTAATATCCGGTGCTTCCGGTAGGATCTTTTCGAGGAAAACCTTGGCATCTTCATTGCCCTTTTCTTCGTAATCGCCGATGCGCCACAGATGAACGATTATCGGGAGCCGGTGTTTATTCGCCGCGCGGAAAACCTGCCGTAGTTTCTCGGCGTGTTCGGGCTTTCTGATGTCCACTCTCGAACTGCCGAAATGAAGTTTTATCCCTTTGAAGCGCGGGTTCTTCGCACATCGTTCGAGTTCTTCGAGCCCGTATTCAGTGAGCGGGTTGAAGCTAAAAAAAGGAATCAAACGATCCGGGTAGAGCGCAGACTGCTCGGCAACCCAGTTGTTCTCGGCGCGCATTTTGTCCGGGTTGCCCCACTGATACGCCACCGAAAGCACCACCGCTTTCTTGATTCCCGCTTCGTCAAGTTCCTTAACGACTCGCTCTGCCGTAACGGGCGGGTCGCCTTCATACGGAGTCGGAAACCCGATTGACTCGGCGGCAATCCGCCAAAATCCGTCCGCGCCTTTTTCCACCGAAAGATGAACGTGCGCCAGGCGATTGCCGCCCCGTGTAATGTAACCGGCGATGTATCCGCGCGAGCCGTCCGCACTGTATGAAACTGGCATGATTTCATAGCTTGCTCGAAAGCGGGAGATTATAAAATTGGCGATTTTGCTGCGCCCTTGAAACCAGGCGGTCACGCGCGAATCGTTCAGGATGGCGTTTTCCGTGTAGAGATCGCCGATGGTCTTCGGGTCGTTAAATCGTACTGTCCTTTCGCTCAGCAGGCGAGCCAGATCAGCCGGAACCTGAATAGCCGGAAGGAAAGGATTCCGGTCGCGCTCCGCGATGTTTGGACTAAACAAATGCTTGTGATGATCGACCAGCGGAACGACGGCTGCTGAATGCGAAACCGTTTCCTTGTTGTTTTGAGTATTGTTCTGTCCTGGAGCGGAAAGGCAGCCGAAGATCATTAAAATCGCAATAAAAGCGATGTAATTTAGGCTTTTCATTATTTTTATAATTTCACTTTATGATTATTTTTTAGCCGAGTTATGAAGTGTTTCCCGCTACGACAATTACCAAATTCGGCAGCGATTCTCGCGCACCATCCGTTTGCCACTTTTGCAGCCGAAGGCTTCGGCAAATTCCGGCATATTAGACAAAACTCCGTTGACGCGAAAACGTCCGAGCGAATGTGGGTCGTTTTGCGTTTGTACTTTGGCGGCTTCGTCGGTTATTTTGGCGGCGAACGTGCGCGCGTAGCTTAGGAAAAACCTCTGTTCCGGCGTGAAGCCGTCAATCCTGGATTGCGGATTTTTTGCCAGCGCTTTTTTGAAAGCGTCGTAAGCAATTGAAAGCCCGCCAAGATCGGCTATGTTTTCGGGCAGCGTTAATTCCCCGTTCATTTTTACTCCCGGCAAAACTTCGTAAGCGGCGTACTGTTGGATTACACATGCCGCCTTTTCCTCGAACTTTTGACGGTCTTCGGGCAGCCACCACGCCTTTAAATTGCCATCGCCGTCGTATTTACTTCCGCGATTGTCGAAACCGTGGGTGATTTCGTGACCGATGGTAAAACCGATTCCGCCGTAATTGATGGCATCGTCAACCGCGAAATCGAAAAACGGTGGCTGCAACATTGCGGCGGGAAAATGGATGTCGTTGACGACCGCCGAATATCCGGCGTTGACCGTCTGCGGCGTCATGCGCCAGCGGTTTTTATCAAATGGCTTGCCGATGTCTGCCAAGCCTCTCTGAGCGTCGAGTTGACCAGCGCGAGTTAGATTGCCCCAGAAGGAATGGCGATCAATCTTCAGTCCCGCATATCCGAGCGGGTTTTCGTCGTAACCGATTTTGCGCCGGATGGCGTTCAGCTTGACCAAGGCTTTTTCTTTGGTTTCCTGGCTCATCCAATCGAGTTTGCCGATGCGTTCGCGGTAAACGGCAAACAGATGGTCAATTATCTCGTTCATCCGTTTTTTCGCCTCCGGCTTGAAATTCTTTTTGACGTATTCCGCGCCGACCGCTTCGCCCAATATCACATCCGTGTCGCCGACACAGCGTTTCCAGCGCGGCTGTGGCTCCTTCACGCCGCGCAGAGTGCGGCTGTAAAAATCGAAATTTTCGTCGGCGAATCGTTTCGGCAGAGCGTATGCCGAGGCGTTAAAAACCGTCATCCAGCGGAGATAAGTTTTCCAATCATTGACGGGAACATCGGAAAGCATCCGGTTGAATTCCTCGAAAAACTTGGGTTGACCGGCATTGATTTCGTTGAAGGCGGGCGCGCCGCGCTCTTTGAAATAAGCGTTCCAGTCGAAATCCGGCGTGAGCTTTTGCAAATCCCCAATTGAAATCTTGTTGTAATTTTTGTCCACATCGCGCATTTCGAGCGGCGTTTTCGAGCTTTGCGCCAGGCGTGTTTGAATCTTCAAAACGGTTGCGGCGTTCGCTTTCGCCTGTTCCGCGTCGTCGCCCAAAAGCACGAACATTCTTTCGACATGCGCGGCGTATTTGCCCAAAATTTCCTTATGTTTTTCGTTCGTATAATAATCGCGGTTCGGCAGACTCAGACCAGCCTGCCAGAGAGCGGCAATGTTCATCGAACTGTTTTTCTGGTCAATGTTCGCGCCGAAATAGAAAACGGCGGGCATCACGTCTTTGTGCAAAATCGTGATCACGTTTTGCACGTCGCGCTTGGTTTTGATTCGTTCAATGTGTTTTAGATATGGCTCAATCGGCTTCAAACCGGCGGCTTCAATCGCCGCTTCGTCCATACACGAAGCGTAAAAATCGCCGATCATATGCTCGTTCGACCCGCGCACGGCTTTCGTGTTTTTCGACGCTGCTTCGATGATGTCCCGCAGAATGTTTTGATTTCTTTCCCTGAGTATATCAAAAGTACCGTAACGAGCCCGGTCTCCCGGAATTTGCGCGGTTTTAAGCCACGTGCCGTTCGCGTACGAGTAAAAATCGTCACAGGCTTCAATCGACGTATCCATTTGCGAAGTGTCGAAAGCTTTGCTCTGTGCAAAAGTCGAAATAGTCAGAACGAGAAGTAGAAAACTCACTGCAGTTTTATGAAATTTAGTAAAAATGCTCATTGTTAATTCAAAAATAAAATTTAATCGGCTCTTGACTGTATCTGATTTTCTATTTCGACAAAGACAGCCGTTTTCTAAACAGTTTCTTTGAAGTTTTCATTGTTTTTTATTTGAAGTTTTCATTTTTGAATGCTTACCGAGACGAAGTTCGCCGAGTTGTTGCAGCGTTACGGCAGGAAATCCTTCGGCTTTGACGCGCCGGATAAAATCTCGATTAACTCCGAGTATTTTCAGCCAGGCTGCTTCGCGCGGAGTGATTTGCGGAAAGCCTTCCGCCTTTATCTCGTTCAGAAATTTCGGCGTGACATTGTGCGTCGCCAGATGGATAAAGTCTTCGAGCGAAACGTCGTCAAACCCGGCTGAACGCCAATTTCGGACAAATTCTGGAGTCACATTGAAAGTTAGCATTCTAACCGCCGTATGGAACGACGGGCGTCCGAAACCGAGCGTTTCCGCTTCCTTCACAAATCGGCTGTCCAATCCGAACATTCGAGCTTCGGTTAATTGGTCCAGAGTTAGATTTTCGTATCCGGCGGTTTTCATTTCGCCGATGTATGCAGGCGTAACTCGGTGCAAGGCGAGTTGCGATAATCTGTGGAACGAAAGATTGTCGAATCCCGCCGCTCGCCACGCGTTGATGAACTCCGGGGTGAGGTCGAACATCGCCGCGTTGAGCAATTCCTGAAACGACAAACCGTTGAAGCCCGCGTTTTTTAAGTCTTCGATGAGCTTGGCGTTGAGATTCTTGACAGCCGCGATAAACAATTCCTTTTCCGAGATGTTATCGTAACCGCGACCGCGCATTGCCGAGATAAAATTTTGGTTTGAAACAAACGTCCAATTTCCCTTTCCCTTGCCTTCTTGAAAATATCCATCAAACGGAATCGTCCCGGCTTCGCGCGCCAATTTGAAGTTGACGCCGGTTTTTGCGGCTGCCATTAACGCTTCCGCCGGTAATCCATCTAATTCGGCGGGTGAAAGGCGAATGGTCGTCCCGAAGAAGCCGTTATCCGGCTGGGTGACCACATTCAGCGAAATTTTTCCGTCTTTTACTCCTGCAGTCCAAGTTCCCGTAATTGCTTTTTGCGCGGCTCGCGCTCTGACCGGATTGTCTGCAAAATTCCAGCCGGTTTCTTCGGCGGCAACGAAAGCGCAAAAAACGAAAAGTCCGATTAAACAACTCATCGCCGGATGTCGTCGTAGTTTTAGGTTGCTGGTAAATTGTTGCGATCTTGCGCGTAAATTTTTCATAAAAACTGTCTCCTCGATTATTTTGTTTTCCTTTGCTCGTTTTCCGTTGTTATCTGCTCTTTGACTACTTTCAAAAGCTTCTCCAAATCCGTTTGAGAGAAGTATTTGCCGTTTTGAACAACTCCCGCGATCTTTTTGGTATTCGATATACTCTCCAGCGGATTTGCCTCCAAAAGAACCAGATCCGCGATTTTCCCTGGTTCAATCGTTCCGATTTCGTTTTGCAAATTGAAAAAATAAGGCGGGTTTTTAGTCGCCGCTTGCAGGGCTTCGAAAGGAGTTAAGCCCCCTTCCTTAACCAGCATTTGGAGTTCGTCGTGCAGGCTGAATCCCGGATAAATCAGGAGCCCCCCGTAATCAGTTCCGGCTAAAACCCCGACTCCTTCCTTTTGCATAATGCGGAATTCGCTAATTCCTCTTTTAGTCTGCGCCTCCCAGGCTGCGTTGGGCTTTAGCCTTTCGATCGACTTTTTCCAGCTTTGAAGAATCGCAAGCGGCATGTAAAGGCTGCGCCTATCTAATTTTCCTTCGACGTCATTTAAAGACTCGAGCAAAGTTTCCTTGGGAGTTAATCTCACATTGATTCCGGAAACAAAAGTCGGCGCATACCAGGTGCCGTTTTGCGCGAAAGACCGGGCAATTTTTTTCACGTCCTGATCTTTCATTGAGAGAGATGAATCGGTGTGTTCGATGCTTCCCATGCCGGCGGCAGAAGCCACTGCCAGATCCATCGGGGGAGCGTGCGCGGCGACGCGAAGCCCATATTTCTTAGCCTCGGCTACGATTGCCAGAAATGTTTCAGGCGTTTGGTGATTTCTGACCTTGATTAAATCCACTCCTTCCTCGGCAAGTTTTTTGACAGCTTCTTTAGCGTGTTCGGGATTGGAAACGCCGATTCTTGTGGAAACGTCCTGAAGTATTCCTAGATCACCATTTTTTTTTGAAATATCAACGACCCATGTCATCCATTTTTCGCTTTCGAGGATCGTTCCAGCCGTTTTGATTTTCGGTCCTACTAATTGCCCCTTTGCGACCTGCTCGCGCATCTGTTTAAGATTTTGAAAATCACCGCCCATTTCTCTGACGCTCGTCACGCCATTGGCGATAAACAGCGGCAGGAAAATCTCTTTACCGTTTAAATGGACGTGAGAGTCCCACAAGCCCGGAATCAAATATTTTCCCTTTCCGTTGATGACGACCGCTTTTGCCGGAATTGAAAGTTTGTTCGCATCCCCGATTGCCTTAATTCGGTCACCTTCAACGACAATAGTTTTATTCGGCTGAACCTGCGGGTTTACCGCATCAATAAGGGCAACATTTTTAATCACCAGAACTTTTTCCGGTAAAACTCGTTGAGCCAATGCAGCAAAAGGAGAAAGAACCAATTGCCATCCGAAAAAAGCCGCAATTGCTGTTTTTGACAAACGATTATTTGAAATTTTTGCCGACAGTTTTCTAAATCCATTCTTGTAAGTTTTCATCATCTTCCCCTCACCCAGCCGTATTGGGTGTTCGACGGCTGATAGTTTTCGGCGTGGTATTTCGCCTTTAATTTCGTAACGTAATCGGTCGGAATCGCACTGAGTTTTGCCTTGACGTCAACACCGTGAACCTTGGCGGCGACTGATGCCGAGCTGTCTGGACGTTTTCTCGGCGATCTCGGTCATTTCGTGTTCGACTCTTTTTTGCTCGACGGTTTGAGGAATCGGCAGATGCGAATTTCTTTCATCGTCAACTTCCCATTTTCGAAAAAAACACGAAACAGATTTGTTTTCTTTGCGTGACATTGTTTGTTTAATTTCCTGTTATAAAGACGTGCCCGGCTTTTTTACGCAGATCGCATCGTTTGTACTAAAAGCCTTGGCAGGTAAGCCAACTGTAGTAGAAAAATCTAAGAATCGAATTGATTTTGTGATATGAGGTAAATTTTCCTTGACCGCGAATGGTTAATGCGGGACGAAGTTTTTAATTGATTTTCGGAAAGATACTAAAAGGCGCCAGCCTCGTCTAAAAAACAGACGAGACAAAATCATCGGCAGAGTCGATTCGATTGCTTTTTTTAATTTTTTGTAGCGAAGCAGAAACTGATTTTTGCGCTTTGAGCGGCTCCAAATAATGACATGTATAGTGTAAGAGAATTAAACTTCAAACTTTCCCAAAACCGACTTGCGGTAATTGCGGCTTAAGGTAAGTTCCGTGCCGTCGCGCAGAACTACTGTGTACAGCCCGCCGAACATCGGTTGAAATTCTTTAATGCGTTCGACGTTGACCAGCGTCGCACGATGAATGCGAATGATTTTTTCCGGGTCTATCCGCGCCGCCAGTTCGTTCATCGTCTGGCGCAAAAGATATGTTTTATTGCCCGCATGAATTTTTAAATAATTTCCGTAGGATTCAATCCAATCTACATCGTGAACGGGAACTAAAATTAACCGATTTTTATGACTGACGATTAAACGCTCAAGAAATCCTTTGTTTAAATTGAAATGATCGAGCAGCCGCGAAAGGTGTTGTCCGTAATTGTTTTCGGATTTTGGTTGTAAATGCTGATGGGCGCGGCTGATAGCTTGCCGAAACCGCTCCTCGCTGAACGGTTTCAAAAGATAATCTATAGCGTGAGCGTCAAAGGCTTTAACCGTATATTGATCGAAAGCGGTCACAAAAATGACGGCGGGCATCGTTTCCTCATTTAATTCGCGCAAAACGTCAAAACCGCTTACCTCCGGCATCTGCACGTCAAGAAACAACAAGTCGGTCTGGTGCTCATTTATCGCAGAAATCGCTGCGAGCCCGTCACCGCATTCGGCAACGATTTCGATTTCTGATTCCTTACTCAGCAACTGACTAATCCTTTCACGCGCTAGGGGTTCGTCGTCAACAATTATCGTTTTAATTCTCAAGGCTTGCATTCTCGTTCGTTTATTACGAATGGCAATTCGCAAAAGTTTAAGTCGTGACGGTACTAACGCTTTTGGGCTGATTTGCTAGTAGATGTTTTATCGTTTTGGTTTAAAGTGCTGATACCGGGTACAGCTCGTTATCATTAGTCGTGAAGAAAGCCGATTTTGATTTACATGCTTTTCAAAACAACGGCTGTTGTCGAAAAAATCAATTGTGTTTTTACGAGCAAACAAAGGAGATTCACGACTTTACTAATTTCAGTCTGAAACAAAAGAGTTTTCTGATTTTGTCCTTCATCTTTGCCGCTTCAAACTGGAAATGTAACTTCACATCACTTTTCTCTATAACGAGGGAGTATTCGGCGGTAATAATACAGTTGCGAATGTCCGAGCACAAAAGCGGAACAGATTTGGAGAGATCTGCTTGAAAACTACAATAAAACTTTAAAGCTTTATAATTAAAGTTAAATTCAAAATGCAAAATTAACTATGTTTATAATTGAAAATGAACGAGGGTTATTTTTCGGAGCTTTAAATGATACGAAAATTAAAATGGCGGCAAATCATTTCATACATCGGCATCACGATCTTGATTGCGCTCTTTTTTTCAGTGCTGGTGTATTTTTCACAGATTCAGCTGCGCCCCGAAAAACCGCCGAGTTTGGGAATTAGTTTTCTCTGGCAATCAATTATTTATGACTGGGCTATTTTGATTCCCGCCATCAATTGGTTTGCGGCTCGATTTCGCATCGAATGCGATAACTGGCTCAGGAGGCTTCCGATTCATTTGGCAGCCGCTCTTTTCTTCGTCCTCGCGCATGTTGTTTTGTATACTTTTTCTTTTTACCTGTATCACAACTTTTCACCGCCGCAATACAGCCATTATTTAGACGCCATGCAAACATTCTTTTTTTCAAATTGGCTGGTTTCCACTTCAATGTATTTTTTAATTTTAAGCTTTCTCACGGCGCGTGATTATTCGCGGCGGTTTCAAGCGGAACAATTAGAAAACGCAGAGCTGAAGGTAAAAAACGCAGAGCTGAATTCCGCACTCGCCGCTTCGCAGCTTTCAGCGCTGAAGATGCAGCTTCACCCGCATTTTCTCTTTAATACGTTGAATTCGATTTCAACACTGTTGCACAAAGACACTCGCGCGGCAGACGAAATGGTCGCGCGTCTCGGCGATTTTCTGCGTTTGACGCTAGAAAATTCGGGCGAGCAGGTTGTCACGCTCGCCGAAGAAATGAATTTCATTGATCGCTATCTTGAAATCGAAAGCATTCGTTTCGGCGATCGGCTCAGATTGGAAAGACAGGTCGAACCGGAAACCTTGCAGGCGCGCGTGCCGAATCTGATTTTGCAGCCGATCGTCGAAAACGCTATCAAGCACGGCATCAGCCGTCAGATCCGTCCGGGAAAAATCAGTATTCGGGCGCAGCGAGTTGGCGAAAAACTGCAGCTGGAAGTCGAAGATGACGGTCCCGGTTTGCAAAACGGAAAGTCAGGCAACGGCGGCATCGGGCTGGCTAACACCCGCTCTCGCTTGTTTAATCTCTACGGCGACAATCAACAAATAGAAATAGCCAACGGCGCAATTCAAGGTTTGATTGTGAAGCTGGAAATTCCTTTTGAAACGAACAAAGAAATAATTCAGCAGTAAAAGACCTTAACATGAAAGTACTGATCGTTGACGACGAACCGCTAGCGCGCGAGAGAATAAGCACGCTACTGTCAAATTTTTCGGATGTGGAAATCGTTGCAGAATGCGCCAACGGGGAAGAAGCCCTCGCCGCGATTGAAATCGGTTCGCCGGATTTAATGTTTTTGGACGTGCAGATGCCGGAAATGGACGGCTTATCGATTATTAACAGTCAAGTTAATAACCCCCTGCCGCTTGTTATTTTCGTGACCGCTTACGCCGATTACGGTCTTGCCGCCTTTGATTCTCACGCAGTTGATTACTTGCTCAAGCCTTTCGACCAGAAACGTTTTGAGATTGCGCTCCAAAAGGCGCGGGCGAGGCTCGCAGTGAAAACTTCTGCTTCGCCGGATTTGCCGGAAATTGTCGGTCGCCTCGAACGAAGCGCGAATTATCGCAAACACATTTCCATCCGTCAGGACGGACGCTTGTTTCTCGTCAAAATAGAAGAAATAGAGTGGGTTGCCGCCGAAAAAAATTACGTGCGCCTGCACGTAGGCGCTCAATCATATCTGCGCCGTGACGCCATCGGTTACATCGAGCAACAGCTCGATCCGGAGCTTTTCCGCCGCGTCCACCGATCGACGATCATAAACCTGAATTTCATCAAAGAATTGCGGCAGCCTGTGAATGGAGATTACCGGATTATTTTATCAAACGGTGAGGAATTAACCCTTAGCAGCACTTATCAAAAAAACTTGTTGGAATTTTTTGATTGAGGGAAAAGGAATTTTCAATCATTACCAATTGCAAAAGATTTTCCGTTTACACAAATTTCTTTTTGAGAAAATTATCGAATCACTTACTGCATCTCCGGTTCTGGTTGAAGATTTTGCCGCTTTGAACCAGCACGCGGCTGGCGCCAACGCCCGTATTTATTGGAGGCGGCGATCGGAATCGAACCGATGAATAAAGGTTTTGCAGAATTAAATACCCACTTTATTTAAGTTTATCTGAGTTATCTAAAGTTTATTTCTGTTATGGTTTAGGGATTTTTGAGTTTCATTTAGTTCCCTATAGTTTATTTGAGTTTACTTAAGTTCGCACACATTTGGCACACAAATCCAAAATTGGATTTGTTTATTTCTTAATAGTGAATTTTCCGTCTTTCCAAACTAAATCGTAAAGTTTTGCTCCCGTTTCGTAAATAATTTGGTCTTCACTAATTTTTTCAATAACTTTCTTGGCAAAAACTTCGATTATTG
>DASVQU010000132.1:0-24469 GCA_036388995.1 Pyrinomonadaceae bacterium | reverse complement strand
CGTGATTGCTCGTCCAAAGCGGGCTGCGAATGGTTACCGTTTGTATCCGGCTGAAACGCTCGAACGAGTGCAAACGGTGCGCCGCGCGCTTGCCATCGGATTTACGCTCGACGAGCTGGCTCGTCTCTTTCGCGAACGCGACAAGGGCAGTCCGCCGTGCCGGGCGGCGCGCGATTTGGCTGCCGCAAAGCTTGCCGAATTGGAACGACATATCAAGGAAATGCTCGTCTTGCGGCAAACGCTTCAGGCAATTACCAAAGATTGGGACGCAAGGTTAGCCGAAACTACAAACGGTGATTCCGCTCTTTTGCTCGAAACTATTTCCGGCGTGCAAACAACCAAAAATTCCAAATTTCGTTATCGTTCTCTGCAAAAAAAACAAAGTAATAAGGAGTGATATGAAATTTAGCATTCGTTCAGGAATGAGCCTTTTGATTTTGTCAGTCATTTTTTCCGGCACAGCTTGTTTTTCCCAACAAGCGAAGCAGCATGACAAAAAAAATCACGACCGGCATCACGCGGAAGTCAATGAACGCGGTGACAACGCAATGGGGTTTTCGCACACAAAAACGACGCATCGTTTTCGCCTCTTAACAAATGGCGGCGCGATTGAAGTGCGAGCGAACAACGCGGACGACAAGGAAAGTGTAGAGCAAATCAGGAAGCATCTCCGGCATATTTCTCAAGCCTTTCCGGCTGGAAATTTCGAGGCTCCGTTTCTGACGCACGGCAAAACGCCGCCGGGAGTTCCCGTTATGCAGCGGCTTACCAAAGAAATAAATTACGAATATGAGGAATTAGAAAGCGGCGCGCGAGTCCGCCTTTCGACAAAAAATGCTGAGGCGTTAGCGGCAATTCACGATTTTATGAAATTTCAAATCGAAGATCACCAAACCGGCAATTCAATGGAAATTGAAAAGCCTTAACACGAAGAGCTAAATGCGATAATTTCAATTAAAAGGCGCGAGCATTCGCGCCTTTTGCCGCAATACAAAAACAAATTTGCTTGAAATATCAAATTCTGATTTCCCTATGAATGATAAAGGGTATTTAGCAAAGGTTTATTCTTTTAATAGTGTGTTTTTCTTTTGTGCGGTTGTATATGTCGGGCTGATTTTCGGGCTGTGGACGGCTTATGTTTCGACCGTTTACACATCGGTTGTCGGCATCGGAAATCTTCCGGCGCGAATATTTCTCAACGAATTTATTCGCATTTGCATTTTTGTTGCGCCCGTTTTTCTTCTTCTAAAATTCGTTATCGGCGAAAAACCGATTTCTTTTCTAAAGCTCGATAAAAACATCAGAAGCGGGATTTTGTGGGGAATCAGTGCGAGTATCGTTTACGCAATGCTCGTGTTAGCGAGAATTTTATTGGCAACCGGCAGCATCAATCCGAAGCCCGTACCGCTCGAAGCGTGGTTTACCGCGCTGACAGTAGCGACGCTGATCGAAGAAATCGCATTTCGCGGTTTTCTGCTGCAAGCGTTTGAGCGGTTTATGAGTTTCTGGATTGCAAATCTGTTGACGGCGATTCTTTTCGTCGCAATTCATTTTCCGGGCTGGATTATCATCGGCAAAGCGCCGCTTTTGCCCGATAAAATGATGGCGATGGCGGAAATACTGTTTCTCGGATTGCTGCTGGGATTTTTGTTCAAACGCGCTCAATCGCTGTGGGCGTGCGTCATCCTTCACTCGACAAATAATTTGCTGTCAACGATTCTTTTCGGATAAACCTTTTTATGATGAGCCTCATTGAGCTTTGGAGAATTCAAAAGCGACGCGGACGTTGAGAGCGTTTCCGACGACTTCGGTTCGCATATTCGTCGCTTTTAGCTTGATTGCGCCTTTGGCATATTGCACCGGAACAATCGCTGAAATCTGCTCCGCTTTGAGAATTTCGAGCGGATTTACTTTTTTGTCAATCGAGCCTTGCACAAACTTGCCGACCACGCCGCTCGCAATTCCCGGAACGCCGTTTAGATCAACTTTGTTTACTTTCACGCGCCCGAACAGCGTTTGTTTGGCAGCGTCGTATTCGATATTCAAATCCGCTTCAGCCCAGCCTTTAAAATTTGTGCAGCCAACAAACGGGATGTCGTAATTGCCGGTGAAAGCGAGCGGCGCGAGAATTTTTCCGTCCGCAATTCTCACCGAAGTTCGAACGCCGTTCATTTCGCGCTGCAAAGTGATTGATTCGACGCATTTTACTTTTTCAAATTTTACTTTTTCGATTTTGGGATTTGGATTTTCGGCTTTGGACAGTTGAAAAGTCGGCGTGTCGAGATTGGTAAAAACCGCGTCGAGAAAAGAGTTCAAAAACTGCTCGCTGAGCGTGACGGTTATTTCAGGCGGGTTTTGTGCGCGGGCAAAACCGCTTGAAAATAAAAGAATCGCAAAAACAAAAAGCAATTTTCTTTTCATAAATCTCCTTTACAATCCGGCGCGAACGATGTCGTGCAATCTGAGCAAACCGATTGCTTCGCCGTTTTCGCCGACAACGGGCAAAACCGCGATTTGACGCGGGCGGTTCTCCATTAATTGCAAAGCGTCAAAAGCGAGCATCGGCGGCTTTGCGACAATCGGTTTGTCGGTCATCATTTCGGCGGCGGTCAATTTTCTCAAATCTTCCGGTTCGATTCGCTCAACCGTCCGGCGTAAATCGCCGTCGGTTATGATGCCGACAAGTTGGTTTTGGTCGTCAACGACATTGACAGCGCCGAGCGCGAATCGGCTGATTTCCGAAACGACTTCGAGCCAATTTGCGGCGGGCGAAACATTCGGGCTTTCGCGCATTAAATCCCGGACGCGAACGCTCAAACGCTTGCCCAAACGCCCAGCCGGATGATTCGCCGCAAAATCTTCCGCCGTCCAGTTTTTGCACTGCATCAGAGCCATCGCCAGCGCGTCGCCGATTGCCAGCGCGACCGTTGTCGAAGCGGTCGGCGCGAGATTGAGCGGGCAGGCTTCTTTGTCAACCGAAGCGTCCAAAACGATTTCCGCATTGCGCGCCAGAGTCGAATCAATGTTTCCGATGATAGCGATAATCGAAACTTGTCTGGATTTTAAAGCGGGCAAAAGCTGTAAAATCTCGTCCGTTTCGCCGCTGTTTGAAAGAGCGATTGCAACGTCTCCGCTTGTAATAACGCCCAGACCGCCGTGCATCGCGTCCGAAGGATGAACGAATATCGCCACCGTTCCGGTGCTGGTCAGCGTTTGCGCGATTTTCTGCCCGATGATGCCGGATTTTCCGACGCCCAGCACGACGACTTTGCCGCGACAATCAATCAGCAAGCCAATTGCCCGCTCAATCGTTTCTTTTTCCAAACGGTTGGCGGCTTGCTCGATTGCCGCAGCTTCGAGCCGCAATAATTCGACCGTTTGGGCGAAACAATTTGAAACTTCTTTTGTTTTTTGCGGATTCACTTTTCTCAATTCGCGCCTCGCCGGGCGGAATTACAATTTTCACGCAAACGATGCGGAGAAAGCAAAGCCGCAGAGATTTTAATTTTTGGCTGGCGGCGCCGGATGCAGCACGTCAAGCGCAATTTGCCAGCCTTTCCCGGTGTGCTTCCAGACGCGCAAATAATATCCGCGTTCGGTTTTATTTGTCGAATCCGTTAATTCGTATTCGCCGTAAGCGTAGGCAAAATCGCCGGAAAGCTCGCCGTTAATCGGTTTTGAGCTTAAAGAATATTTTTCTATCGAAACGGCTCGCAGAGCTTCTTTTCTGCCGACAAACGGAAAATGATTTTCACGCAGCAGCCGCGAATTTTCCGCCAAAAGTTTGTCGTAAGTTTTTACTAAGCCGTTTTTTTTGAGTGAATCTGCAAAATCGTTTTCCAACTTTTGCCAGTTTTGCGAATCCGATTTTTTATCGGCTTTGCCCGCAAGAAAAGGCGTTTGCGGAACAATTTCGGTTTCGTATTTGGCGTGCTGGATTCCCGTATCAACGACAAATTTATATTTTCCGTCCGGTTGCCGTTTCCAAACGGTGGCAAATTCACCGAAAGCCGTCGGCGCGTCGGTTTTGCCTTTCGGATGAAACGACCAGTTTCCGGTCGTAAATCCAAATTCTCCGGTCGAAGAAATTCCCGCAAAGTTCGGGGACCAAGCCAACAGTGAAGAATTTGCCGGGCGTTTTCCGTAAAAATCGCGAGCGTTGACCGGCTTTTGATTAAAAACCAAACCTTCCGGCGCGGCGTATTCGACAAATGCCGGATTGGTTCCTTTCTCCGCCGCCATCGCCGCAAACGCTTTTTCGGCGGCGACAACTTCATTCAGAGCCAAATCGTTTTGCGCTGCAACGGTAATTTTGCAAATAAAAAATAGAATCAACAAAATGCGGTAAATTTTCATTGGGCTTGGATTATCCGTTTCATAATCGGTATTTCTTGAGGTTTAGTTACGATTGAAACCGTTAAAGGTTGCGTTCAAACAAATACAAAAAAATAATTTTTAGAGCGATAATTTCCCGCCGAGAAAAAATAACGGTAAAACGATAGCAAGGTTTTCAAATTGCTTCTTTCGCTTGCGCGACGGCTTTGTCGGTATCGGTCAGAAAAAGCAGAATCATTCCGATGATGAAAAATGCGATGAGCGCCAGAATTGCCTGGCGATAAGAATTTGTCGCCGCCGCGACCGCGCCGAAAACGAGCGGTCCGATCCACGAAGTTCCGCGTTCTGAGATCTCGTAAATCGAAAAGAACGCAGATTCCCTGCCTTCTGGAATCATTCGGGAAAAAAGCGAGCGCGAAAGCGCCTGCGAGCCGCCCAAAACAAAGCCGATTGCCGTGCCCATAATCCACGCTTCGGCAGTCGTATTTAAAACCGCATAAGCGTAAATGACAATTGCCGCCCAGATGACGAGCGAAACTAAAATCGAATATTTAGCGCCGATTTTTCTTGCCAAAAATTCAAAAGCAAAGCTGCCGACCATTGCCATAAATTGCGCGAGCAGAAAAATCATCAGCAAAAAAACATTGTCAGCCGGAATGCCGCGCGATTCGAATAATTCCTGCGCGAGAAACAGCGAAGAAACGTTAATCACGGTTTGAATTCCGTCGTTGTAAAGCAGATAAGCAATGAGAAAACGCGCGGTTTGCCGCAATTTGTATAAATCTTTAAAAGTGATGGCGAGTTCTCGAAAGGCGAGAAAAACGTAATTTTCTTTTTTCGCTGTCTGTCTTGATGCGCCGCGCTGTTTGAGCAGCGCAAAAGCGATTAAAGCGAATCCGCCCCACCAGAGCGCGGCGATTAGAAACGACAAACGGACGGCGAAACCTTGCGAGATGCCGAGATTTCCGGCGTTATTTAACAGCAGCAAATTAAAAACCAACATTAAAAAGCCGCCGAGATAACCGACGGCAAATCCGCGGCTCGAAACTTTATCGCGCTGATCGTCGGTGCAAATGTCGCCCAAGAAAGCGTTGTAAAAAACGAGCGTACCGCCCATTGCCAGATTTGAAACTATAATCAGCAAGCTGCCGAGCAGATAAAGATTGCCTTCGATAAAAAACAAAGCGCTGCCCGCGAGAACGCCGACCGCGCAGAAAAACATCATAAATGTTTTTTTCAAGTGCGTGTAATCGGCAATTGCGCCCAAAAACGGGAGCAGGAAAACCTGCCCGAAAACCGAAAGCGAGATGGCAAACGGAAACAGCGATTTGGCGGTGACCGCTCCGAACCATCCCAGATCGAGAATTGTGCCGTTTTCGTCGCCGAGCGCGTTTTGCGCCAGCGCGGTTAAATACGGTCCGGCGAGAACGCTGATGACGGTCGTCAAAAAAGCCGAGTTCGCCCAGTCGTACATCACCCAACCGAAAATCTCGCGGCGGTCGTTTTTAGGAAATTCGTTCATTTTTCAAAATTTCGACAATCGCGGGTGTAATGTCAGCCAATGTGCGGATTCGGGCGGCGCAGAATTCTTTTTCTCGTCCCCACAGAAGCGTCGGCACGTCGTTTAAAGTGTGATTTTTGATTGATAAATCTTCGATATTGCCGTGATCGCTCGTCAGCAAAACGGTGGTTTCTTTTAAATCGATTTCATCCAAAACCCTGCGAACGAATTTTGCTAATTCCGGCAGATGCCCGCGCGCTGCCGTCCAATCCTGGGCGTGTCCGATTTTGTCGGTTAAAAAATGCTCGTAAAGCGTGAAACGATTTTTCGCAGCGAGCCGCGCTAACGATTGCGCCGCCATTTCCGCTGTTTGCAGCGGAAAATCGAACCCGCGTTCCCGCAATTGCCGGTTCGTGAAATCGTGAAAAACGGCTTCGCCGCGTTTTAAATCGTCGAGCGTTTTAAAACGGACGGTCGAGGCTTCGACGGCGCAGGTCGTGGCGGATTTCCAGCGCGGTTCTTCTTCAAAAAACTGCGGCGTGTAAGCGTTGGCGAATGTGTTCGGTTCGATTCCTAAATCTTCGAGCTGCAAAAATATCGAGCGTTCGGCAATAATCTCGCGCATCGCCGCGTTTGGAAAACCTTGTTTGTGATAGCCCAAAAAGCCCGGCGCGTTAAAACCCGTCAAAATCGTCGTCTGCCCGGATGCGCTTTGCGGTCTGCCTTCGACACCGAGTCGCGGATCAGTCCGGATTAAAATTCCGTCGCGATAAACCGGCTCGTTTCCGTCTTGAAAAACGGTGAGCGGCTCGGCAGCAGTCAAATTTGCCAACGGATTTGTCTGCTCGTCGCGTCGCCCGATTCCAAGCCCATCAATAAAAATCAGCAAAACCGGCATTCAACCAGATTGTCAGACAAGCGCGGCGAATCGTCAATATTTATTGAAAATTGTTTCTAATCGAGAGAACGATTGCAATGTAAAGCAGACGACAAAAATAAAATAAATCTTTTTTGCGTCCTTTGCGTAAAACCTTCGCGTCCTTTGCGGTCGTGCTTTTCGTTTTTCACCGAATTAAACCGCAAAAGACTCGATTTAACTCTTGTTTGACAAAAACTATTGACTTCGTTCGGCAATTGGCATAATCATTGATTCTCTCTCGTTTTTATTTCAATCAATTAGGAGAATATTTGCCAAATGCTTGATGAACTGGTCAACCGCGTCGCCGAAAGAACCGGGCTTTCCCAGGAACAGGCGCGCACAGCCGCCGAAACCGTGATCGGATTTTTGAAAGAACGTCTTCCGGCTCCGGTTGCCGGTGCGTTGGACGGCGCGGTGCAAGGCGGCGAAAGCAGTTCGAGCGGAATGATGGATCAAGCCGGAGGAATGCTCGGCAATCTGGGCGGAATGTTCGGCGGAAATAAAGAATAATCGCTTTTTGCCAAAATACCGGTAACGATTGACAGAAAACGCGATTAGTTCTAATTTAACGCCAATTTTGCTTTTATTTTCCGAGCAAAAACAGAGTTGTTATTCACAACGGAGATTTGCGGTTTCTCCTTGAAACGCAAAAACTCAAACCTTGCTGCACTGTGAAATACAGCCCGCGAAAAACAAAGTTCGAGCAGTAATTCGGAAAAAGGAATTACATAAATTATGAGGAGCGTAATGAACACACAGCCTTTTGACCAAAGTTTTAAACTTTTGAAAAATTCGTACAAATTCGGAGTCGCCGCGCTGTTGAGCCTGGCATTTTTTATTGCTTCAACCATGCCGGTTTTGGCATCGCCTCAAGTGACTTTTAACGGAACTGGAGTCGGTCCAATTCCCGATAATCCAAACACAGACCCAACCGCCCCCTGTCAAACTCCGGGTCCTCCGCTAAACGTGCAGTTTGCGGTTTCGGGTTTAACCGGAAACGTTCAATCTTTAAGCGTCAGCATCACGGCGGAGCATACGTATGTAGGCGACCTAGTCGCAAGGCTTATTCCGCCGACGGGTGGTAATGGGTTTGTTCTTTTTGGTTATGTTGGCTCTACCGGCACAATAGGGAACGCTATTTTCGGCGATGGTTCAGAGCTTGGCGGGACATACGTTTTCAGTGATGCCGCGCCGGCTTCGCCGACATTCTGGCAAGCGGCTGCAGCGGTTGACCAGGACACAGACATTCCAAGTGGCAACTACCGCACGACGACCATCGGCGGTTCGGCGAGTGGCGGAACTGTGACAAGCTTAAACGCAGCTTTCGCCGGTTTGACCCCGGCGCAGGCTAACGGTACCTGGACGCTCCGTATTACCGACGGCTGCAATCAGGATGTGGGTTCCGTATCCGCAGCCGCGCTTGACATTACGACCGCAACAGCCCCGCCGGTTGCGGCGAAACCGTTCTTCGATTATTTCGGTTCGGGCAAAAGCTCGTTCGCCGTTTACAACAACACAGGAACGAACATCATTTGGAGAGTTTTAAATAACGGCGGTACAGGACAGCAGGAAACCGTTTTTTGGGGATTGAGCGCTACAGACTATTTGACGCCCGGTTATTTTGATGCCGATAATCGTGCCGATATTGCGGTGTGGAGACCTAGCGCGACCGCCGGAGAAAGCCGTTTCTTCATCCGCAATACAAATCCAGTCTCGCTTAATGTTCTGCCTTTCGGCACTGCCAATGATTTCCCTGGCAACTCAAGAAGCCACAGCTATACCGCTGACTATGACGGAGACGGCAGAGACGACCCGACAACGATTCGCCGTGTCAACGGTCAATGGCTCTGGAGCTACCAGGCAAGTTCGACCAACACTCTGCGCTCGGTCGCCTTCGGTGCCCAAACTGGTCAGGATACAGATGACGTTCCGATGTCTGGGGGCGATTTTACCGGCGATGGTCGCGCGGATCTGGTTGTTCTTCGACAGAATGCAAACGGTGCTGATACTTATATTTGGGGCGATAGCGTAACCGGGCAACAGATTAGCTCGTTTACTTGGGGCGAGTTTAACACCGACTTTTACGTCATTGGCGATTTTCTCGGCGATACCAGAATAGACTTTGCAGTTTGGCGGGGAGCTGGCGGGGGAGATGGAAACTGGTATATCCGTGAAAACGGCGGCACCGGCTTCGTAGCCCGAAACTTCGGAATTCCAGGCGCTTCAGCAACACGCGATATTGCAATTGCGGGCGACTTCGGCGGTGACAGCAAATACGATATAGCCGTTTATCGCCCATCCAATAACACCTTTTATTGGTTAGAATCCCCGAACTTTTTAACCTTCAGATCTCAGCAGTTCGGATTAGCGGGCGACCGTCCGGTTGGAGAATTAAGAACCTACTAAATTCCTAATCGGCGAAGGCGCGATTTTTGGCTGGAAAGTTTCAAATGGAGCTTTCCAGCCTTTTTATTTTTTCGGGATTCTTATTTTCAAGGCTCTCGGCACGATTTCAAAAACGGCGGGTAAAAATCCGGGTAATTCGCCGTCGGTTTCAAACCGGATTTTCTCGTCTGCCATTGGCTTGATAACAACTTTTTGGGCGTGAGCGTGATGAACTTCCGCCACATCCGAATGCGTTCCGGCATAAAGCTTGTAAGAATTTGCCAGAATTTTGGCTGAAGAGATTTCGCCGATCATCACCACGTCAAACAAACCGTCATCGAGCCGCGCGTCGGGTGCGATTTTCATTCCGCCTCCGAAATAACGGGCGTTTGCGATGCAAAAATTAACGATGGAAACTTCGCGCTCGCGCCCTTCGTCGAGCGTGACGAGCGCCCGCGTGTATTTCATTTCAAGCGTCGTCTGCAAAGTTGACCACGCAAAACCGGCGCGCCCCGAAATTGCGCGCGGCAGCCACGCAAAAGGCTTGTCGGCTTTGACGCGATTGATGACCGACGTGCTGATTCCGAACGAAGCGACGCCTAAAAAATAACGCGAAACGGTTTCGTCATTTTCATCAGCAAACGTCACGCGCCCGACATCAATCGTTTCGGTTTTCCCGTTTTTTAAATCGGCGGCGGCTTGCGCCGCATTAGTTGAAATATTAAAAGTGCGCCGAAAATCGCCGCCCGTGCCGGAAGGCAAAATGCCTAATTCAGCAGATTCGCCCGATTCCAAAATTCCGTTGGCGACTTCGTTAATCGTCCCGTCGCCGCCGCAGGCGACAATCAGCGAGCGCCCTTGTTTCGCCGCTTCGAGCGCGATTTGTTTGCCGTGTCCGGGAGCGCGGGTAAATTCGACCGCAAACGCACCGAAACGCCGGTGAACTTCCGAGGCGGTTTTCGCCCAGATTCGTGCGGTGTCGCCGCCCGCGCTCGTCGGGTTGACGATGATTAAAGGCAGGCTCGAATCCGTTTTATTTGAAGAAAAGCTGCCGGTTGCGTCTGACAAAATTTTCGATTTCCTTAATTCGTTTAAAATCCGCGAGCTTATAATTGGCGTCCTCGTTTGTTCTAAAACCGTCGCCGGTGTTCGCGTAAACAATATTTTCGCTGTAAGGTCCAGCCTTTGCGCCGCACATTCCGGCAACAATAATGTCTTTTAATTCGTCTTCGTTCAAATCAACAAACGAAACGGCTTCGACCCAGCAAGTACCGCCGTTTAATTGACTCGGAAACTCAAAAATCGGTTTCCCGTCGCGGTAAACGTGAAACTCGGAACCGAGCGGCGGATTTGTATATTCGGCATCGTGAAAAGTGATAAAACAGGCGTCGCGGAACGGCTCGAAATCCATCACAAAAGTTTGTTTGGCGTCCGGCACTTTGTCTCCGCGCCGGTTTTTTAAACAATCGGATTTAATCTGCCCGTCAATCGTTTGTCCGCCGCGCGGGTTGATTGATTGTTTAACGGTTTCCCCGTTTTTATTCTCAGTATTCGCGGAAGCCCGATTGTTTTTATTTTCCTGCCGAACCGCGTTTGCGCTCGCAGCCGAATCAACAGTCGCGTTTTCGCGCTGCCCGACCTGAAACGAACAAGCCGCCGAGAGTACAAACGAAAACAAAACGACAATGCATTTTTTCATACTCGTTTTGTTTAGCTTGTTTTCCGCTTTAAAGTCAATGAAGCTAAGATAAAGACTGTATTCTAATTTGCGTTTTTAAAGTTTAAGCTGAAATTTGCAAAAACCCGCAATAGGCTGCCGAGAGGTAAATGTCGGTCTTTATTGGTTACTCGTAAAATTCAAGTTCGCTGTATCACCAATAACGGTCAAAGCAACCGATGATTGCGCGAAGCCCTGATTCTTGGCGGAGACTGTAATTTGATAACCGAAATAAACCGGAACATTAACGAACCTGTAATAACCGAGCGGATTGGTTAATACATAACGCGGCGCGGAAAGATAATCGCCCGTTAAAACAACGCGAGCATTGGCAATGCCGCGCCCGTTTGAATCGGTGACTCTTCCGCCGATTGTCACCGTTTGATTAGATTGCTGGCAGTTTGTTCGAACATCATCGCAGTTGTAGCCGTCGAAAAACGCGCCGGAATTAAAAGCTTGACTGAGCAAAGTTTCAAGCGGATAGCTATTCACAGTGCGCGATAAAAGTTTGCTCGTGGCAGTTAAGTCTCCTTTGAGCCAACGGTCAAACCAGTTCTGCGTATAATAATGCGTTAAATTATGCTGCACATCACCCGCCGCCGCGCTCCACCAAAAGTGATTTGAGCCGCGAAAAACGATTTGCATTACCGGCTGTCCAAATTGTCTCCAACGATTAAACCCGGTTTTCTTTGCATCGGGAGCACGCCCGTCAATGCAAGTGTCGGAAGCCTGACCAAGTGCCGGAACGCGCGGCGTTCTTAAAGTCGCTGGCTGATTGGTGCACGCGGGCGAACCCAAATCTCCGGCTTCGCTGACGGCTAAATTATCCCATTCGACAAT
Source organism: Pyrinomonadaceae bacterium (assembly GCA_036388995.1). GTDB lineage: Bacteria > Acidobacteriota > Blastocatellia > Pyrinomonadales > Pyrinomonadaceae > JALZCH01. The sequence continues at coordinate 12,772 of DASVQU010000132.1, read as the reverse complement.
TGCCGAGATGCGCGTGTCCTGCTCTTGTGTGCGAGTCAAAATTCTCGCGCCCAGAGACCAGCCAGCCGCGCCGACGGCATCCGTGTCTGTGTTACTCAAATAAGGATTGGCATTTGAAACTAAATAATCAATTCCGCTGATTGCCGCTGTGTTGTAATCGTTGAGACTCCCGCCGGTCTGCGGTTTGGTGATAATAACAACGTAGCCGTTAGCAGCAAGAAGCCGCGCCGCCCACTCAACGCTCGTAATTTCCGCGCCGCCGCCGGGCAGCATAGTAATCAATGGACAAGGCGCGGTTTGCAAAGCCGCATCGGGCGCGAAAATCTTAGCGTTTAATGTTCCGCCGCCACGCTGCGGAATCACTGCATCCTGCGTTCTGATAGTGCCGCCGATACCGCCGCAAGAATTACCGGGCGCATTAGCAAAAATATCATTAACGACAAACAAAAAAATAAGCAGTAAAAAAAGACTTGAGAAACCGGACTTAAAAAAAATAAGCATCAACTTTTCCTCTAAAAACGTTTTAACCGGAGCGCGTGATTTAGTAGACCGTAAATACGACATTTAGAGTTTGGTCAAAGAGAAAAAGTTTGAAATTAGTGTGTTAAGTCAAGCATTGCCTAGAAAGCCTGAAGCACATAACGATTGAGACGACGTGGGCAAAAACCGGCAACGGACAGGCAAAAGAACAAAAGGCAACGTGATGAAAAAGTCGCTGTTTTTGCCTCACGTCTATTGAATTGTTCAGTTACGGCGTTGTTTTCGGCTCCCCACTTGCTATATTAGCTCCAGCTAACTGACTTTGATTTGCGGGATTAAGTGAACCCGCATTCGGCTTTTCAATAGGAATTTTTTTGATGGTAGCAACTTCTCTGCCTGCTGCTCTCTCTCCGCCGAAATAATACCCAGTGATGCTTCCAATTAAGGTGCTTGCGAATACTAAAACTTTATCGAAACTACCGACTTCAGCCCAAATGCCGAACCCCGCAATTAGCACAAAAGCAAATACGACAAAGACGCTTGCCAAAATAGGAGTAAATCTGTTTTGCCACTTCGTACTTGTCGGTTCAGTAACTCCTTTGCCCCAACATACAGAACATACAAGACCTGATTCAGTCTCTTGCGGTTGGTAGTTTTTAATCGCGCTAACCCAGTAGGCTCTACAACGGGCGCAACTACTCCCGTCTAAACGATTCTTACAAGTTCCAGTTTCGTCACAATGTTTACAAGTAACAAATTCAGCCATTTATATATCCTCCGTAATCTTTCGCTCGTATAGGTAATCAAACTCTGCGTGTTCAAGATGAAGCAACTGAACAATGATTGTACCGAAGATTTGCAGCATTTATGACAAAGCAACCGCAAATCTGCGGTATAAAATTCAAATTCGGTATAGCTTGCCGCAATTAAGAGCCATTCGATTTTTTATCTTGTTCTGCTAACTCGCCGATTTTACTCATCAAAAAATCCGCGATTTCTTTGTGCGTGCGAAGGCGGTCTGTTTTGGCGTAAAACTCGGATAAATCGAGCGGCTCGCCGAAATAAATTCTCACTTTTTCGCCGCCGAACCAGTTTCCTAAAACCTGTTTCGGCAAATCGTTTCCGAGTCCGGCGATGAAAACCGGGACGACTTGCGGACGCGCCGCCATAATTACTTTGCCGATTCCGGGCTGCGCGGGCAGAAACTCGTAAGGCGTTGAGGCGTCTTTGTTTCGTTTCCCTTCCGGGTGAAAACCGATGATGTGTCCTCGCCCGCGCGCAGCTAAATCAATCAGTTGGCGCAGAGAGAATTTGTCGAACTCGCGTTTTTTGGCGTCCTTTTCTTCGCGGAAAAACGGCGGGTACATCGAAAACCAGCCCATCACAAAATTAACGAACCAGCCGAGCGGCGAAGTGTAAAAAAATTTGGCGCGAACCGGAAAAAACAAAGTCATCGGGCGTTTCGTTCGCCGGAAAAGCACGGACGAAACCGTGTACATATCGAAAAACGAGCGGTGATTGGCGACGAGCAAAACCGGTTTTTCAACATCGGTTTTCTCGAAATTTTCCAGCCTGTAAACATTCATCAAATTGTATGTCGCCAGATAAATCCACAAAGAACCGATATGACGCTGAAAAAACGTCATCAAACGTTTCCACGCGCCGTGATTCATTTTTTCAGTGAGCCAAAAACCTGCGCGCTCCGTCCGGTTTAAAACGGCGAGTTCTTCGGCAGTCGGCTTTAAAGCCAACTCACGGTTTTCGACTTTTGACAGTGAAACTTCGGTTTCCATTTCCTAAAAAGCTCAGTTTGGCAATTTATGCCCGAAAAATTTCTCCGTGCTTCCTCTGTGACTTCTCTGTGCTCTCTGTGGTGATTTTTTTCAAGATAAATCTCACCACAGAGTACAAAGAGAAGTCACAGAGAATTAAATGTGATTATCAATTTTTACAAATCAACGACAATCGGCGGATTCGTCGGCAAATAATCTTCGTCGCAGTTTGAAGCGTTGACAAATCGCACGCCGAATTTTTCCGTCTCACCATAACCGAAATGAATATGCCCGAAAACGTGAAGCTCCGGGCGTATTTCTTCGACTCTTTTCCGCAATTCTTCGCAGCCCGCGAAATCGCCGCGCGGCGTTTCGTCCAAAATTCCGAACGGCGGACCGTGCGTGATTAAAATATCAACTTCGTTCGGAATCAATTTCCATTTTTCCGCCATCTCGCCGCCGCGATTTAAATTAAATGCCCAATCAAAAAAACGCGGCTGCCAGGGCGAGCCGTAAATTTTTAAGCCTAAAATTTCGACCGCCGAATCCTGTAAATAAACGACGTTTTCCGCCAGAAGACTTTGAGCATATTTCGGGCGCGTTTCAAATAGCCAATCGTGATTTCCGGCGACAAAGATTTTGTGTTTGTGCGGAAAGCCGGAAAACCATTCGTTGAAAGCGGCGATTTCATCAACCTGCCCGCGATTTGTCGCGTCACCCGCATGAATCAGAATATCGCCGTCGGGAACGCTGATTTGTTCGTTGCAGTTATGCGTGTCACTTAATAAAACGATTCGAGGCATTCTTTTGAGCAGCGGAATTTACACAAGTCTAAAAATTCTTTGATAACATTAAAAACGACGAAATAAAAGTTTGCCGGTTTTAAACTCAATCTAAAATGTCTCGTTTATTGGAAGTTAAAAATTTAGAAACCCATTTTCCGACGCGCGCCGGGACGGTTAAAGCCGTCAATGATGTCAGCTTTCATCTAGAAGCGGGCGAATTGCTCGGACTTGTCGGCGAATCCGGCTGCGGGAAATCAATCACCGCGCTTTCGATTATGCGGCTGATTGCCGCGCCCGGAAAAATTGTCGGCGGCGAGGTTTGGTTTCAAGGCGCAAATTACGAAAAAGCCGAAAATCTTTTAAAGCTCAGCGATGAGCGGATGCGGCAGATTCGCGGCGACGACATTTCGATGATTTTCCAGGACCCGATGACATCGCTCAATCCTGTTTACACGGTCGGCGAACAGATTGCCGAAGCTCTCCGGCTGCATCGCGGTTTGTCGCGCAAACAGGCGTACGAAGCGGCGGTCGAAGCGATGCGCGAAGTCTCCATTCCAGACCCGGCGCGGCGCGTTGACGATTATCCGCACCAACTTTCGGGCGGGATGCGCCAGCGCGTAATGATTGCGATGGCTTTAGCTTGCGACCCGGAACTGCTAATCGCGGACGAACCGACGACCGCGCTCGACGTAACGATTCAGGCGCAGATACTCGATTTGATTGATAATTTGCGAAAAACCCGCCGACTCGCCGTTTTGCTCATCACGCACGATTTGGGCGTCGTCGCCGAAGTCGCCGACCGCGTGTGCGTGATGTACACGGGGCGAATTGTCGAAGAATCCGGCGTTGATGAAATTTTTGAGCGTCCGAAACATCCGTACACGCAAGGTCTTTTGCGAAGCGTCCCGAAACTGACGATGGAAGGCGTAACACGAAACAAACGTCTGGAAACAATCGAAGGAATCGTTCCGTCGCCGACAAATCTGCCGCCGGGCTGCCATTTCGCGCCGCGCTGCCCGCACGTTCACGAGCGCTGCACGCACGATCCGATGCCGCTTTACAACGTTGAAAACCGCGCGGCGGCACGGTGCGTTTTGTACGAAAATCCGAAGGTTGAGGAAAAAAAATGATGGCACAAGCATTAACCAAAGAGCGTTTGATGACCGTTGAAGAATATTTGGCGTTTGAGGAAAAATCCAAAATCAAACACGAATATATGGACGGCGAAATTTTTGCGATGGCTGGCGTCAAACGCAATCACAGTCTCGCTAACACAAATATTTCTACCGAATTAAATCTACAATTGCGCGATAGCGATTGCGAGGTGCACATTTCCGATTTTCGAGTGCGGGTTCGGGAAACGCATTTCGTTTATCCTGATGTCGCCGTCGCCTGCGGAGAAATTGATGTTGAAACATCCGGCGAAATCGAGACGCTGATAAATCCGCTTGTCATTTTCGAGGTTCTTTCAAAATCAACTGAAAAACGGGATAGAGGGGAAAAAGCCGAAGATTATTTTAAGATTTCGTCATTGCGCGATTACATTTTGGTTTCGCAAAACAGAATGCGAGTCGAGCATTTCCACCGCGAATCCGACAATAAATGGTCGCTGATAATTTATGAAAAGCCGGAAGACGTGCTGATTTTGGATTCAATCAACTGCAAGCTGACGCTTCGGCAGATTTATTTGAAAATTAATTTTCCAAATTTAAAAGTTATGAAATCAAAGAAAAATGGTAGATAACGCGGCAGCGGCAAAAACTGCAAAAAAAGCACTGGTCGAGGTTCGCAATCTCGTCAAGCATTTCCCGATTCAAGGCAGCGACGATGTGGTCAAAGCCGTTGACGGCGTTTCGTTTGATATTTTGGCGGGCGAAACTCTCGGCTTGGTCGGCGAATCGGGCTGCGGCAAATCAACCGTCGGGCGCAATATTTTGCGCCTTCAGGAACCGACCGCCGGAGAGGTTTTGTTTGAAGGCGAAAATATTTTAAAAACGAGCAAAACCGGTTTACAAAAACTGCGGCGCGAAATGCAGATTATTTTTCAAGACCCGTACGCTTCGCTCAATCCGCGCCTGACTATTCTTTCAATCGTTTCCGAACCGTTAAAGATTCACGGCATCGGCGGCAAAAACGAACAGAAAGCGCGCGTCGCCGAACTTTTGGAAAAAGTAGGTTTAAACCCGGATTATATGTATCGTTATCCGCACGAATTTTCGGGCGGGCAGCGACAGCGTTTGGGAATTGCGCGGGCGCTTGCGTTGAATCCGAAATTGATTATTTGCGACGAGCCGGTTTCCGCCCTCGATGTTTCCGTTCAGGCGCAGGTCGTCAATCTTTTGCAGGATTTACAAGCCGAATTCGGTTTGACTTATCTTTTTATCTCGCACGGTTTGGCGGTCGTCGAGCATATTTCGCAGCGCGTCGCGGTGATGTATCTGGGGAAAATCGTCGAAATCGCGCCCGCCGCGGGGCTTTACGCCAATCCGCTGATGCCTTACACGCAGGCACTTTTGTCGGCGATTCCCGTTCCCGATCCGAAAATAAAACGCGACCGAATTATTTTAAAAGGCGACGTGCCGACGCCGATCAATCCGCCATCGGGCTGCCGTTTTCGCACGCGCTGTCCGTTTGCGATCAAAGAATGCGCGGAAATCGAGCCGGAATTAAAAGAAATCACGCCGAATCATTTTGCCGCCTGCATCCGCATTCCCGGTTACGGCGTTGATGTTCCACCCTACGAAAAGCCGGTTTTAACCGCCGATGCTATTCCGCAATAAAAGTTTTTTGGAGAGAATCGTGCGGCAAAAAGCGCACGTCAACATCAACCGGCGTGAGCGAGAATTTTTCCGCAAGCGACGCGCGCAGACGGTTTTCGGCTTGCTGATTTAATCTGGTGACGAGAGCGAGCAACAGCCGGACGCGCATCGCCGGGACTTTTTGACGTACGCGGCGGGCGGCGTATTCGACTTTATCGAGCAGCGCGTCAACCTTTTCCTGCGGCAAATCCGGCACGACCAAGAACGTGACTTCGACGCAGAAAACCCGCCCGTCTTTGATTGTCACGCCGTCAAACGGTACGCCTTCCAAAACAATATGGCGGAGAAGCGGCATTTGATTTTCCGCTTCGACTTGCCGCAAAGCCAAATCTTCGAGCGAAACATAAAGCTGATGAAGATTTTCGTCCTCTGATGTTTCCTGTTTGATGCGGGCGACTTCGAGGTTTAATTTGCGGCGCTGCTGTTCGGGCGTCATTGTCGTCCACGAAAAATCGTCTTCGCTGGCAACGAGCGCGAGCTTTTTGTAATGACGCAAGATCAGCCAAACCGACGAAGCAAGTCCGGCAATCGGAAACACAATCAGAAAAACCGTCAGCAGCCAGCGCTGCAACGCCGTTAAACTGCCTCCAGCAAAGGCTAGCGCGAGAGCCGCCGACAAACAAACAATCGCCACCAGAAAAACAACTGCGGCGATATGAATCTTTGCGTTTTGGTTTAAACTGGCGGCGGCTGATTGCGACTGGTTTGCCATCGTTTTGAAAAAGGAAACCGCGAATTTCCTTTTCCATCTTTATTACCTTAATTCAGGAATTTAGTAAATCGTTCATTGGTGAATCGTAAAAAGTAAATCGTGAATCGTAATTTTCCAGTCACGATTCACGATTTACTTTTTACGATTTATTTGTTTTACCTCGCGCGGTTCATCAGACTTTGATATTCGCCGCCTTCAACCCATTTTAAGATTTCCGCTACGCGCCAGACCGGAAACGGGTGCGTCATTCCCGATGAAATAATGTCTGCCCAAAAACGGTCGAGCTGTTTTTTATCGTAATTGGCTTGAAATTCGCGTGCTTGTTCGAGGAACAGCTCGTAATCAACTTTCGACGCGAAAGTTCCGCCGCATAATTTCATCATCGTCCGCCCGATGACGTTTGCATCCTGCGTGACGAGCAGAGCGGCGCGGTCACAGGACAATTCCGCCCGACGCGCCCAGGCGAGCAATGCGCCGCGCATCGAAGCCGTAATCAAATCTTTGACAATTCCGACAACCGGAGTCGCCGCGAGCGCCACTGTTGCGAGCGCTTCGATAAGGCGGGCGGCAGTCAAATAAAGAACGTGTTCGGCGTGAATATGCCCGACTTCGTGCGCGACGACCGCCAAAACTTCTTCGTCGGTCAATCTTTCAATCAAAGACGAATGCAAAACGATAATCGGCTTTTCGACTCCGCCGGTAAAAGCGTTGACAATCGGGCTTTGCTGCACGTAAAGCTCCGGCATATCAACGCCGAGCGTCGTGCAGGCGATTTGTAATTTAGCGTATAAATCGGGACATTGCAGCGGCGTGACTTTGACCGCCGAAGCCATAAACGAAACGCGAATCGCCGATTCGCCCGTCACGGCGAGCAATTTCTTTAAAGCCGAATCAATGCCGGGAATCGCGCGCAAAGCGGCGAGCGCGCGGCTGTCTTCCGGGTGAACATAATCGTGTTTGTTTAAATCCGCGAATTTTTTATGCGGCGCGTCGGAAAGCGGCAAACGGCATTTTCCGCAAACCGCGTTTCCCCCGCCCGCGTTTCCATTGGTTTTAACCTGATTGCGCTGACCGCAATAACGACAACGAATTGAATTTGGAACTACTGCTTCATCCATAATTTTGAGTTTAAATCACAGAGTTAAACGAGTCTAGCGAGCTATTTGTTTTCCAATTTTTTGATAATGTTTTTTGCCGTCATTTCGTTAATTTCATTATGTCGCGGAACGGGCTGCGGTTGTTTGGTTTTCGGATTTGTGTACCAATCGTGTTTCCCGCCGTGACGCGCGAAAATGCAGCCCATTTCTTCTAATTTTTTAATCAAATCGCGTCGTTTCATAATTGAGTCAAAACACATCTCGCGGTTTTTATAATTGTAAATGGGTTTTTGAAAGTTTTGCCGGACTTTCGCAAACTGACGGCAATTCGACTGCAAATACAAAAAAGCCACTCTCGAATGAAAGCGGCTTTTTTTAACAAATAAAATTTAAGATTTCAAAAAAGCATTAATTAGCTAAAACCATTTCTTCGACTTTCCTGACGTAGGGAACTTCACCTGATTCGAGGTCTTCGAGCAAACTTTTGAGGTTTTCGAGTAATTCTTCTTTTGAATATCCCTGCGTTTGATAATCTGGATATTCATTCCAGAAACCGATGAAAAATTCGCCGTCCTGCCAGATTGTATATTTCATTGTTCGCATAAGTGGAATGTTAATTGGAACTATTGCTCCATCAGTAACATCGAGTTTAAATCAGAGATTTAAACGAGTCTAGTAAAGGCGATAATTTCAGGATATTCCGATTTGAAGCGCATCGCACCGCTTTCAATTGCGCCTCAAAAATTTTGCGAATGGGGGATTTAAATAAACGCTTGATTCGCGGGAAAAAGCAGTAGTGTTTTTCATAAATTCAAAACTGGCTTTTTCCCGCTGTTTTCAAATTTCAAAAATCCGTTACGGAGCAACCCAAATAATGTCATTTTTGAAAGTTCCGCCCCATTTCTTTAAAAGGTCGAGATAATTATTAACCGGAGGACGGGATGAATCGTTCCACTTTACTTTCCCGAATCTCTGATAAATCATTTTTCTTTGGGCTGAATCCAATCCTTCAACCTGACTTTCATCCACCTTTCGATGATCATTCACAGTCTCGCTCGAATATGCGTTGACGACAAAATACTGTTTTACATACGCCCTGAGCATATCGTACAAAATCAGGTCTGAAAACAAATCGAAGGCTTTGCCATCGTAAACAATGTCGCCGTCAAAACCGATAATTTCAAATAATCTTTTGACGAAAGACAAAAGGTCTTCGCCTTCATACCACAAAATAAATTTGTAAAGTATCGGTTCGAGAAAAGTCACTAAAACAAGCCTCGTTTCAATAGACTTTATTAAAAGCGTCAGTATCTGATTTTTTGCTTTAAAAGCGGCGAGCCTTTTTTGGCTCGCCGAATCAACATTGGCGTTTGCGCCGAGCGGGTTTTTGATTGCCTCGATAGTATCTTTCGATTTACTGTCCAGATACTCTCCGAATCGAATGAATTTTCCATTTGAAGCGGCTAATTGCTGCGTCTTTTTCTCCAGCTCCGCTCCGAGTATCGCCCAATTGTCATCTATTGAAGCGCCGAGCTTGACTTGCGACAAGTTGGCTGTGCGACCTGATGTAAATCCCTTGATTGCTCTGGCGACCACTTTGAGATCGGGCAAAACAACAAGAGTTAACCCCAAGACAATATCACCCAAAATTGGCTCTTTAGCTTTTGAACCGAGAATCACATCGTATTCTCCGCTGGCTTGCTGCAAAGCGTTAGAAAGCAATATTCCCTCATTTTGAATTTTATTTATCCTCGCTCCCACGTAGGTGAGCGCCTCTTGTCTTCTCCTATTCAAATTTTCCCGCGCGATCTCTCTCAGCTCCGCTTGTTTTCTCTCGTATGCTTGAATTTGCTGGACTTTAAGAAGAGCGCATCTTTGCTTAAGTCCGGAGCTTTTCGGACCGTGCAGCGCACAGACCTTTTTCAATTTTTCCAGCGTTTGCTGTTCTTCTCTGGTTAGTTCAGGTATGGTTCCCGGCGGCATATTTTTCTCCTTTTGTTAAAAAATTTCTGTTTAGTGAATGAGCAGGGCAAGTTTTAGTAATTTGCCCTGCTCAAAGCTTATTTGCTGCAAACTGCAATTACCTCTAAGTATTCCGATTCAACGCGCGTTGTGCCGTCGGTTGCGAGATTGTTTTCCGCCCATAATTTTTCCAAATCACGTCGCAAAGCCGCTTGTCCGTCCGCGTCGAGTGCGGCAAAGGCTTTGCGCGTCGGACCGTAAAACTCGCGCCAGTATTCAACCGTTTCCGCAGCGCCAAACGGAAACGCAAATGAAATCAAGCGCCGCTCAAAATTGATTTCTGAAACTCCGTCGCCCAAACGAAACTGCACTTTCGTTTCATCGCCCCAAAGCAAAGGCGAAGGCATATTCGGCGGCGAAACGTGCGAGCCGACAATTTTGAACATCTGCCCGACGAAGCCCGCCGGAGTCCAATTTCCCATCGCAATTACTCCGCCCGGACGACAAACGCGAATCAGTTCAGCCGAAACCCGTTCGGGGCGCGGCGCAAACATTGCGCCGAACATTGTCATCACGACATCAAATTCACCGTCCGCATAAGGCAGATTTTCCGCATCGCCTTCGTCGAATTGAATTTTCAAATTTTCGTTTTCCGCCCGTTTTCGAGCCTGTTCTACTAAATTTGGGGCAATGTCAACGCCGGTCACTTCCGCTCCCGCGCGGGCAGCCGGAATTGATTGATTGCCGTTGCCGCAGGCTACGTCCAAAACGCGCATTCCCGGTTTTAAATTTAACCTCTCTACAAATTCGGCTGCTCCAACGATGAAAGATTCGGCGATTTTACCGAAATCGCCCGAAATCCAGGTCGCTTTCAATTTTGTCTTTAACGTTTCCATTTCCGGCGTCATTTGTAATGTTGCTGCATTCATAAATATTATTTCCTCTCTTTTGTTTGAATATAATTTAAGTGATTAATCGTTTCTGCGATTGTCACGAGAACAACGCGCGGCAATCGCAGAAACCGTCATTGCACCCTATTGCTGCGGCGGCAAATCTTCCAGATAACCGGAAAAAGTTATTTGTCCTTGCGCGTGGGCTGTATTGGGTCCGCTCAGGGTGACGCGCACGCCTATCTGGTAATGCCCTTGTCCGATTTGTTCTTCGGCAAATACCAGAACCTTATGATTAGCCGTCGCCGTCGCCTGGTTATTAAAAGTTCCCTGTTCGGTCAGCACGAACCGATGAAACGTGATGTCGTTGATGTCGGCGATACCGTCGAAATCGTCGTCAAAATAGGTGAAATAATTAATATCCATCCGCAGACCGGCGGGAGTTCGGGCGATTGCCGAGACGTTTTCGATGACGAATCGTTTACCGGCGGGAATCGGCAAAAAACCGGACGCGAGCGCTCCGCCAGATTCGACATTTAACGAAATCCGCGTTTGAAACGGTCTTCTCGCGCCGCTTTCGACGACTTTCACCGGCAGCGGATTCGAGGTTGTGTTCGCAAGCTGAACGGTGTTTTTTGTCGGATTAATTCCGACATTCCACTCGCCGCTTTGTCTGGCATCAACCGTATGGATATTTGCGGCATTGGCATTTGCCGCAGCGTTCTCATTTGCATTCTTCGCTTCGCTCGATTTCTGCCCGAAAGCCGAGACTGCGACAAAGAATATTATTGAAAGTCCGATTGGTAACGATAAGTATTGCTTAAGCTTATTCATATTATTTTTCCGTTTATTTCTATTTGTTTTGTGTTCTCAGAAAGATGTGTTGTCCCGGAAATTCGGGACAACACATTTGTCTTATTGCGCGCGATAGAAGAAGTACTCAGTTGTGTACGGCACTCTTGCTTCTTCGCCGATAAAAGAGCCGGGAGTCATCGGACGCAAGCCGCCGCTCGTATTCACTCGTTGGATAAAAGTTACTTTTCTGAAAATGCCGGGTCCTTCGCTCGAAACCGTTTCGAGCAGCAACCAGGAAATTGCAGTTGGGTCTGGGTCGCAGCCTTTCAAACGCTTGGCGACTACTTTGCTGCCGCTATTGCTTTCCCAGGTCGGTCCGGCGTAGTGAATGCCGACCTGCCCGTGAAAATCTTCGTCGGCGTATAAATTCGCCACAGGCGCCACAAAATCCCAGCTCGCGCCGTTCCATCTGTAAACCTGAACGCCAATCGCGTGCACGCGGAAAGACACTTTATTTCCTGCCGGTACTTGCAATTCCGAGCAGGCTGGCGGCAGTTCCGGCGCTTTGTTGTCGCCCGCTCTGGCGGACGTGTTGAAGGCGAGCGCTAAACCGGCGGCGGTGCCGAGCAAAACGACCAGCCTGATAATGTGTTGTATGTTTATGATTTGCATTTACTTTCTCCTTATTATTTGTATTTGTAGTTTTAGGTCTTGATTGGCTGCACAGCCAATCGTTGAATTATCCAAACCGTTATTGCGGGCGACGCCGCGCGCAGCTTTATCCGCCACTGCAAAAGCAGAGTCAGAAAAAGAGGTTTGATTGTTGATTGAAACTATTTGCGGTCGCACCCGCACTAGGCGAATTTCTCCGGTGCGATTGGTTGCCGATAATGTGCGTTCTGCCTTCGAATGTAAGTTTTGACTCGCTCGCGCTGCGCCGGGCTGACGGTAAAAGCTTCGCCGCCGTTTTGCCAGGCGAAATTCGGAATTTGCAGTTTTCGCCGCACCCAGGTGCGCGAAAGCAATTTCAACTTGCGCAAAAATTCGTCCAGAGCTTTGGTCGAGCACAAAACGATGAGCAGATGCACATGATCCGGTGCGCCGCCGATTGTTTCGACTTTTCCGCCGCAGATTTTGACGCAGTTTGCAAGATACTTATAAAACTGCAAGCGCCATTTTTCTTCGATCAAATTTGTCTCGTCCGCGACGCGCAAAACGATTTGGTAATGTAAATTAAACATTGTTTCAGCCGAATCGAATTTTGTTGAAAACGCTGCCGGCTGCACCGTATAGGCGATGGTTGTCTGTTTATAAAATGATTCCATAGCTTTATCTCTTTCGCCGCCGGATTAATTAAAATCGGCTTTCCGTTTCGCCTTTCGGGGCATTTTCTCCTTAAATTTAATTGCAATCTGCGGTCATTATCGAACAAGCCCTCAATGAGCGGCGAAACCGTTCAA